>DATLIE010000242.1:0-11693 GCA_035539635.1 Burkholderiaceae bacterium
GCGCAGCGCCGGCATCGAGCGCGAGGTGCCGCTGATCGTGGCCGGCGGCATCCGCCGCTTCGAGGACATCGCGCGCGCGCAGTCGCTCGGTGCCGCGGCGGTGCAGCTGGGCACGCCCTTCGTCGCCACCGAGGAATGCGATGCGCACGAGAACTTCAAGCAGGTGCTGGCACGCGCCAAGGACGAGGACGTGGTCGAGTTCACCAGCGTGGCCGGCCTGCCGGCGCGCGCGGTGATGACGCGCTGGCTGCGCAACTACCTCGACGCGCTGCCGCGCCTGCAGGCTGCTGTGCACAAGAAGGCGCGCTGCACGCTCGCCTTCGATTGCCTCGCGCAATGCGGGCTGCGCGACGGTCTGCCGGGCTGGGGCCAGTTCTGCATCGACCAGCGCCTGGCCTCGGCGCTGCGCGGCGAGGTCGACAAGGGCCTGTTCTTCCGCGGCGCGGGCGCGCTGCCCTTCGGCGAACGCATCGCGACGGTGCGCGCGCTGATCGAGCGCCTGCTGACGCCGGGCGTGGCAACCGGAGCGGCCTGAACGCATGATCGTCGAGGCGCTGGGCTGGGTGGTGCCGCTGCGCCAACTGCATGTGGCCCTGGTGATCGCCAGCGGCAGTCTCTTCGCGCTGCGCGGCATCGCGCTGCTGCTCGACGCGCAGTGGCCGATGTGGCGCACGGTCCGCGTCGCCAGCGTGGTCATCGACACCGCCCTGCTCGGTGCCGGCGTGGCGCTGTGGACAATCCTCGGCTTGAACCCGGTTCGTGAGCCTTGGCTCGGCGCCAAGCTCCTGCTCCTCGTGGCCTACATCGTGCTCGGCAGCTTTGCGCTCAGGCGCGCACGCCACACCATGGCGCGCGCCGGCTTCCTGCTGACTGCGCTGATCGTGTTCGCGACCATGCTCAGTGTCGCGCTGACGCGGCATCCGCTGGGCATCTGGCGCGTCGGCTGAGGTGGTGGCCTCGTGATCACGCGCCTGGCGACCCTGCTGCTGTGGCGCTCACTCGCACTGGGCTGCCTCGTGCTCGGCGTGATCGGCGTCTTCCTGCCGGTGCTGCCGACGACGCCGTTCCTGCTCGTCGCGGCCTGGGCCGCGGGCAAGGGCTGGCCGAAGGTCGAGGCCTGGATGCTCGCGCACCCGCGCCTCGGTCCACCGATCCGGCGCTGGCGCGACCACCGCGCGGTGCCGCGCGGCGCGAAGTGGCTGGCGTCGATCTCGATGCTGGCAAGCGTTGCGCTCCTCGCGGTGTCGGGCGCACCATCGGCCGTCAAGCTCGCGCTGCCGGCCTTTCTCCTCATCGTGGCCTGGTGGCTGTGGCGCCGGCCCGAGATCTGAACCAAGGGACCCACTGCAATGACTTCCATCCGTGCCAAGGCGCGGGCCCTGCCCGCCCAAGCGATCAGCGCCGAGGTGCTGCGCGACAAGTACGCCAAGGGCGATGAGCGCACTGTCGATGACGTGCTCGCGCGCGTCGCGCGTGCGCTCGCCGAGGCCGAGCCCGAGGACCGCCGCGCGCACTGGCAGGAGCGCTTCCTGCAGGCACTGCAGGGCGGCTTCATCCCGGCCGGGCGCATCCAGTCGGCGGCCGGCACACCGCTCGCGGCGACGCTGATCAACTGCTTCGTGCAGCCGGTGGGCGACTCGATCCGCCACGACGAGGACGGCCATCCCGGCATCTACACCGCGCTGGCCGAGGCGGCCGAGACGATGCGCCGTGGCGGCGGCGTGGGCTACGACTTCTCGCGCATCCGGCCGCAAGGCGCCTGGGTCGCCGCGACGCGCAGCAATGCCTCGGGCCCGGTGAGCTACATGCGCGTCTTTGACCGCAGCTGCGAGACGGTCGAGTCGGCCGGCTCGCGGCGCGGCGCGCAGATGGGCGTGCTGCGCTGCGACCACCCGGACATCGAGGCCTTCATCCACGCCAAGGACAAGGGTGACCTCGCCAATTTCAACATCTCGGTGGGCGTCACCGACGCCTTCATGCAGGCGGTGCAGGACGGCACCGAGATCGAACTGGTGCACCGTGCCGAGCCCGGACCGACGGTCAAGGCCGCGGGTGCCTGGCAGCGCGACGACGGCCAGTGGGTCTACCGCAAGGTAGCCGCGCGTGCGCTGTGGGATCAGGTCATGCGCTCGACCTACGACCATGCCGAACCCGGCGTGCTGTTCCTTGACGCGATCAACCGCGACAACAACCTCGCCTACTGCGAGTCGATCACGGCGACCAACCCCTGCGCCGAGCAACCGTTGCCCTCGTACGGCTGCTGCTGCCTCGGGTCGATCGACCTGACGCGCTTCGTGAAGAAGCCGTTCGACGACGACGCGACCTTCGACGAGGCCGGTTTCGCGGCACTGGTGAAGGTGGCGGTGCGCATGCTCGACAACGTGCTCGACGTGTCGCTGTGGCCGCTGCCGGCGCAGCAGCACGAGGCGATGAGCAAGCGCCGCATCGGCCTCGGCTTCACGGGGCTGGGCGACGCACTGGTGATGCTCGGCCTGCGCTACGACACCGAGCCAGCGCGCGCGTGCGCGCAGCGCATCTCGGCCGCGATGCGCGACGCCGCCTACGACGCGTCGGTGGACCTGGCGGTCGAACGTGGTGCGTTTCCGCTCTTCAACGCCGACCTGTACCTGGCCGGCGGACGCTTCGCCTCGCGCCTGCCGGCGGCGCTGAAGGAGCGCGTGCGCGCGCACGGCATCCGCAACTCGCACCTGCTGTCGATCGCGCCCACGGGCACGATCAGCCTGGCCTTCGCCGACAACGCGAGCAACGGCATTGAGCCCGCCTTCAGCTGGACCTACACGCGCAAGAAGCGCGACCCCGACGGCCGCCTGGTCGAGCACGCGGTCGAGGACCATGCCTGGCGCCTGTACCGGCACCTCAAGGGCGAGGACGCGCCACTGACGGACGCCTTCGTCACCGCGCTCGAGATGAGCGCCGAGGCGCATGCGCAGATGGTGGCCGCGGTGGCGCCCTTCATCGACACCTCGATCAGCAAGACGGTCAACGTGCCGGCCGACTACCCGTACGCCGACTTCGAGCAGCTCTACCAGCAGGCTTGGTCGCTCGGCTTGAAAGGTCTGGCCACCTACCGGCCCAACGCGGTGATCGGCAGCGTGTTGTCGACCCAGCCCGCGCCGCTGACGGTGAGCGACGCCAACCGGCGTCTCGCGCTGGCCGCGCCGCGCGCGCCGGTGCTGGCCTCGTTGCGCTGGCCGGGCCGGCCCGAGCTGCCGGGCGGCAACGCGGCCTGGACCTACATGATCCAGCACCCGTTCGGCGACTTCGCGCTCTTCGTCGGCGAGTGGCCAAGGGAAGAGGGGAGCAACCGCACGCAGCCCTTCGAGACTTGGGTCAACGGCGCCGAGCAGCCGCGCGGCCTGGGCGCGCTGGCCAAGACGCTGTCGATGGACCTGCGCGCCGACGACCCGGCCTGGCTCGAGTTGAAGCTCGACGCACTCGCCACCGTGGCAGAGGAGCGCCCGTTCGACATGCCCTTCCCGCCGCACGGCGAGAGGCGTCCCTTCCCGGGCGTGGTGGCGGCCACAGCCGCGGTGCTGCGCTGGCGCTGCGAACAACTCGGCGTGCTGCCGCCTGCCGCGGGCGCGGCCACGCCGGTGATGGACGCCCTGTTCGCGCGCGACGAGCCGCACACCGACACCTCGGGCACGCTGGCCTGGGCGGTGGACATCGACAACCCCGCCAGTGGCGAGCACTTCACCGTGACGTTGAAGGAAGTGACGCTGCCCGGCCCCGATGGCGTGCCGGTGACGCGGCCCTGCGCGCTCGCGCTCTCGGGCAACTACCCGCGTGCGCTTGATGGTCTGGCGAGGTTGCTCTCGCTCGACATGCGGGTGATCGACCCGGCGTGGATCGGCATGAAGCTGCGCAAGCTGCTGAACTATGCCGAGCCGCTGGGCCACTTCATGGCCTTCATCCCGGGGCAGCGCCGGCAACAGACCTGGCCCTCCACCGTGGCCTATCTCGCGCGCCTGGTGATCCACCGCTACGCGATGCTCGGCGTGCTCGACGAAGAGGGCTATCCGCTGCGCGAGATGGGGGTGCTGGCCGCGCCGCGGAGCGGTGCCGTGCGCGAGGCGCCGAAGCTGCAGGCCGGACGGCCCTGCCCGGAGTGCGGCAACGCGACGATGATCCACAAGGACGGCTGCGACTTCTGCACCGCCTGCGGCTACGTGGGGCAGTGCGGCTGAGCGGGCGCATCGCGGCGTTCAGGCGCCGTGCCCAAGCGCCCACAGCATCGCGTTGAGCGTGAAGAAGGCGGCCACGGTGGCGCCGAAGAGCGCCGCCGCTGCGAGGCGTTCGTGGCCGTGCCGCATCGCCAGCAGCGGGTAGATGCCCATCATCGGCATGCCCGCGAGCAGGATGGCCGCGGTGTGCAGGTCACGTGGCAGCGCCGGCAGGCCGAGCAGGGCGACGGCGGCCAGTGCCGCGGCCACCATCAGCGGGTGCAGCAGCAGCTTGCCGATCACGATCGGCGCGATCCGCGTGCCCTGGCCGGCGAGCGTGGCCGCGGCCAGCGTGCCGCCGATCACGAACAGCGACAGCACGCTGCTGGCCTGCGCGAACAGCGTGACGGTGCGCGCCGCGGGTGCGGGCAGGCGCCACTCGAAGAGCGAGAACACCAGGCCGATCACGAGCCCGATCACCAGCGGGTTCACCGCCAGGCGCCGTACCGACTGCAGCACCACCTCGTGCCAGTGGCCCGCGGGGCCGTGGCCGCGCTCGGCCAGCGCGAGCAGCACCGGGATCATGATGAAGTTCTCGACCACCATGTTCAGCGCCAGCGCGGTGCCCGCCACCGACGGCAGCGCGAGCAGCAGGATCGGGAAGCCCACGTAGCCGCTGTTCGAGCAGCACATGCCCATCGCCATGTAGGTGGCGGCGCGCGGCTCCTGCTTCGTCACGCGCCGCGCCCAGGCGTAGCCGAGCGCCAGCGTGGCCATCGAGCCGCCGGCGTAGGCAAGCAGGTAGCTGCCGTTGAGGATGTCGCCGATGCGCTGCTGCGCCACCGCGTTGAACAGCAGGCAGGGCAGCGCGAGGTTGATGACGAAGCGGCCCATCACGCGCATGTCGTCCTGCGAGAACAGGCCCGCGCGCGTGCTGACGTAGCCGGCCGCGATGGCCAGGAAGATCGGCCCGGTGACCGACAGGATCTCGAACATGGGGCGCCAGTATCGGTGGGGCCCGGGCGCGGGCTGCCTGCGGGTTGGTCCGCTGGCGCGGCGCGTCCCACGCCCTAGGATCGGTGCGCATGAATCGATTGGAATTCTGCTGTGCGCTGGCGCGCGACGCGGGGCGCCTGGCGCACACGGGCTTCGGCCACCTCGGCGTGAAGGGCGTCTCGATGAAGGGGCGCCATGACGTGCTGACCGAGATGGACGCCCGGGTCGAGCGCTTCATCCGCGACGCGATCGCGGCACGCTACCCCGACGACGCGGTGCTGGGCGAAGAGGGCGGCGCGAGCGGCGACGCGAATGCCGAGCACCTGTGGATCGTCGACCCGATCGACGGCACCGCGAATTACGCGCGCGGCATCGCGCACTACTGCGTGTCGATCGGCCTGATGTCGCACGGCGAGCTGGCGGCCGGCGCGCTGCACGACCCTTCGCACGAACGCCTGTACTGGGCCGGCCGCGGCACCGGCGCCTGGCTCAACGGCGAGCGCCTCGCGGTGAGCCCGATCGCCGACCTGCACCAGGCCACCGTCGAGTGCGGCTGGTCCACACGCCGCAGCACGGCCGAGTACCTGGCGATGCTGCAGCGTGTGTACGACGCCGGTTGCGCGATGCGTCGCGCCGGCTCGGGCGCGCTCGGCCTCGCGGACGTGGCCGCGGGCCGCGTCGAGGCCTACGCCGAGCAGCACATCAACTCGTGGGACTGCGCCGCGGGCGTGCTGCTGGTGCGCGAAGCGGGGGGTTTCACCAATGACTTCTTTGCCGGGGATGGTTTGAACTCGGGCAATGCGCTCGTCGCCACCAACGCGGCGCTGGCCGAGCCGCTGGCCCGCGTGGTCGGCATCGGCCCCCTGATCTAGCCCTGATACCTGTATTCCGAGGAGACAACGATGAAGTTCCGTGCATGGCTCGGCGCCGCCGTGTTGCTGGCATCGCCCCTGGCCGCGTCCGCGCAGGGCGAGCTGGTTTTGTACTGCACCGTCCAGGAAGAGTGGTGCCGCCCGATGGTGGCCGCATTCGAGAAGGCCACCGGCATCAAGGTGCTGATGTCGCGCAAGAGCTCGGGCGAGTTCTATGCGCAGCTGAAGGCCGAGGCCGCCAACCCGAAGGGCGACGTGTGGTGGGGTGGCACCGGCGACCCGCACCTGCAGGCCGCCGAGGAAGGGCTGACCGAGCCGTACAGGTCACCCAAGATGGCCGAGCTGCAGGACTGGGCGGTCAAGCAGTGGGAAGCGTCCAAGGGCCGCACTGTTGGTGTCTATGCCGGCGCGCTCGGCTACAGCTTCAACACCGCCGAACTCGCCAAGCGCAAGCTCGCGGAGCCCAAGTGCTGGGCCGACCTGACCAAGCCCGAATTCAAGGACGACATCCAGGTCGCGAACCCGAACTCGTCGGGCACCTCGTACACGATGCTGGCCACGCTGGTGCAGATCATGGGTGAGCAGAAGGCCTTCGACTTCATGAAGGCGATGCACAAGAACATCAACCAGTACACCAAGAGCGGCGCCGCGCCGGCGCGCGCGGCCGCCACCGGCGAGAGCCTGATCGGCATCACCTTCCAGCACGATGCGGTGACGCAGGCGGTGGGCGGTGCGCCGGTCAAGATCGTCAGCCCCTGCGAAGGCACCGGCTACGAGATCGGCTCGATGAGCATCGTCAAGGGTGCCAAGAACATGGACAACGCCAAGAAGTGGTACGACTGGGCGCTGACTCCCGAGGCGCAGGCCGTGGGCTCGGCCGCGAAGGTGAGCTACCAGGTGCCGTCGAACAAGGCCGCACCGATCCCGGCCCAGGCGCCGAAGCTCACCGAGGTGAAGCTGATCAACTACGACTTCGTGAAGTACGGTTCGTCGGCCGAGCGCAAGCGCCTGCTGACGAAGTGGGACGAGGAAGTTTCCAAGCTGCCGAAGTGATACTCGCGGCGACGCGTTGCGCATGACGGCCGGCGCGTCCACCATCGCCGCGCTGCCGCGGGGCGCGGGCTGGTTGCCGGCCCCGCTGGCCGCGGCCGTGACCGGGCTGGCCGCAGTAGGCCTGCTCGGCTGGGGCTTTGCGGCGGCCACGCAGCCCTTCGGCATCGTCAGCTATGCGGCCCTGCTGCTGCTGACGCTGCTGTTCGCGCGCGCGCTGGCGCGCTGCGGCTTCTTCGTTGGCGACACGACGGTGTCGATGATCGTCGTGACGATCGCGGCGCTGCTCGGCCTGTTCATCTTCTACCCGGTCGGCAAGTCCCTGCTGGCGGCGCTGCTCGACGCGCAGGGCCGCTTTGCGCCGGGCGTCGCGTTCGAGCGCCTGCTGGCGCGCGACATCTGGGGCCTGAACTGCCTGCCGCTGGTGGGCAACGGCACGCAATGCGGCGTGGCGGTCAACTCGGTGATCCTTGCCACCATCGTCGGCTTCGGCACCACGCTGATCGGCCTGGTGATGGCGCTGGCGGCGCAGCGCGGCGGGCAACGCTTTTCTGGCGTCTACCGCGTGATGGCGGTGCTGCCGATCGTGACGCCGCCGTTCGTGATCGCGCTCGCGCTCGTCGTGCTGTTCGGCCGCACCGGCCTCGTGACCGGCTGGCTCAGCACGGCGTTCGACATCCCGCGCTCGCGCTGGATCTACGGTCTGACCGGAGTGACGCTGGCCCAGTTGCTGACCTTCACGCCCATCGCCTTCATGATCCTCTCGGGCGCGCTGGCCGCGGTGAGCCCGTCGCTCGAGGAAGCGGCGCAGACGCTGCGCGCATCGCGCGCGCGCGTGTTCCGCACCGTGACCAGGCCGCTGCTGCGGCCGGCGCTGGCCAACGCCTTCCTGCTCGGCTTTGTCGAGAGCCTGGCCGACTTCGGCAACCCGGTGGTGCTGGCCGGCAACTACGAGGTGCTGTCGACCAAGATCTTCTTCGCCGTGGCCGGGGCGCAGCACGAGCCCGGGCGCGCCGCGGCGCTGGCGACCGTGCTGCTCGGCTTCACGCTGATCGCGTTCTGGCTGCAGCAGCGCTGGCTCGGCAAGGCGAGCTACGTCACCGTCAGCGGCAAGGGCGATGCGGGCCTGCCGGCGCAACTGCCGACGGGTCTGCGGCGCGGCTGCGTCGGCTTCGCGATGCTGTGGATCGTGTTCACGCTCGGCTGCTATGCGGTGATCCTGGTCGGCGGCTTCGTGAAGGACATCGGCCGCGGGGACATGACGCCGGTGGTGTCGCACATCGCGGCCGGCTTCGGCATCGAGTGGCGCGACGGCGCACCGGCCTTCGTCGGCTCGGCGTGGAACAGCTTCTTCACGACGATCGAGGTGGCCGCGATCGCGGCGCCGCTGACGGCCATCGTCGGCCTGCTGTCGGCCTACGTGATCACGCGCCAGCAGTTTGCGGGCCGGCGCACGTTCGAGTTCCTGACCATGGTCAGCTTCGCGGTGCCGGGCACCGTGATCGGCGTGGCCTACATCGTGGCCTTCAACGTGCCGCCGCTCGAGCTGACGGGCGGGCTGGCGATCCTGATCCTGTGCTTCGTGTTCCGCAACATGCCGGTGGGCGTGCGCGCCGGCATCGCAGCGCTGGCGCAGATCGACAAGTCGCTCGACGAGGCCTCGTCGACGTTGCGCGCCTCGACCTGGCGCACGCTGACCCAGGTGGTGCTGCCGCTGCTCAAGCCGGCGATCGTGGCGACGCTGATCTTCTCGTTCACGCACGCGATGACGGCGGTCAGCGCGGTGATCTTCCTGGCCACGGCGAAGTACAACCTGGCCACCGTGTACATCATCGGCCGCGTCGAGGCGGGCGAGTACCCGCTCGCGATCGCCTACTCGACGGTGCTGATCGTCTTCATGTCGCTGGTGCTGTGGCTGGTGCAGCGATTCACGGGCAGCGTGCGCATCGGCCGGCGCTCGCAGGCCGAACTGGTGACCGGACATTGACCGCAACATGAACACGACGACGAACAACGGCAAGCAGGGCGGCGTCATCTTCGAGGGTGTGTCCAAGCGCTACGGCCCGGTGACGGCGGTGGACGCCGTGTCGTTCACGATCGAGCCGGCCACCCTGGTCACGCTGCTCGGGCCCTCGGGCTGCGGCAAGACGACCACGCTGCGCATGGTGGCGGGGCTCGAGGCGGCGTCGGGCGGACGCATCCTGATCGCCGGCAAGGACGTGACCCGCCTGTCCGCGGCCGAGCGCGACGTCAGCATGGTGTTCCAGTCCTACGCGCTGTTCCCGCACATGAACGTGATGGACAACGTGTGCTACGGCCCGCAGTCGATGAAGAAGGGCCGCGCCGAGGCCGAGGCGCTGGCGCACGACAAGCTGAAGATGCTCGGCCTGGCAGGCCTCGAGCAGCGCCTGCCCTCGGAGCTGTCGGGCGGCCAGCAGCAGCGCGTCGCGGTCGCGCGCTCGCTGGTGCTCGAACCTGCGGTGCTGCTGTTCGACGAGCCGCTGTCCAACCTGGACGCCAAGCTGCGCCGCCGCGTGCGCCAGGAGATCCGCGAACTGCAGCAGTCGCTGCAGCTGACGGTGGTGTACGTGACGCACGACCAGAGCGAGGCGCTCGCGGTGTCGGACAAGATCATCGTGATGGAGGCCGGCCGCATCGCGCAGCAGGGCACGCCGCACGAGCTGTACCGCAAGCCGGCCAGCCGCTTCCTCGCCGACTTCATCGGCGACGCGAACCTGGTCGACGGCGAGGTGATCGATGGCGGGCGCACCTTCGTGGCCGCCGACGTCCGGCTCGCGATCGAGGGTGCGATGCCGGGGCCGGCGACGCTGGCGCTGCGTCCGCACCGGTTGCGTCTGGTGGCTGCGGGGACGGGCCGGTTGACCGGCACCTGCCACCGCGTCGACTACCTGGGCAGTCACCTCGAGGTGCTGGTGGACACGCCCTGGGGCACGCTGCTGCTGTTCACCGACGACGACGCGCAGCCACCGGTGGCGGGCAGCCCGGTGGGCGTGGACTTCGACCCGGCGGTCGCGATCGTGCTGCCGCGCTGAGCGCGCGCGCCTGCGTTCAGCGCAGCGTGTCGTCGCGCCCGAGCAGTTCGCGCAAGGACTTGCGCGCGAACACCTTGGCCTGGGCTTGGTCGGGCAGGTCGGTGATGTGGATCAGCTTGCGCGCGATCAGCGTGTCGATCACGTCTTCGATCACGCGCACGAAACTGGCGTCCAGGCGCACGAAGTTGGCTTCGTCGGGCGCGGACGTGGCGCCGGCAGGGCAGCCGCAATGAGGGCAGGACATGGCGGGCTTATCGGCCCCGCCGCGCCGAACTTCAAAGCTCGCCGTACGAGTGCAGGCCGGACAGGAACATGTTCACGCCGAGGAAGGCGAAGGTGGTGATGACCAGGCCGGTCAGCGCCCACCAGGCCGAGATCGTGCCGCGCAGGCCCTTCATCAGGCGCATGTGCAGCCAGGCCGCGTAGTTGAGCCAGACGATCAGGGCCCAGGTTTCCTTCGGGTCCCAGCTCCAGTAGCCGCCCCAGGCCTCGGCGGCCCAGAAGGCGCCGAGGATGGTGGCGATGGTGAAGAACGCGAAGCCGACCGCGATGGCCTTGTACATCACGTCGTCGAGCACCTCGAAGCTGGGCAGGCGCACCGCGATGCGCCGTCGCATCAGCAGGATGCCGGCCACGATCAGCGCCGAGACGCCGAAGTAAAGCGCCCAGTAGTTGGCGATGCTGCCGGTCTTGCGGAACACGAAGGGCTCGAAGCACAGGACCACGCCCAAGGCCCACAGCGGCGCGAGCTTCCACCAGCGCGTTTCGTCGGCCTGCTGCTTGATCAGGTAGGCGAAGGCCACCATCGCCGCGATCGCGAAGGTGCCGTAGCCGATGAAGTTGGCCGGCACGTGCAGCTTCATCCACCAGCTCTGCAGCGCCGGCACCAGAGGCTGGATCTCGTGCGCCTCGCGCGCCACGGTGTACCAGCCGAGGAAGCCGACCGCGGCGCTGACGATCAGCATCGCGAACGCGCCGAGCGCGCGCGTCGCGTAGCGCTGCTCGAACCAGAGGTAGAACAGCGCCGTCAGCCAGCAGAAGAGGACGAACACCTCGTACAGATTGCTGACCGGAATGTGGCCGACGTCGGGCGCGATCTGGTGGCTCTCGTACCAGCGCACCATCGTGCCGATCAGCGCCATGACCACGGCGGCCCAGGCGAGCTGGCTGCCGATGCGCAGCGCGGCGTTGTCTTCGGTGGGCTGCGTGGACTTGGCGAAGAAGCCGATCCAGTAGAACACCGTGCTCATCAGGAACAGCACGCACATCCACAGGATCGCGCTCTGGCTGGACAGGAAGTACTTGAGCAGGAAGACCTGCTCGCCCTGCGCCAGGTCGGCGCCGAAGCCGTCGGTCACGCGGCTGTACAGGCCGATCGCCAGCAGCGTGGCGGCGCCGACGCCCAGCGCGAGCGTGCGCAGCGCGCCCCAGAACCAGCCGAGCGCCACCACCGCCGGCACCGCGCCGACGAGGATCGCCTTTTCGTAGACGTCCATCGACCCGGCATAGCGCGAGAACGCGTAGCCTGCGCCGACCAG
>DATLIE010000243.1:0-14417 GCA_035539635.1 Burkholderiaceae bacterium
AGAACTACGGCGTGCAGGTGATGTCGATCGGCTTCCTGGTCGACACCGACAACCCGATGATCTGGCGCGGCCCGATGGCCACGCAGGCGCTGGAGCAGCTGCTGCGCCAGACCAACTGGGGCGATCTAGACTACCTGATCGTCGACATGCCGCCCGGCACCGGCGACATCCAGCTCACGCTGTCGCAGCGCGTGCCGCTCACCGGCGCCATCATCGTGACCACGCCGCAGGACATCGCGCTGCTCGACGCCAAGAAGGGCCTGAAGATGTTCGAGAAGGTCGGCGTGCCGATCCTCGGGCTGGTCGAGCACACGTGCACCGCCATGTTCTCCACGATGCCCAGGATGGGCACGCCCACCTTCTCGAACATCTTGATGCCCTTCTTGGCATCGAGCAGCGCGATGTCCTGCGGTGTGGTGACGATCACCGCGCCTGTCATGGGAACGCGTTGCGACAAGGTCAGCTGAATGTCGCCGGTGCCCGGCGGCAGGTCGACGATCAGGTAGTCGAGATCGCCCCAGTTGGTCTGGCGCAGTAGCTGCTCCAGCGCCTGGGTGGCCATGGGACCGCGCCAGATCATGGCCTCGTCGCGGTCAATGAGGAAACCGATGGAGATGACCTGCACGCCGTAGTTCTCCAGCGGCTCCATGGTCTTGCCGTCGGCGCTCTCGGGGCGGCCCTCGATGCCCATCATCATCGGCTGGCTCGGGCCGTAGACGTCGGCGTCGAGGATGCCGACCTTGGCGCCCTCGGCGGCCAGCGCCAGCGCCAGGTTCACCGCGGTCGTGCTCTTGCCGACGCCGCCCTTGCCCGAGGCCACCGCGACGATGTTCTTGATCGTCGGCAGCAGCTGCACGCCGCGCTGCACCGCGTGCGGGATCACCTTCGTGGCCAGGTTGACGCTGACGTTCTCGACCCCCGGCAGCGTGCGCACCGCCGCGATCAGCGCCTTGCGCAATGCGGGGATCTGGCTCTTGGCCGGGTAGCCGAGCTCGACGTCGAAGGACACGTCGCCGCCCTCGACCTTCAGGTTCTTCAACTGGCGAGTGGACACAAAGTCCTTGCCCGTGTTGGGGTCGATGACGCTCTTGAGCGCGTCGCTGACGGCAGATTCATTCAATGCGGACATGCCGCACAGTCTAGCCGGCGCGATGCAGCGGCAACTCGATCCAGAAGGTTGCCCCTTGCCCCGGCTCGGGTGGCACGAGGCCGATCGTGCCACCCATGCGCTCGATCAGCTGCTTGCTGATCGCCAGGCCCAGACCGGTGCCGCCGTGCTTGCGCGTGGCCAGCTCGTCGGCCTGGGCGAAGGGCTCGAACAGGCTCTCGACGAAGTCCGGTGGCACGCCGGGGCCATCGTCGTGCACCTCGAGGTGGGCCCGGCCGCCCACCGCCGACCACCAGACCCGCACCTGGCGTCCGGGGGGCGTGAACTTGATCGCATTGGCGATCAGGTTGGTGATGACCTGCGCCAGGCGCAGCGGGTCGGCCCAGACCGGCAGCGGCCCGGGCGCGCCCGAGGCGAGCACCGGCACCTCGAAGGTGGCACCGTAGCCTTCGGCCTCGTCCGCCACGCGGCGCGCGATGTCGCCCAGGTCGTGCGCGCCGAGATCGACGTAAAAGACGCCGGCCTGCAGCTTCTCGTAGTCGAGGATGTCGTTGACCAGTGCGGCCAGGCGCAGGCTGTTGTCGTGCGCCAGGCGCACCAGGCGCGCCACCGACCGCGGCAGCTCGCCGGCACTGCCGTCGGCCAGCAGCGCGAGCGAGCCGTGGATGCTCGTCAGCGGCGTGCGCAGCTCGTGGCTGACCATCGTCACGAAGTCGCGCTTCATGCGCTCGACCCGCAGCGACTCGCCCAGGTCGCGGCACACGCACAGACCGCCGCGCTGGTTGTCGGCCTGGATCTCGACCAGCGCGATCTCGAGCGGGAAATGCTCGCCGCCACGCAGGCCGCGCAGGTTCTCGCGCCGCACGCGCAGCCGGGGCGTGCCCGAGGGGTCGGGCGCATCGGTGGGCGACCAGGTCAGTTCGTCCTCGAGTTGCGGGATCAGTTCGGCCACCGGGTGGCCCAGCACGCTGTTCGCGGGCCGCTTGAAGATGGTTTCGACGCTGGCGTTGACGCGCTCGATGCGCCCGGTGGCGTCGAACACGATCACGCCGTCGGGAATGTGGTCGATCAGCAGGCCCAGGCGGCGCTGCGCGGCGCGCGCGAACTGCTCGGCCTGCGTGCGCTCGATCACCTCGCGCTGCAGGTCCTCATTGCGCCGGTCCAGGCGCCCCGTCGACTGCGCCAGGCCGAACAGCGTCAGCACCGACAGCAGCACGATCGCGGCGGCCAGCACACCGGTCAGCCGTTCGCGGTGCGCGGCCGCGGCGACCTGCTGCGCCTGGTGCTCGCCCAGGCGGCGCTGCTCCAGCTCGCGCATCTCGTCGAGCCCGCCGCGGATGCGCTGGCGCAGCGCCTGGCCCTGCTGGCCGATCTCGCTCACGGCCGCGGCGCTGAGCCGGGCGTCGGCCGAGGCGCAGGCTTGCACCAGCGGCTGCACGAACTGGGCGCGCCACTCGGCCACCCAGCGGTCGAGCGCCTCCAGGCTGGCGCGCTGCGGCGCGTCGTCGCGCAACAGGGCCTGCAGCGCTTCGCGCGCCTCGCTCACCCGTGCCGCGATGTTGCGCCGCGGCAGGTAGCTGCCGTCGCCCGTCAGCGCGCACAGGGGCAGGCCGCGGTCGCTGTCGATCACGACGGCGAACTGCTGCAGCGCCAGCAGCACCTGCTGCGAGCGCAGGCGCTCGGCCTCGGCACGCTGTGCGCCGTCGAGCGCGCGCCCGCTGGCCAGCATCAGCGCCAGCACCAGTGCGACCAGCGCGCCGAAGGCGAGCAGCATGCGGGTGCGCAGCCGCTTCGGTCCCGCGATCATCCGGGCGTGCCCGACGCGCCGCGCCGCGTCATCGTGCCCCAGGTCTGCTTGCGCCGCGCCGCCCATTGCCAGAGGCCGACCATGCGCCACCAGCAATTGATCTGGCGGTAGCCGAGGTTCTCGACCACGATGGCGGCCAGCAACTGGCGCAGATGGCGCGGCCGCGGGTAGGTGCGGAACGCGATCTCCTCGAGCAGCAGGGCGCTGGCCGACAGCATCATGCCCATGCCCAGCGCCATCAGCAGGAAGGCGCCGAAGGCTGGCCACGCGATCAGGCCGGTGGCCGCCAGCAGCGTCATCACGATGTAGCCCACCAGCTCGACGATCGGCCCCAGGCCCTCGAAGATCAGCATGAAGGGCAGCGCCAGGGTGCCGATGAAGCCGCGGCCGAAGAGCTGCCGGTTGGCCCACAGGCTCTCCATCAGGCCGCGCTGCCAGCGCGTGCGCTGGCTGCGCAGCACCGGCAGTTCCTCGGGCGCCTCGGTCCAGCACACCGCGTCGGGCACGAAGACGATGCGGTAGTCGGGCCCGCCGCGCGCGCGCCGCGCGCGGCATAGGCGGTGAAGGCGCAGCACGAGTTCCATGTCCTCGCCGATCGTGCCCACCGACAGGCCGCCGGCCTCGACGACGGCCTGACGCCGGAACAGGCCGAAGGCACCGGAGATCAGCGGCAGCGCGTTGAGCAGGGTCCAGCCCAGGCGCCCGTAGAGGAAGCCGCGCAGGTACTCGACGACCTGGATGCGTGCCAGCCAGTTGCGCGGCACGTCGATCTCCTCGATGAAACCTTGCGAGATGCGGCAGCCGTTCGAGATGCGCACCGTGCCGCCGCAGGCCACGACGCGCGCGTCCTGCATGAACGGGCGCACGATGCGGCGCAGGCTGTCGCGCTGCAGCACCGAGTCCGCGTCGACGATGCAGATCAGGCCGCGCTGGGCCGCGTTGATGGCCGCGTTGACCGCGTCCGAGCGCCCGCCGTTGGCCTTGTCGACCACGCGCAGCCGCGGATGGTCCGGCGTGCGGTACAGGGCGCGCACCGGCTGCACCGGCAGCGACACCCGGTAGGCGTCCGGAAACGGCTGCAGGCCGAACTCGCGCCGCAGGACCTCGAGCGTGTCGTCCTTCGAGCCGTCGTTGCAGACGATGACCTCGAAGTCGGGGTAGTCGAGCTGCAGCAGCGACCGCACCGAAGCGGCGATCGTGGCCGCCTCGTTGTAGGCCGGCACCACGATCGAGATGCCCGGCTCGAGCCCGGCGCTGTAGCCCGGCAGCGCAGCCAGCTGGTTGGCCGCCGCCTGGCGCGCGATCATGCGCAGCGCCACCAGGTTGAGCGTGATGTAGACCAGGTTCAGGCCGGCGAAGTAGCTGATGAAGAGCCACGACAGGGCCTCGATCCAGCGCGGATCGATCCAGCTCGGGTCCAGCAGCGGCCAGCTCACGCCGTCCCCTGCCGTACCCGCAGCGCCTGTTCGGCGCAGGCCTGCTCGAAGGCGTCGCGCGCGAAGCGGTCCGCCAGGCTCGAGCGCAGCGCCTCGATCGCCGCGGCGTCGGTGCCGGGCAGCGCGAGCTGCGCCTGCGCGGCGCGCAGACGCACCCACCAGTCGCGGTCGGACATCAGGCCGGCGAGCAGCTCGCGATCCTGCGGCAGCCCGATCTGGCCCAGCGCCTGGGCCGCCGCCGAGCGCACCAGCGCGTCGGGGTGGCGGGCGTGCGCGCGCACATGCGGCAGCGCGTGACGGCCATGCAGCTGGCGCAGCACGATCGACAGCACCTGCGGGTCGTCGCTGGTCTCGGCCAGGTGCTGCAGCGCCCCGCCGCCGTGCGGCGACTCGGCAAAGCGCAGCAGCGGCAGCAGCCGCACCTGGTCGGCCGGGCCAGCCGCCAGCAGCCGTTGCGTCAACGGCTCGGCCGACGCCGCGGCCCCGGCGTCGCGCAGCAGCGTGCCCAGGCGCGCGGTGGGCCAGTCGGGGCGGCGCAGGAACTCGTCGAGCACCTCGGGCACGGCGCGCGCGGCGTCGATCTGCAGCAGCGCGCGCGCAGCGCCCAGGCTGACCAGCGGCAGCGGGTCGTCGAGCACCGCGCGCAGCTGCGCCCAGTCCTCGCTGCGGCCGAGATGGCCCAGCGTGCCCAGGCCGATCACGCGCCGCATCATCGAGCGCTGGCCCGGTGCGGCCCAGCGCCGGGCCACACCGTCGAGGCCGAGCGACAGGGCCAGCGTGTTCAGCGCCTCGTGCGCGCCGCCGCGCAAACCGTCCTGCAGCTGGTTCCACAGCAGCAGCAGATCGGCCTGCTGGCGCGGCGGCAGTTGCGGCAGCTCGAGCGCGTCCTGCTCGCCGAGCGCCGCGCGCGCGAACAGAGGCTGCCAGCGCGCGTGCAGCGCCTCGCGCTCGCGCGTCAGGCGCAGCGCGTGCAGCCGCATCCACAGCACCTGCAGCACCAGGCCGACGGTCACGGTCATGGCGATCAGGCCGATCGCCAGCGCCACGCGCAGGCCAAGCTCAGAAGTCGCGGGCCACACCGAGGCGGATTCCGTTGCGGCGATAGCCGCCGGGCAGTGACAGCACCTCGTCGCCGATGCGCTGCTCGAAGGCGCTGACCCGCGTCCAGGTGGCTTCGCCGACCAGCGCCCAGCTCTCGGCCAGCGGCCAGCGGCCCACCAGCGCCAGCGACTCCACCCGCGTCGACAACACGCCCTGCGGGGCGCTCTCGAGTTCGCGCCCGCCGCCGAGCGCCAGGCCGAGCCGCGCACCGTCGCCGATGAAACGGTCGACCTGCGCGCGCCAGCCGTTGGCGTACGAGCCGCCGTCCAGTCGCGCGCGCGTGAGGCCGCCCGCGAAGCGCCAGTCGCCCACGTAGCGCTCGAGCCCCGCGCGCAGCAGCGTGCTGCCGGTGGCCGGCGCGTCGGGCGTGTCGTACAGGTTGCGCGTCAGGCCACCGCCCAGCACCCAGCCCGCGGGGCCGCGCCAGTTCAGATCGGCCTGAGCGCCGCGGCGCGGCAGGAAAGCGGCGTTGCCCGCGGTGCTGGCGCGCAGCCCGACCACGAACGATTCGCCCAGCGGCCACACCACGCCCAGCCCGAGCTCGGTGTCGTGGCGGCCGTAGCGTTCGGCGCGCCGCAGCGTCAGCTCGCCCAGGCGCTGCGCGTCGAACCGATGGCGCAGGGCCAGGTCGATCTGGCGCCAGTCCGGCGCGCCGTTGTCCAGCTGCTCGACGCCCGCGCCGAGCTCGACCTGCCACGGTGCCGGCTCCGCGGCGGCAGCCGGGCCGCCGAGCACCAGTGCCAGCGCACCCAGGATCGCGCCGCGCGTCACTGCGTGACCGGCCGCACGAAGCGACGCACGCGGGCCAGCAACTCCTGCGGCTGGAAGGGTTTGACCACGTAGTCGCTGGCACCGGCCTCGAGCGCCTGCACGATGTCGCGCTCGAGTGAGCGCGCCGTGAGCATCAGCACCGGCACGCGGCGCCAGCTCTCGCTGGCACGGATGGATCCCAGCAGCGACAGGCCGTCGCGGTAGGGCAGCATCGCGTCGAGCAGGACCAGGTCCGGCGGTGCGGCACTGGCGATGTGGCGCGCCGCCGCCTCGCCGTCGACCAGCAGGGTGGTGGCATGGCCCTCGCGCTCGAGCATGAACTCGAGCAGCTGGGCGATGTTGCTGTCGTCCTCGACAACCAGGATCTGGGCCATGGCAGGGGCGGCGCAGTGGCGACAGGCCGGATTATCGAGGCTGGCTCCTACAATTCCCCGAGTGCTACCCCGGAAAGTGGCACGAATGCCGACATGCCCCGCAAGCTCTTCGTCACCACCGCCCTGCCCTACGCCAACGCGCCGTTCCATATCGGGCACATGATGGAGTACATCCAGGCCGACATCTGGGTGCGGTTCCAGCGCATGCAGGGCCACGAGGTGCACTTCGTCTGCGCCGACGACGCGCATGGCGCGCCGATCATGATCGCGGCCGAAAAGGCCGGCAAGACGCCGCAGGCCTTCGTCGCCGAGATCGCCGCCGGGCGCAGGCCCTACCTGGACGGCTTTCACATCGGCTTCGACAACTGGCACTCGACCGACGGGCCCGAGAACCACGAGCTGGCGCAGGACATCTACCGCGCGTTGCGCAAGGAAGGCCTGATCGCCGAGCGCACGATCGAGCAGTTCTTCGACCCGGTGAAGTCGATGTTCCTGCCCGACCGCTACATCAAGGGCGAGTGCCCGAAGTGCGGCGCGAAAGACCAGTACGGCGACTCGTGCGAAGTCTGCGGCGCGGTGTACTCGCCCACCGAACTGAAGAACCCGTACTCGGCGCTGTCGGGGGCGACGCCGGTGCTGAAGTCGAGCGCGCACCACTTCTTCCAGCTCAGCTCGCAGCGCTGCATCGATTTCCTGCAGCAGTGGACCACCACGCCCGGCCGCCTGCAGCCCGAGGTGCTGAACAAGATCCGCGAGTGGTTCGCGGCCGACGACGCCGGCCACGTGACGCTGTCGGACTGGGACATCAGCCGCGACGCCCCCTACTTCGGCATCCGCATCCCCGACACCGAGGACAAGTACTTCTACGTCTGGCTCGACGCGCCGGTGGGCTACCTCGCGTCGCTGAAGAACTACTTCGGCAAGACCGGCCGCGACTACGACGCCTTCATGGCCGACCCGGCGGTGGAGCAGATCCACTTCATCGGCAAGGACATCACCTACTTCCACACCCTGTTCTGGCCCGCGATGCTGCACTTCTCCGGCCGCAAGACGCCGGACAAGATCCACGCGCACGGCTTCATCACGCTCGGCGGCGACAAGATGAGCAAGAGCCGCGGCACCGGCCTGTCGCCGCTGAAGTACCTGGAGGTGGGGCTGAACGCCGAGTGGCTGCGCTACTACATCGCCGCCAAGCTCAACGCCCGCGTCGAGGACATCGACTTCAACCCCGAGGACTTCATCGCCCGCGTCAACTCGGACCTGGTCGGCAAGTACATCAACATCGCCAGCCGCGCGGCGGGCTTCCTCGCCAAGCGCTTCGGCGGCAAGCTGTCGTCCGACCTCGGTGTCGAGGGCCGCACGCTGCTCGACGCACTGCGCGGCCACAGCGCGACGCTGCGCGAACTCTACGAAGAGCTGGAGTTCGGCAAGGCGCTGCGCGAGGTGATGCTGCTGGCCGACCGCGTCAACGAGTACGTCGACCGCCACAAGCCCTGGGAGCTGGCCAAGCAGCAAGGCATGGACGCGGCGCTGCACGACGTGTGCAGCACCTGCATCGAGGCCTTCCGCGTGCTGACGGTTTACCTGAAGCCCGTGATGCCGGCGCTGGCCGCGCAGGTCGAAGGCTTCCTGAAGGTCGCGCCGCTGGAGTGGCACGACGCCTCGCGCGCGCTGGGCGCGCATGTGATCGGCCCCTACCAGCACCTGATGCAGCGCGTGGACCCGAAGCAGGTCGACGCGCTGTTCGAGGCGCCGAAGGCCGCCGCGCCGACACCGGGCGGCGAGCCGCTGGCAGCCGAGATCGGCATCGACGACTTCGCCAAGGTCGACCTGCGCCTGGCCAAGATCGTCAATGCCGAGCATGTCGAAGGCAGCGACAAGCTGCTGCGCCTGACGCTGGATGTCGGCGAAGGCCGCCACCGCAACGTCTTCTCCGGCATCAAGAGCGCCTACAAGCCGGAGGACCTGATCGGCAAGATGACCGTGATGGTCGCCAACCTCGCGCCGCGCAAGATGAAGTTCGGCGTCAGCGAGGGCATGGTGCTGGCCGCCAGCCACGCCGACGAGAAAGCCCACCCGGGGCTGTACGTGCTCGAACCCTGGCCGGGCGCGGTGCCGGGCCTGCGCGTGCGCTGAGCCGCGGCGCTGCGCGATGACCAACGACCTGGTCGAGCGCAGCGAATCCCTGGCAACGCTCGGGCACTGCCTCGCCGCCGTGGGCCGCGACGGTGGACACATCGCGCTGGTGGCCGGCGAGGCGGGCATCGGCAAGACCAGCGTGCTGCGCGCCTTCGCGCGCACCCGCCCCGAGGCCACGGTGTGGTGGGGTGCCTGCGACGCGCTGCAGACCCCGCATCCACTCGCCCCGCTGCTCGACATCGCGCGCGAACGCCGTCCGCGCTTTGCCGCCGCGCTCGACGGACCGCGCGCCGCCCTGTTCGAGGCCGTGCTCGACGAGCTGCGCCTGACGGCCCAGCCGATGCTGGTGGTGGTCGAGGACGCGCACTGGGCCGACGACGCCACGCTCGACTGGCTCAAGCACCTGGGCCGGCGCATCGAGCGTACGCGCGCGTTGCTGGCGATCAGCTACCGCGACGACGAGGTCACCGCCACGCACCCGCTGCGCCGCGTGCTGGGTGAGCTGCCGGTGGCCGCACGCACGCTGCTCGCGGTGCCGCGGCTGTCGCCAAGCGCGGTCGAGACCCTGGCGCAGCGTGCGGGCCGGCGTGCCGACGGCGTGCATGCGGCCACGCGCGGCAATGCCTTCTTCGTCACCGAACTGCTGCGCGACGCCAGCGACCCGCGGCCCGCGGTGCCGGCCAGCGTGCAGGATCTGGTGCTGGCGCGCTTCGCCCGACTCGGTGCAGGTGCGCGGGCGCTGCTGCAGGCGGCGAGCGTCGTGCCCGGCCGCGTGGAGCGTTCGCTGATCGAGCGCGTGACGGCACCGTCGCTGGAGGACACCGAGGCCGCGCTCGGCAGCGGGCTGCTGGTGACCGAAGGCGAATCGTTCGCCTACCGCCACGAACTCGGTCGCGTGGCGATCGAGTCGACGCTGTCGCCGCCGGCCGCGCGGGCGTTGCACGTGCGGGTGTTGGCGGCGCTCAGCGCCGACGGTGCCGCACCGGCGCGCCTGGTGCACCACGCGCTGCGCTGCGGCGACCGGGCTGCCATCACGCGCCACGCACCGCAGGCCGCACGCGAGGCGGCGCAGCGCGGCGCCTGGCGCGAGCAGGGTGCGCAGTGGCGCATCGCGCTGCAGCACGGCACGCCGCGCGACGAGGACGAACGGCTCGACTGGCTCGACGCCTTCGCCGTGGCCGCCGGCGTCAACGGCTGGCACAACGAGCAGCTGCAAGCCCTGCGCGAGCTCGAGACGCGCGCTCGCGCGCGCGGCGACACCTTGCGCGCCGCGCTGAACCTCGCGCGCCAGTTCGCCCCCCTGACGACCCAGCTCAAGATTGCGCAGGCCGGCGCGGTGCTGCGCGACGCCCTGGCGCAGATCGAACCGCTGCCGCCGTCGGCCACGCATGCCGCCATCTGGGCTTTCGAGTCGCACCTGCGCATGCTCGATCGCGACTACGACGACAGCGTGCGCTGGGGCCGCCGGGCACTCGCGCTGGCCGAGTCGCTCGGCGAACAGGACACGATCGAACGTGTGCAGAACGGGATGGGCGCGGCGTTGCTGTTCGTCGACTACGAAGCCGGCCGCGCCATGCTGCACGCGCTGATCGACCGCCGCCGCACCGACGGGCGCTGGGCGCAGCTGTCGAGCGCTCTGGCCATGATCGGCTCGGGCGCCGGCGAGCTGATGCACCTGCAGGACGCCGAGGGCTACCTGCGCGAAGCAATCGAGCTGGCCGAGGCCAACGACGTGGACCACGCCTACCCGAGCGCCTGGCTCGCGCTGTGCCTGATGTTGCGCGGGCGCTGGGACGACGCCACCGACGTCGCGACCCAGGTGCTGGCGCAGGGCGGCGAAGACCGCTCCAACCTGATGGCCTGGCTCGCGTTGGCGCGGGTGCGCCTGCGCCGCGGCGACCCCGGCGCCGACGAAGCGCTGAACGCGGCGCTGCGGCTGGCGCAGGGCAGCCAGACCTTGCAGCGCGTGGCCCCCACCGCGTGTGCGCGCGCCGAGGCGGCGTTCGCGCGCGGCGACACGCCGGCGTTGCGGGCCGAGGTGCAGCGTGCGCTGCCGCTGGCGCGCGCCAAGGGACACCCCTGGTTCGTTGGCGAGCTCAGCTGGTGGCTGTGGCGCGTCGGTGCGCTCGACGAGGCGGTGCCTGCCGGTTGCGCCGAGCCCTATGCACTGCAGATGGCCGGCCGCTGGCTCGAGGCGGCCGACGCCTGGCAGGCACTCGGATGCCCGTTCGAACGCGCGCGCGCGCTCGCCGAAGGCGACGAAGCCGCGCAGCGCGAGGCGCTGGCAGTGTTCGACGACCTGGGTGCACGGCCGGCCGCCGAGGCGCTGCGCCAGCGCCTGCAACACGCCGGCGTGCGCGGCCTCGCACGCGGCCCACGCGCCTCGACCCGTGAACACCCCTTCGGCCTGACCGCCCGCGAGCTGCAGGTGCTGCAACTGCTGTGCGAGGGCCTGCGCAACGCCGAGATCGCGGCACGCGTGCACCGCTCCGTGCGCACGGTCGACCACCACCTCGCCGCGGTGTTCGCCAAGCTGGGCGTCGATTCGCGCGTGGCCGCCATCCAGGCCGCCCAGCGCGCTGGGCTGGCGCCGCAATCTGGGCAATCGGGGACGCCAAACTAGGCAAGCCTGCCGCTGCGCCCGACCGGCGGGCTCGCGATCCTTGCATCCATCGACGGCACGGTGCCGCCGAACCCGCAAGGAGAGCCTCGATGCCCCGCTACCTGATCGAACGCAGCTTCCCCGACGGCCTGACGATCCCGATGAACGCCGAAGGCCGCAAGGCCGTGGCCGGCGTCGTCGCCAACAACGCCGAGCACGGCGTGACCTGGGTCCATTCCTACGTGACCCCGGACCGCAAGAACACCTTCTGCATCTACGACGCGCCGGCGCCGGAGGCGATCCGCAAGGTGGCCGACCGCAACAGCCTGCCGGTCGGCCGCATCACCGAGGTGAGCGTGCTCGACCCGTACTTCTATCAACCCTGAGCCCCAAGGAGCCATCCACCATGAACGCCAGGAGCTTCGCCATGATGACCTTGAACGCCTCCGTCGCCCTCGCCCTGCTCGCCGTGGCCGCGACCGCCACGGCCCAGTCGGCCCCGCCGCTGCAGCAGTACGTGATCGAACGCGACATCAAGGGCGCCGGCGCGATGACGCCGGTCCAGCTGCGCGACGCGGCGCAAAAGTCCAACACCGTGCTGCGCGCGCTCGGCCCCGACATCCAGTGGGTGCACAGCTACGTCGCGGGCGACAAGATCTACTGCGTCTACAACGCGCCGAGCGAAGCCCTGATCCGCAGCCACGCCGAGAAGTCGGGCTTCCCGGCCGACCGCATCACGCCGGTGTCGGCCGTGATCGACCCGACGACGGCCAACCCCCGGCGCTGAACCCAAGCCAGGAGTTCACGATGAAACCCCCTGTGAAGACCCTGGCCGGGATCGCCCTGGCCGGCATGCTGCTCGCGCAAGGCCCGGCCCGCGCCCACGACGACGGCGAGCTGAAACTCTCGCCCGGCGTCCAGGCGCAGATCGCCGAAGTGCGACGCGCGACCGCGCGCTTCCACGACTTCCACTTCGCGATCCACCCGAACGGCGGCGGCTACGGCGGCCTGGTGGTCGACCTGGCCGGCAAGAGCTGCATCGACCAGCCGGGCCAGGGTGGCATGGGCGTGCACTACGTGAACGGCAATCTGTTCAACGCCCACCTCGACCCGCTGAAGCCGCAGGCACTGATCTACGAGCCGCTGACCGACGGCACGATGCGCCTGGTCGGCGTCGAGTACATCGTCCTCAAGAGCGTCTGGGACGGCGCGTTTGCCGGCACGACGCCGCGCCTGTTCGGCCGCAACCTCCACCTCGTGGCGGCGGGCAACCGCTACGGGCTGCCCGACTTCTACGAACTGCACCTGTGGCTGTGGCAACCCAACCGCAGCGGCATGT
Source organism: Burkholderiaceae bacterium (assembly GCA_035539635.1). Taxonomy (GTDB): domain Bacteria; phylum Pseudomonadota; class Gammaproteobacteria; order Burkholderiales; family Burkholderiaceae_C; genus CADEEN01. Next base: position 12,678 of record DATLIE010000243.1, read on the forward strand.
TCAACGACTGGAGCCCGGCGGTGCGCTGTCCCTGACGCGCCCCGGCATCGCGATTCAGGAGATCCCAATGAGTCGAACCCTGGCGACACCCTGGCTGCTGTCCGCCCTGCTGCTGGTCAGCGGCTGCGGCGGCGGATCCGACCCTGCTGCCGGCAACGAAGAGCCGTCGGGCAGGAACGGTGCGGCGGCCTCCAGCGCCGACATCCTGCTCGTCAGCTCGTCCACGGGCGTCTCGCTGACCACCGACCGTGAGTGGTCGTTGCGCAAGACCGGCTCGCTCACCGGCAACACCGTCACCTGGCACGTCACCGCGACGCAGACCGCCACCACGAGCGGTCGGCTCCTGATCCAGGGTCAGATGACGGTGACCAACACGGGCAACGGTCCCGCGACGATCGGCAACATCGTCGTCAATCTGCAGAAGCGCGTCGGCAACGGCTGGGTCACCCAGTCCTCCGACGTCGCGAACGCGACGCAAGGCGACGCGGCGACCAGCGCCAACATCCACGCAGCGGCCTCGTCGGAGAACCTGTCCACGTTCACCGAGAACGCGGCCTCGGGCTCCCTGAACTTCATGGACGCGTCGAACAACACCGTCTTCTCGCTCGTGCCCCAGGTCACGATCGGTGCGGGTCAGTCCAAGACGCTGCTCTTCTCCGCGTCCTTCGACAACAACCACGCCGCGCTCGCCCTGACGCCGGGCACGCAGATTCGCGCCGAGGTCATCGTGACCTTCGGCAACGCGACCGCCAACGGCAACAGCACGGCCAACGTCGACATCAACGGCAACGGCTCGCTCGATGCCGACGAAGCGCGTGTCCGCTCGGTGCCCTCGCGCCTGACCGTCACCGTGCCCGCGGCCGTCAACGGCAACGGCACGGTCGCGCTCACCGACGCGCTCGAGGACATCACCGCAACGGGCGACGTGAGCTTCTCGAACGTGATGTTCAGCCTTGGCGCGGCGAGCGGCAGCGTCACGGCGAGCGTCACCGGCGGCACGAACGGCGGCAGCATCACGAACTGCGCGAGCCTGCGCAGCCCTGATCAGAACGTCGGTGTCGGTGGCTTCACGTTCCCGATCGTCGATGGGGTCGATCTGCAGGCGTGCAGCACCGTCGAGGTGGGTGCTTCGCCGCCGACGTGTAGCCCGGGTGCGCCGGGTTGTGGGTGGACCGAGGGTGATATGCGCACCGCCACGCAGACAGGTTGGGACACGGGCAGCGCCGCGAACCTGCTCTCCGCGAACTTCATTGGTTTGTACGGCGCCTCGTTGACCGTCGGCGGCAACTTCACGATGTCGTTTACGAACGCCGCCGCGCTCTTTTCCTATCTTCCGACCACCGGGGTGGCGGGGGCACTGAACGCGAACCTGGTGAACCCGGCGACCACGTCGTCGGGAGAGCTCGGCGGACAGGTTGTGGCGCTGCGGCTCAATTCAGACTTCACTGCACTACTCGGCAATGCGGTCCAGCTTGGTGGCGTTCGCATCTGCAATTTCTCTCTCGCTCCCGCGGTCAACGGCATGACGGTGGGCGAGTTCCTCGACTCTGCAAACTTGGTCTTGGGCGGCGGCAGTGCTCCGTTCGGAGTCGGCACTGCACAGGTGGTTGCTAGCCTGATAAACAACGCGTTCGTCGATGGTTCTCCGAGCGCCTTTGCCCAAGCGAACCTCGTCAACGGCAATTGCCCCCCGAACTGATCATGAGTCCCCCGACTGATTCGCCAGAGCGAGCCCTCGGA
>DATLIE010000244.1:0-1727 GCA_035539635.1 Burkholderiaceae bacterium
GGCCTTTTGGTGGTCGCCACGCTCAGAGGTCTTCCATCATGTTGGCCATCTCGACCGCGACGCGCGCGGCATCCCGGCCCTTGTCGTCGGCGCGCGCCCAGGCCTGCGCCTCGTTCTCGACCGTGAGGATGGCGTTGGCAATCGGGATCTGGTGGTCCAGCCCGACACGCGTGACGCCGGCACCGCTCTCGTTGGCCACCAGCTCGAAGTGGTAGGTCTCGCCGCGGATCACGCAGCCGAGCGCGACCAGTGCGTCGTAGTCCTCGCTGTCGGCCATCATCTTCAGCGCCAGCGGCACTTCGAGCGCGCCCGGCACGTCGACGCGCGTCACGTGCTTGTCCTGCACGCCCAGCGCGGCGAGCTCGGCGAGGCAGCGCTCCTCGAGGCGGCGCGTGATGGCGTCGTTGAAGCGCGCACGCACGATGCCGACGCGCAGGCCCTCGCCATCGAGCGTCTTGCCGGCCCCGGTGTCAGCGTCTTGCATGGCTCACACCTTCCCCGGGGGCGGCGACGAAGCCGGTGACCTCGAGCCCGTAGCCGGTCATGCTCGGCATCCGGCGCGGTGCGCCCAGCAGCTTCATGCGACGCACGCCGAGGTGGCGCAGGATCTGCGCGCCCACGCCATAGGTGCGCAGGTCCATGTTGCGTGGCTCGGCCGGGGCCCCGGCCGCCTCGGGCAGCACGCGCCCGAGCAAGGTCTCGGCTTCGGTGGCACCGGCGTTGAGCAGCACGGCGACGCCGCGGCCGGCCTGCTGCAGCGCGCTCAGCGCCGCGGGCAGCGGCCAGGAGTGGGCACAGGCCCCCATGTCGAGCAGGTCCATCACCGACAGCGGCTCGTGCACGCGCACCGGCACCTCGTCGGCCTCGCCCCACTGCCCCACTGCCAGTCCGAGGTGCACGCTGCCGCCGCTGCGATCGCGGTAGGCGGTGCAGCGAAAGCGCCCCTGTGCGGTGACGAGTTCGCGCGTCCCGAGCGGCTCGATCAGCGATTCGTTGTGGCTGCGGTGGTGGATCAGGTCGGCGATGGTCCCGATCTTCAGGCCGTGCTCGCGGGCGAAGGCCTCCAGGTCGGGCAGGCGCGCCATCGTGCCGTCGTCCTTCATCACCTCGCAGATCACGGAAGCCGGCGTGAGGCCCGCCATCGCGGCGAGGTCGCAACCGGCCTCGGTGTGGCCGGCGCGCATCAGCACGCCGCCGTCCTGGGCCTGGATCGGGAAGATGTGGCCGGGCTGCACGATGTCCTCGGCCCGGGCGTCGCGCGCCACTGCGGCCTGGACCGTGCGCGCGCGGTCGGCGGCCGAGATGCCGGTGGTGACGCCCTGCGCCGCTTCGATCGAGACGGTGAACGCGGTACCGAACTTGGTGCCGTTCTGGCGCGCCATCATCGGCAGGCGCAGGCGCTCGCAGCGCTCGCGCGTCAGCGTCAGGCAGATCAGGCCGCGGGCGTGACGCGCCATGAAGTTGATCGCTTCGGGCGTGACGCGATCGGCGGCGAGGATCAGGTCGCCCTCGTTCTCGCGGTCTTCCTCGTCGACCAGGATGACCATCCGGCCGGCGGCCAGCTCGGCGACGAGCTCGGGAATCGGTGCGATCGACATGGTTGAAATTGTAGGTGGCGGGGCAGGCGCGTGCGCCGGGACGGTCAGGAAGCGCGCGCCGCGAGCATTCGCTCGACATAGCGCGCGATCGTGTCGACCTCGAGATTGACGCGGCGCGCGCCTCCTGAC
>DATLIE010000245.1:0-18369 GCA_035539635.1 Burkholderiaceae bacterium
GCGCTCGACCAGCTCCTGGCCGCCAAGCAGCGCAAACGCAGCCGAGAAGATGGCGCTGCCGACGAACAGCCAGCACACCATCGCGCTCGTTTTCGCGGTCAGGAACACCGACTCCTTGACCTCGGTCTTCAGCCCCGCCTGTCGGTAGGCCAGCAGCGCCCACGCCGCCACGCCGATCGCGCCCGCGGTGCCCAGCAACGGCGGCACCTGCGCCAGCACGAAGCCCTCGTCGTGCAGGATGAACCAGCCGATCGCAGTCAGGGCCGGCAGCCACAGCACGAGCCAGGTGGCGAAGACGCGCCGCCGCCTGGCGCTGTCGGTGCCGCCGCGACTGCCCAGCATCGCGTAGACCGAGGCCAGCAGGTAGCCGCCGAAGGCGCCGACCGCGGCCGCCTCGGTGGGCGTGGCCAGGCCCATCACGATCGAGCCGAGCACGGCCAGGATCAGTACCACGAGCGGGAAGAAGCTGCCGAGCAGCATCTTGAAGATTTCAAGCCGCTGGAAGCTGAGCAGCGCGTAGAAGCCGACCAGGGCCAGGGCACCCACGCCAGCGCCGATCCAGTAGCCCGTGGTGGCCGGCGTGCGTTCGGCCGGCGCCTTGTCGGTGGCGGGGGCCGGCACGGCCGCGCTCTCGTCGGCCGCCTCGGCCTTCGGCGGGTCGGCTTCGGCGCCGGGGGGCTCCTTGACGTCGCCTTGCGCAGCGGGTGGCTCCTTGAGGCCACCGTCGTCGGCGGGCGGCTCCTTCAGGCCGCCATCCTCGACGGGAGGCTCCTGCAGGCCACCCGGCCCCGGGGCCTCGGCGGCCGGGGCGCTGTCCAGCGTGGCGACCGGCGCGGTCACCGCCTCGACCGGGCGCGTGTTCAGGTGCCAGGCCCAGAAGGCCACGAGCGCGAACACGGTCAGCGGCAGCAGCGCCACGCCGAGTTGGCGCCGCGCGTACGGCACCGGCACGTCCTTGACGCCCGCGAGCGTGCCCTTGAGCAGCGCCGGCAGCGCGGTGTTGCCTGCGGCGCTCGACAGGGCCTGCATCGGCGGGGGCAGCGGCACGAAGCGCTGCTCGGCCGACAACGGCGGCATCAGGCTGGGCTTGATCTTGGCCAGCACGATCACGTAGACGACATACAGGCCGGCCAGCATCAGGCCCGGGAAGAACGCGCCGGCGTAGAGCTGAACCACCGACACGCCGGCGGTGGCGCCGTAGACGATCAGCATCACCGAGGGCGGGATCAGGATGCCCAGGCAGCCGCCGGCGGTGATGGCGCCGGCCGAGATCTTGATGTCGTAGCCGCCCTTCAGCATCTGCGGCAGCGCGAGCAGGCCCATCAGCGTGACCACCGCGCCGACGATGCCGGTGGCGGTGGCGAACACGGCGCAGGTGAAGATCGTGGCCACCGCGAGCGAGCCGGGCACGCGCGCCATCGCCAGGTGCAGGCTCTTGAACAGCTTGTCGATCAGGTTCGCGCGCTCGACCAGGTAGCCCATGAAGACGAACAGCGGGATCGAGATGAGCACGTCGTTGCCCATCACCTTGAACGCGCTCTGCACCATCAGCGTCAGCGTCTTGCCGGTGTCGCGGTCGTAGGCGAGCCAGGTGAAGATCATGCCCATGCCCATCAGCGTGAATGCTGTCGGGAAGCCGAGCATGATGGCCACCACCACCAGCGCGAGCATCATCAGCCCGAGGTGGCCGCTCGAGACCTTGTCGGCGGCCAAGAGCATCACCGCCGTGCCGGCGATGATCAGCGCCATCAGGATGAAGCCGAACCAGAGTTCCTTGCGGATCTTCATCGCGCGGCCTCCTGGGGCAGGTCGTCGGCGTGCACCATCTCCTTGAGCTTCTCGACGTCGACCTCCTCGACGTCCTGCTCGCGCGAGGGCCACTCGCCGTCGCGCATGCACTGCAGGCAGCGCACGATCTCGACGATGCCCTGCAGCAGCAGCATCAGCCCGGCCAGCGGGATCATGTACTTGAACGGGTACAGCGGTAGCGGCGTGGCCGAGAAGGTGCTCTCGCGGATCGCCAGCGACTCGTTGGCGAAGGTCCAGCCGGCCCAGGTGAGCGCCACGATGCCGGGCAGGAAGAACAGGACGTACAGGATGAAGTCGAGCGTGGCCTGGGTGCGCGGCACGAAGAAGCCGTACAGCACGTCACCGCGCACATGACCGTTCTTGGCCAGCGTGTAGGCGCCCGCCAGCATGAACAGCGTGCCGTAGAGCATGATCTGTGCGTCCAGCGCCCAGTCGTGCGGGGCGTTCAGCACGTAGCGCGAGAACACCTCCCACGAGATCAGGGCCGTCAGCGCCACGATGAGCCAGGCGAAGGCCTGGCCGATCCAGGTCGATGCGCGATCGACCGCGAGCAGCACGCTCTTCATTGCGTCTCCCTCTGAAAAACACAAAGGGCCACCGGATCCGGCCGGTGGCCCCTGTTCGGTCGGCCGGGACTCAGGCCTTCTTGGCCGGAGTACGGAAGTACCGGTTATAGGCCATGTTGAAATCGACCATGTAGTCGTTCTGCCAGCCCTTCGCGCGCTGGGCGAACGCCTTCTGCGACTCGAGCACCTCCTTGAACAGCGCGTTCTCGGCGCTCTTCTTGGCGGTCACCTCGTCCCACACTTCGAGCTGGCGGCGCAGCACGGCATCGGGCGTCTTGTAGAACTTGACCCCGGCCTTCTTCAGCTCCGCGTAGTCCTTCGAGTTGCGGTCGATCGCCTTCCAGCTCATGTCGGCGCTGGCGGCCTGCACCGCGTAGTCGATGGTGGCCTTCAGGTCGGCCGGCAGCGCGTCGTACTTGGCCTTGTTGAACAGGATCTCGAACTGTTCGCCGCTCTGGTGGAAGCTCTGTAGCATGCAGTTCTTGACCACGTCGGGGAAGCCGAGCACGCGGTCCGACGAGGCGTTGTTGAACTCGGCGCCGTCGATCAGGCCGCGGTCGAGCGCGGGCACGATCTCGCCGCCCGGCAGCGGGTTCACCGCCGCGCCCATCGCCGTGTACATGTCCACCGCCAGGCCGACGGTGCGGAACTTCATGCCCTTGACGTCCTCGGCCTTGGTGATCGGCTTCTTGAACCAGCCGAAGGGCTGCGTCGGCATCGGGCCGTACAGGTACGACACGACGTCCATGTTGATCGTCTTGTAGATCTTCTCCAGCATGGCCTTGCCGCCGCCGTAGTGGTGCCAGGCCAGCACCATGTTCGGGTCCATGCCGTAGGCCGGGCCCGAGCCCCACAGCGCGAGCGCGGTGTTCTTGCCGTAGTGGTACGCCACCACGCCGTGGCCGCCGTCGAGCGTGCCCTTGTTGACGGCGTCGAGCAGCTGGAAGGCCGGCACCACCGAGCCCGAGGGCAGCACTTCGATCTTCAGGCGCGCGCCGGCCATGTCGTTGACCTTTTTGGCAAAGTCCTGCGCGTACTCGTGGAAGATGTCCTTCGCCGGCCAGGTGCTCTGGAAGCGGAAGGCGACGGTCTGCGCGCGGCTGACGGCCGGGGCGGCCAGCGCGCCGGTGGCAACGGCGGCCGAGGAGGCCGCCTTGAGGAACTTGCGGCGGCGTGGGGTGTTGTCGGCGAGGCTCATGGGGTCTCCTGCGGTGGTCGTGGACTCACGCACGTCGAGGTGCGCAATCCCGCACTCTGGCAGGCCCATTGGCACCCAAGCATCGGTGTTTGTGCCTGCGTGTCGACACGTAGGCCGCAGGGCCATTCGGCTCAGCGCGGCGGGCGGCGGCGCTCGACGGCGTAGCGGACCAGCGCCGCGGGGCTGCCCAGGTCGAGCTTGCGGCGCAGGCTGGTGCGGTGGGTTTCGACGGTGCGCACGCCCATCGCGAGGCGTTCGCCGATTTCGCGGCTGGACAGCCCCTCGGCGATCAGCGCCAGGACCTCGCGCTCGCGCGGCGTCAGGGTGGCATCGGCCGACGGAGTGTCGTCGGCCGGCGACGCGAAGTGGCTGCCGCCGGCCATCACGCTACGGATGGCGGCAACGATTTCTTCCGCCGGCTGGTCCTTAAGCAAGTAGCCGCGCGCACCGGCCTGCCGCGCCTCGCGCACGTACTCGGCGTTGTCGTACATCGACAGCACCAGCACGCGCAGCGCCGGCAGCGCGGCCGTCAGCCGGCGCGTGGCCTCGATGCCGTTGACGCCCTTCATGCCGATGTCCATCAGCACCAGGTCGGGTGCGGCGCGACGCGCCTCGACCAGCGCCGACTCGGCATCGCCGGCCTCGGCGACGACCTCGAAGCCGGACACGGCCTCGAGCCGCGCGCGCAGGCCGTCGCGCACCAGCGGGTGGTCGTCGACCAGCATCAGGCGCACGTGGGAAGAAGGGGGCGGCTGCATCGGTGCGTCAGGTCTTCATGGCGGCGGCGGGGAAGGTGGCCGCCAGCAGCGTGCCGCGTGCGCTGGAGCTGAGCGTGAAGCGGCCGCCGAGCGACTCGATGCGTTCGCGCATGTGGGTCAGGCCGAGTCCGGTGCGCGGCGAACGCTGCGCACCGGGCACGTCGAAGCCGCGGCCGTCGTCGGCGATCTCGAACCGGAGCTCGCCGTTCTCGCGCTGCAGCGCGAGGCGCACCCGCCCGGCCACCGCGTGGCGCTCGACATTGCCCAGCGCCTCCTGCGCCACGCGAAACAGCGCGGTCGCCACGGCTTCGGGCACCTCGCCGGCATCGCCGCAGTCGGTGTCGATCGCGACGCCGCTGCGCGCATGCCACTCGCGCGCCAGGTGCTCGAGCGCACGCGCCAGCCCCAGGTCGTCGAGCAGCGCGGGGCGCAGGTCGTGCGAGATGCGGCGCACCTCGCCGAGCACCTCACGCAGGCGCTCCACGCCGCCTTCGAGGGTGGCGGTCACCTCGGGGCTGGCCGGGGCGCGCCGCGCGCGATCGAGCGCCGATTCGAAGACGTACTTCACCGACACCAGCCACTGGCTCACGCCGTCGTGCAGCTCGCGCGCGACGCGGGCGCGTTCGTCCTCCTGCGACATCACGATCTGGCGCGCCATCGCACGCAGGCGGGCGTCGGCGCGGCGCTGCTCGTTGACGTTGATGGCCAGCGCCAGCGCCACCACCGCCAGCGTGGTCAGCATCGTGATCGCGCCGATGCGCGACAGCGTGTCGACCACCGCATCCGACGTCGCCTCGGCGATGCGCCGGCGCGCGCGCTGGGGCTCGTCGACATAGGTGCCGGTGCCGATCATCCATTCCCAGCCGGCGATCGGCTCGACATAACCGAGCTTGGGCTCGGTCTGACCGGTGCTGGGACGCGCCCACTCGTACTCGACATAACCGCCGCCCGAGCGTGCCTGTTCGAGCAGCTTGCGGATCGGGTAGCCGCCGTGGCGGTCGCGCAGCGCGAGCAGGTTCTGGCCCTGCAGTTGCGGCTGGCGCGGGTAGAGCAGGTTGTTGCCGGCGAAGTCGAAGACGAAGAAGTAGCCGTCGTGGCCGAACTCCAGGCGCTTGAGGATCGCCAGCGCCTGCGCCTGCGCCGGCGGATCGGGCATGCCGTCGCGCACCAGGTGCACGATCGAGCTGCGTGCGAGATTGACGTAGCTCTGCAGTTCGGCCTTGCGCGCGGCCAGCAGCACCGGCTCGACCGCGGCCAGGTGCAGGCCGGCCAGCACCTGCGAGCGCTGCGCAACGACCCAGGCCACCGCCGCGCTGGCCACCACCAGCGGCAGCAGTGCGATCAGCACCAGGGCCCAGCGCAGCCTCACGGCAAGGGCCTCATCGCGGCGCGACGCGCAGCGCGGCGAGCGCGCGCTCGAGCGCTTCGGCCTGCGCGGTCGGCAGCAAATGGTGGCGCAGCGCGAAGTCCAGCGTCACCAGCGTGGCATCGACCGTCATCTCGCCCGCGGCCGCGCGCGCGATCGCCTCGGCCACCGGCAGGCGGTGCAGTTCGGCCACTTCGCCGTCCTGGTTCGCGGGCGCGATGTCTTCCGGCAGGCGCAGGTCGAAGGCGTGCAGGTGTTCGTGCATGAAGCCTTCGGCGATGTCGCAGGCCAGCGCGATCACCGAGCCGGGTGTCGCGCGGCGCATTGTCGCCGCGTCCAGGCCCGCCTCCTCGAAACCCTCGCGCACCAGGGCCTCGAAAGGCGACTGGCCGTGCGGCACGCCACCGCCCACCAGGTTGTCGAGGCGCCCCGGGTCGGTGGGCTTGTGCCACGAGCGGCGCGCGATCCACACGTGCGTCGGCCGCCCCTGCGTGTCGGCGACGTAGCCGTTGCAGTGCGCGCCGAAGGTCAGCGTGCCCCAGAAGCGCGCCGCCGCGCGCTCGATCAGCGCCAGCGGTGGCGCGCCGGGCGCCGCGACGATGGCGTAGGTTTCGTTGCGCCAGGCGCGGATCAGGCCCTCGGCGTGCAGCACGGCATGCATTTCGGCGAACGCGGCATCGCGTTCGGCGGCCGGCACGGTCAATTCGCAGACGCCGGCGCGTTGCGCGAAGCGCTGCGGCCAGCGCGCCAGCGCGCCCAGGTGCGCGTCCGCCACCGACCCCACTGTCTGGCCGTCGATCGACCACGGCGTGCGGGGCACCTGGCGTAGCGAGGCCGCCGCCAGGGCGGCCCAGGGCGGGGTGGGCGGGGGGTCGTTCATGGCAGGCATGCTGCCATGAACGACGGCGCGCTTTAGGCGGCCTGGGCGGCGCGCGCCGGTTGGCGCCACTGCGCGGTAAGGCGCTCCCATTTCACGCGCGCGGCGGCGAGATGGCGCTCCTTCACATGCCCGTAGCCGCGAATCTCCTCGGGGATGCGCGCGATCTCGACGGCCAGCGGCAACCGGCTGGCATCCAGCCCGGTGAGCAGCTCGTCGACGGCGGCGCGGTACTCGGCGATCAGCGCGCGCTCGGTGCGGCGCTCGGCTGTGCGGCCGAACGGGTCGAACGCGGTGCCGCGCAGGCCCTTCATCTTCGCGAGCCACCGGAAGGCGGTGCGCATCCAGGGACCGAAGGGCTGCTTGACCAGTTCGCCGCGCTCGTTGCGCTTGGCGATGGCCGGCGGCGCGAGGTGGTGCACCAGCTTGTAGTCGCCTTCGAACATGCCGGCGATCTTCTGCGCGAAGGCCGGGTCGGTGTGCAGGCGCGCGACCTCGTACTCGTCCTTGTAGGCCATCAGCTTGAACAGGTAGCGCGCCACGGCCTCGGTGAGCCTGGTCGACGCCAGCGGCGCTTCGGCGGCGCGCACCTTGTCGACATAGGCCTTGTAGGTGGCCGCGTAGGCGGCGTCCTGGTAGCCGGCAAGGAAGTCGATCCGCTTGGCGACCATCTCGTCGAGCGACGGCTTCTTGACGAACTCGATCACCTGCGCGGCGCGGTAGATCGCCTGTACCGACGCCAGGTCGTGCGCGCAGCGGCGGCCCCATTCGAAGGCGGCTTTGTTGTTGTCGACCTGCACGCCGTTCAACTCCATCGCGCGCATCAGCGAGGCGTGGGTCAGCGGCACGCGGCCCTGCTGCCACGCGTAGCCGAGCAGCAGCGGATTGGTGTAGATCGAGTCGCCGATCAGCTGCATCGCGGCCTGCTCGGCGTCGAAGGCACCGACCAGCGCCTCGCCGACGCTGGCCTTGATCGCGCTTTCGCACTGCGACGCTGGGAACTGCCAGTCTGCGTCGTGCACGAAGGCCGCGGTCGGCGTGGCGTGGGTGTTCAGCGCGACGTAGGTGCGGCCGGCCTGCATCGCCGCCAGCGTGTACTTGCTGGCGCCGACGATCGAGTCGCAGGCGATCACGAGGTCGGCCTTCGCGGTGTCGACCTTGGTCGTGAAGATGGCCTCGGGCCGGTTGGCGATCTGGATGTGGCTCCAGGTGGCGCCGCCCTTCTGCGCCAGGCCGCCGGCGTCCTGCGTCACGACACCGCGTCCTTCCATGTGCGCGGCCATGCCCAGCAGCTGGCCGATCGTGATGACGCCGGTGCCGCCGACGCCGCCCACGACGATGCCCCAGGCCTGCTCGGCCACTGGCAGCACCGGGTCGGGCAGCGGCGGCATCGACGCCAGGTCGCCCTTGGTCTGCTTCTTCGGCTTCCTGAGCTGGCCGCCCTCGACCGTGACGAAGCTCGGGCAGAAGCCCTTCACGCAGGAGTAGTCCTTGTTGCAGGTGCTCTGGTTGATGCGGCGCTTGCGGCCGAACTCGGTCTCGACCGGCTCGACCGACAGGCAGTTGCTCTGCACGCCGCAGTCGCCGCAGCCTTCGCACACCAGCTCGTTGATCACGACGCGCTTGTCGGGCTCGACCATCGTGCCGCGCTTGCGGCGGCGCCGCTTCTCGGTGGCGCAGGTCTGGTCGTAGATGATGACCGTCACGCCTTCGAGCTCGCGGAACTGGCGCTGGATCGAATCGAGTTCGTCGCGGTGGTGCACCGTGACGCCGGGCGCCAGCGCCACCCCGTGGTACTTCTCGGGCTGGTCGCTCACGATCACCAGCCTCTTCACGCCCTCGCTGACCAGCGAGTTCATGATCTGCAGCACCGTGTGGCCCTCGGGGCGCTCGCCTACGCGCTGGCCGCCGGTCATCGCGACCGCGTCGTTGTACAGCACCTTGTAGGTGATGTTCACGCCCGCGGCGATGCTCTGCCGGATCGCCAGGCTGCCGCTGTGGAAGTAGGTGCCGTCGCCGAGGTTGGCGAAGATGTGCTTTTCCTTCGTGAACGGCTGCTGGCCGACCCAGGGCACGCCCTCGCCGCCCATCTGGGTGAAGGTGCTGGTGTCGCGGTCCATCCACACCGCCATGTAGTGGCAGCCGATGCCGGCCACCGCGCGGCTGCCCTCGGGCACGCGGGTGCTGGTGTTGTGCGGGCAGCCCGAGCAGAACCAGGGCGCACGCTCGCCGGTGTTGGTCTTGATCTCGGCGAGCGACTTCTCGCGCGCCTCGATCACCGCGATGCGCGCCGCCATGCGTGCGGCGACCTCGCTGCCCGCGGGGGCGAGACCGAGCTTGCCCAGGCGTTTGGCGATCGCCTTGGCAATGATCGCCGGCGTCAGGTCGGCCTTGGCACGCAGCAGCCACATGTCGCTCGGGTTGCTGCGGCTCCACTCGCCACCGCTCTGGTCGCCCTCGGGCTCGTCGAACTTGCCGAGCACGTTGGGCCGCACGTCGGTGCGCCAGTTGTAGAGCTCTTCCTTGACCTGGTACTCGATGACCTGTCGCTTCTCCTCGACGACCAGGATCTCCTGCAGGCCCTGCGCGAAGTCGCGCGTGATCGTGGCCTCGAGCGGCCACACCACGTTGACCTTGTGCAGGCGGATGCCGATGGCGCGGCAGGTCGCGTCGTCCAGGCCCAGGTCCGCGAGCGCCTGGCGCGTGTCGTTGTAGGCCTTGCCGCTGGCAATGATGCCGAAGCGGTCGTTCGGCCCTTCGATCACGTTGTAGTTGAGCTTGTTCGCGCGCACGTAGGCCAGCGCCGCGTACCACTTGTAGTCCATCAGCCGCGCTTCCTGCTCCAGCGGCGGGTCGGGCCAGCGGATGTGCAAGCCGCCGGGCGGCATCTCGAAGTCCCCGGGCAGCACGATCTTGACCCGGTCAGGGTCGACGGACACCGACGACGAGGACTCGACGACCTCCTGGATGGTCTTCATGCCGGTCCACACGCCCGCGTAGCGGCTCATCGCGAAGGCGTGCAGGCCCATGTCGAGGATGCCCTGCACGTCCGAAGGGAAGAAGGTCGGGAAGCCAGCGGCCTTGAACACGTGGTCGCTCTGGTGCGGCGCGGTGCTGCTCTTGGCCACGTGGTCGTCGCCGGCCAGCGCGATCACGCCGCCGTGTTTCGCGGTGCCGGCCATGTTGGCGTGCTTGAAGACGTCGATCGAGCGGTCCACCCCCGGGCCTTTGCCGTACCAGATGCCGAACACGCCGTCGTAGTTCTTCTTCTCGGGGTACAGGTCCAGCTGCTGCGTGCCCCAGACCGCGGTGGCGCCGAGTTCCTCGTTGACGCCGGGCTGGAACACCACGTGGTTGGCCGCGAGGTGCTTCTTGGCCGCCCACAGTGCCTGGTCGTAGCCGCCCAGCGGCGAGCCGCGGTAGCCGCTGACGAAGCCGGCGGTGTTCAGGCCCGCGGCGGCGTCGCGCGTGCGCTGCAGCATCGGCAGGCGCACCAGCGCCTGCACGCCGCTCATGAAGGCGCGGCCGCGGTCGAGCGTGTACTTGTCGTCGAGGGTGACGCTTTCGAGCGCCTTGCGGACAGACTCGGGCAAGGGGGCGTTCATGCGGCGGCGCTCCGGGCGGTGGAATCGCGGCAGTGTAGGGAAGTCGGCGCGCGAAGTGTTTTCGTTGTTTGCTTGGATCCAGGCTGTTCAGGCAAGATCCTTTCTCGAAACACCTTGTTCAGGAATTCATGCCGCTCAGAAACGCAAAGTCAGGGAAATCCCGGCCCGCGCCGGACCCCGACGCCGCGCCCCACCCGGACGGGTTGGACCGCTACGACGTGGCCATCCTCGCCGCGCTGCAGGCCGACGCGCGCCTGTCGAACGCCGAACTGGCCGCGCGCATCGGCCTGTCGGCCGCGCCGACGTGGCGCCGCGTCAAGTGGCTCGAGCAGCAGGGCTACATCACCGGCTACCGCGCCGAACTCGACCGGCGCCGCCTCGGGCTGGGCGTGTTCGCCTTCGTGCGCGTCGACGCCGAGCGCAACACCGGCACGGCCACCAAGGCGCTCGAGGACGCGATCCGGCGCCTGCCCGAGGTGACGGCCTGCCACTACATCAGCGGCGCCGGCACCTTCGAGCTGCAGGTGATGGCGACCGACCTCGACGCCTTCTCGCGCTTCGCTACCGAGACCCTGCTCAACCTGCCGAACGTGAAGGACATCCACACCAGCTTCTCGCTCGGCGAGGTCAAGTCCGGCGCGGCGCTGCCGCTGACGCACCTGCAGCGCCGGCGGTGACCCGCGGCGGCGCGGGACTTGAGCAGGCCCTTACATTCGCCAGCATGACTCACGCCGCCCTGCCGCTGCGCCACGCGCTGCTGGCGCTCGCCGTGGTGGCCGTCTGGGGCACCAACTTCGTCGTCATCAAGGCGGCGCTGGCGGCGTTGCCGCCGCTGCTGCTGGCCACGCTGCGCTTCACGCTCGCCTTCGCGCCGGCCGCCTTGTTCGTCGCCCGGCCGAACCTGCCGTGGCGCACGCTGGCCGCCTACGGTGTGCTGATCGGCGCCGGCCAGTTCGGGCTGCTGTTCGTGGCGATGCGCAGCGACATCACGCCCGGGCTGGCCTCGCTGGTGATCCAGACCCAGGTTTTCTTCACGATCGGCCTGGCGCTCGCGTTCGGGCGTGAACGGCTGAAGGTGGCGCAGGGCGTGGCGCTGCTGCTCGCGGCGTCGGGCCTGGCGCTGATCGCGTGGCGCACCGACGCCAGCACCACGCCGCTCGGCCTGGTGCTGGTGCTGATTGCGGCGCTGTGCTGGGCGGCCGGCAACACGGTGGCACAACGCGCCGGCAAGGTGCCGATCCTGGGCTTCATGGTCTGGTCGAGCCTGTTCGCTGTGCCGCCGTTGCTGGCGCTGTCGCTCTGGCTCGAGGGACCGGCGGCCATGGCGCAAGGCGTGGCGGCAGCCGGCGTGGGCACCTGGGCCGCGGTGCTGTGGCAGTCGGTGGGCAACACCCTGTTCGGCTATGGCGCCTGGGCCTGGCTGCTGGCGCGCCACCCGGCCGCCGTCGTGTCGCCGTTGGCGCTGCTGGTGCCGGTGTTCGGCATCGGCGCGTCGGCGCTCGTGCTCGGCGAAGGGTTGCCGGGCTGGAAGGTGATGGCGGCGGCGCTGGTGATCGGCGGGCTGGCCTTGAACCTGCTGTGGCCGCGCCTCTCTACGGTTTTGGCCAGAGCACCCACATCCTGAGCGGCTGCTTCATGCGGCCCGCTTGCGCCTCGGCGCGCTCGCCCCAGCCCCAGAAGTAGTCGGAGCGCACCGCGCCGACGATCGCGCTGCCGGTGTCCTGCGCCAGCACCAGGCGTCGCAGCGGCGTGGACGACAGCGGCTCGGTGGTATCGAGCCACACCGGTGTGCCCAGCGGCACGCTGGTGATGTCGACCGCGATCGAGCGCTCGGGCACCAGCGCCACGCCCTGCGAGCCGCGCGGGCCGAGCGCCGGGTCGGGCAGCGGCTCTTCCTTGAAGAACACGACGCGCGGGTTGGCGGCCAGCATCTGCGGCACGCGCTGCGGGTTGCGGCGTGCCCAGTCGCGGATCGCCGGCCACGACGCTTCGCCGGCCTTGAGCTGGCCCTGTTCGATCAGCCAGCGGCCGACCGACACGTAGCCATGATCGTTGTGTCCCGCGTAGGCCAGCCGCACCACGCTAGTGCGGCCGTCGGCCTCGGTGACGCGGGCGCGGCCCGAGCCCTGCACCTGCAGCAGCAGCACGTCGAGCGGGTCGGCGACGTAGGCGATCTCGCGCCCGCGCAACGCGGCCTGCGCCGCGGGCAGGCTGTCGATCTGCGCGCGGGTGAACCAGGGCCTGCGTTGCGCCAGGTCGGCCGGGGGTGCATGCAGCGGCACGCGCTGCGCGCCGCGTGGCACGCGGCTGGCCTCGATCAGCGGCTCGAAGTAGCCGGTGGCCAGGCCTTCGCCTGAAGCGCCCGGATCGAGCGGCAGCACGCGATAAGGCTGCAGGCGCTGCTCGAGCCAGGCGCGCGCAGCCGCATCGTCGGCCGGCGCGGCGCGTTGCGCATCGGCGCAGGGGCGCTGCCAGGCCCGCTGCAGTTCGGGGCCGAGGCGTTCGCACGAGCGGCGCAGCGCGGTCCAGGCTTCGAGCGGGCGGTCCAGCCCCCAGTCGGGCAGGTCGGTCCAGGTCGCGGGCTGCCAGCGTGCGCCGGCGCGCACGATCGGCACGGCTGCGCTGGCAGCGGCCGCGGGCTCGGCGCCCGGCGTGCGCGTCTCGACCGGCGCCGGCACCGTGGGCGTCGGCGCGCTGCTGCAGGCCAGCAGACCAGCCGCGAGCAAACTGGCCATGACGGCGCGGTACGCTCGGCGCATGTGGGTCCTGTTGCTGGAAGCGCTCGGCGCGTTGTTGATCCTGGTGTTCATCGTGTGGTGGACCATGTTCTCGGGGCGGCGCCGCGGCGAGCGGCACGACGACGACAGCGCATCAGGCGGCTGAGGCCGCGGGGGTGGCGCTCGGCGGCCAGAGGAAGGACAGCGGCGCGCGCCAGAGGCGCTGACGGATGGCGGCGCGGATCGCCCCGCGTTCGCGCAGGTCGATGCCCTGCGAGACCAGTGCGGTGCGGAAGGCGAGCCAGAAGCTCACGCCCACGTTGAGCGCGCCGGTGGCCACGATGCCGGCCACACACCACCAGAACACCGGCTGCGTGAGCAGCGACGGCCCGAGGGCGCCGAGCGCCGCGGCGAGCTGGCCGGTCGACAGCGTGACATGGCGCACCTGCAGGCCGAGGCCGAAGAAGGCCGCCACGGCGGGCACCAGGCCGAGCATCAGGCCCAGCGAGATGTTGCCGGCCAGCCCCGACACATGGGAGCGCCACCAGCGCGACCAGCGCTCGGCGCGGCCGCGGCCCAGCCAGGCGACGGCGCGCGGGTGCCAGGCGATCGCGCTGTCGAGCCGGTGCAGCACGAAGTGGTTCTCGGCCCAGCCGGCGATGCCGGCGCTGGCGAACAGCAGCACGCCGGTGAAGGCGGCGAAGAAGGCGGTGGGCCCGAGCAGCGTGAGGTCGTCCAGGACATGCTCGGCCGAGGCGACACCGACCAGCGGCGCGCCGAGCCACGCCGTGGCCGCCACCTGGCCGAGCCAGACCAGCGGTGCGCACAACGCCAGGTTGCCGGCGATGCCCGCCACCTGCGAGCGGATCAGGTGCGCGACCTCGTCGACGAAGGCCTCGATCTGCTCCGGTGTGCGTGCGCCGCCGGCCAGCCTCATCGCCATCGCCGGCGCGGTCATGGCCGGCTGCTTGGTCGCCACGGTCCAGTGCAGCAGCATCACGACGACGAAGCTGGCCGCGTAGTTGATGCCGGCCCAGAAGCCGGCCCAGAAGGCGGTGAGGCCGAGCGCGAGGACGCCGAACTTGCCGAAGGTGGTCAGCGCGATCACCGCGCCGCCGCCCGCGGCGCGGCGCAGCATGTCGCGGTAGGCGGCGCGGTCGCGGGTGATGTAGTGCTCGCCGGTCTCGGCGCTGCGCTCGGTGACCTGGCGCGCCAGCAGCGCGTTGTGCTGCAGCCAGAGCGCCCGCAGACTGCGCGAGCGTGCCTGCACCTGGACAAGCGACTCCAGCAGGCGCAGGCCCTCGCGCGGCGACGCCGCGAGCGCCGCGTCGAGCAGGGCCTCGATGCGCAGCGTGCGGGCGCGCAGCTGGTCGGCCTCGAACAACAGGTCCACCGAGATGCCGTACTCCTCGAGGTGGCCGCGCACGCTCGCCGCTGCTTCGCGGCAGCGTTGCAGCAGCGCGCGCAGGAAGCTGGCCGTGCGCAGCGCTTCGGCGGTGTCGTCGGCCTCGAGCGCGTCGCGCACCGCGCCGGCCGCGCGCCCGAGCTGGCCGAAGGGGTCGTCGGCGAGCAGCGCACGGTCCATGCGCAGGCGCATCGAGGGCATGAAGGCGGCGGCCTGCACGGCGCTGGCCAGGTGGGCCATGGCGTCGAGCGCGCCGCGACGCCAGCGCGGCTGGTCGTCTGGGCGCAACAGGTTGACCACGCGCACCAGGGTCGCGTCGTCGATCGCCCCCAGCCAGGCGATGTCGCCGTCCTCGAACAGCAGCGGAAACAGGGCCGCGAGGTCGCTCGTGTCAGGGGTGGCCGGCAGCAGGCGCAAAGCCAGCCGATGGCGCAGCGCCGCGGCGAGCGAGGTGCGCGGGGCCAGGCCGACGCTGCCGAACAGCGAGGCGAGGTCGATCTCGCGCCAGAAGGCGTGCAGCAGCGCGCGTACGCGCTCGCGATGCCCGGCGTGCTGGTCGAGCGCGTTGAGCAGCAGCTTCAGGCGCAGCACCGGCCGCGGCGTCGTGCCTTCCGCGGCCGCGCCGAGCGGGCCGTGGCGCAGCCACTGCGTCAGGCGTGCCAGCCAGAGGTGGCGCTCGGGGCGCGACGCACGCGGGTCGGCCGCGTTCAGCAGCGCGCTCAGGTCCCAGGGGGCGGCGCCGGCGGCTGCGGCCATCAGTGCAGCTGTTCGGGCCGCGCCAGCATGAACTCGGGCACCGGGGCGTCGAAGGGGTGGGCGTCCTCGGTCATGCAGAAGTAGGTGCCGCGCATCGTGCCCTGGGGCGTGGCGAGGCGGGTCCAGCTCGTGTATTCGAAGCGTTCACCGGGCTTGAGCAGCGGCTGGTGGCCGACCACGGCCAGGCCGCGCACCTCCTCAGTGTGACCGGCGGCGTCGGTGATCACCCAGTGGCGCGCGACGAGCTGCGCGGGCGTATCGCCGCTGTTGACGATGGTCACGGTGTAGGCAAAGGCGAACACGCCCTGCGCCGGCTGCGACTGTTCGTCGAGGTAGGACACCTTGACGCTGACACTGAACTGGGGATGGGCCATCGGGCGATTCTAGAATTCGCGCCCATGACGACCTACCGCATCGCCCCTTCGATCCTCTCGGCCGACTTCGCGCGACTGGGCGAGGAGGTCAGGAACGTGGTGGCCGCCGGCGCCGACTGGGTCCACTTCGACGTGATGGACAACCACTATGTGCCCAATCTCACCTTCGGTCCGATGGTCTGCGAAGCGCTGCGCAAACATACGAGCGCGCCGATCGACGTGCACCTGATGGTGCAGCCGGTCGATGCCCTGGCGCAAGCCTTCTGCCGCGCCGGCGCCGACCTGGTGAGCTTCCACCCCGACGCGAGCACGCATGTGCATCGCACGCTGCAGCTGATCAAGGCCGAAGGCAAACGCTGCGGCCTGGTGTTCAACCCGGCCGCGCCACTGGACGTGCTGGAGTGGACGATCGATGACATCGACCTGGTGCTGATCATGAGCGTGAACCCGGGCTTCGGCGGCCAGGGCTTCATCGATGGCGCGCTGAAGAAGATCGAGAGCGTGCGCCGCCTGATCGATGCCAGCGGGCGCGACGTGCGGCTGGAAGTGGACGGCGGCATCAAGGTCGACAACATCCGCCGCGTGGCCGACGCGGGCGCCGACACCTTCGTGGCCGGCAGCGCGGTCTTCGGCAAGCCCGACTACAAGGCGGTGATCGACGCGATGCGCGCCGAACTGGCGCGGTGACCCGCGCCTCGATCGAGGCGGCGATCGTCGACCTCGACGGCACCCTGGTCGACACGCTCGGCGACTTCGTCGCGGTGCTGGCGCTGACGCTGGACGAGCTGTCGCTGCCGGGGGTGCCGCGTGCTTTCGTCGAGCGCACGGTGGGCAAGGGGTCGGAGCACCTGATCCGCAGCGTGCTGCGCGAAGTCGGGGCCGATGCCTCGCTGTACGAGCGCACCTGGGCGCTGTACCAGCGCCACTACCTCGCGATCAACGGCCTGCACGCGCCTGTATACGCCGGCGCACTGGAGGGTCTGCAGCGCCTGCACGATGCCGGCTGGCGCCTGGCCTGCGTGACCAACAAGCCGCTCGCCTTTGCGCGCCCGCTGCTTGAGAAGAAGGGCCTGCTGCCGCTGCTGGCCCAGGTGTTCGGGGGCGACAGCTTCGCGCGCCGCAAGCCCGACCCGCTGCCGCTGATCGAAGCCTGCAAGGCGCTGGGCAGCGCGCCGGCGCGCACGCTCGTGATCGGCGACTCGGCCAACGACGCGCTGGCCGCGCGGGCGGCAGGCTGCCCGGTGGTGCTGGTGCGCTACGGCTACAACCACGGCGAGCCGATCGAGCGCGTCGATGCCGACGCGTTCGTGGACCGGCTCGACCAGATCGACCCGCTCAGCCCTTGGGCAGGCCGAGCAGTGCGTCCTTGAGCTGCCAGTCGGCGGGGTTGGAGCCGAGCCAGATCTTCATCAGCGCGGTGAAGAACACCGGTTCGACGATCGGCTCGGCGGCCGGCTTGCCGTTGATCGAGATGATGGTGCCGGTGCCCGGGATGTAGTCGACGTAGAAGGAGTCGCCCGCGGTCAGCCGCTTCTTGGCCGCGAACATCTCGGCCAGCTTGAGCGTGCCGGGGATCGACTTGCCGAACTCCTCGCGCGACGCGTTCTTCTGCATGCCGTCGGTGAACAGCTTGCCGAGCTCGTTGGCGTCGATGTCGCGCAGCATCGCGATGTGCATGCGCTTCGGGCCGGCGGCCGCGTACACCGCTTCGGGCGTCGCGGCCTTGCTGCCGAGATACAGGCCGGCGGTGTAGACCTTGAACACGGCCTTGTAGCGGATGCCCGCGCCGTTCAGGGCGAGCTGGGCGGTGCCGACCGGCGCCGTCGGTGCGTAGCTGACGCCGGCCAGTTCGACGGCCGCAGCGGCCGGGGCGCGCGCGGCGGGTGCCGTGGTCTGGGCGAAGGCGGCCGGCAGGGACAGGAGGGTCGCGAGGGCGAGGGCGATCGTGCGAGAGCGGGGCATGCGGACTCCGGGCAGCGCCTCGTGGGCGCGTCGTTCATGGGTGTGCTCTGGCGCTGCCGTCGGATCGGCGGCGCGCCGGAGCCGAGACTGTGTCGCGATGTGTCCACGGCGTCGAGCGCGGATTTCACGGCGCCCGCTGCTACACTGATTGCGTCATGTGCATCACTTCTCGCCACCCGTCCGCCTCCAGGTCGCACGCCCGTGCCGGCCGGGGAGCGTGGCCCTGGCGTCGCGCGACCGTCTCCTGACCCGCGCCGGCCGGCGCACGAGGTGTCTCTTCGCCGGCCTTGTCCCTGATCCCCGTCGCCGCCTGACCTGAACCCCAGGCCGGCCACCGCAAGGACCACGAAGTGATCACCGAACTCGAATTCAAGAGCCTGGCCGCCCAGGGCTTCAACCGCATCGCGCTCATCAGCGAGGCTTTCGCCGACCTCGAAACCCCGCTGTCGCTTTACCTCAAGCTGGTGGGGCACCAGAAGCACGGCTTCCTGCTCGAGTCCGTGGTCGGCGGCGAACGATTCGGCCGCTATTCGTTCATCGGCCTGCCAGCGCGCACGCTGCTGCGCGCTACCGGCTCGGTGACCGAGGTCGTCACCGACGGCAAGGTGGTCGAGCGCGACGAGGGCAACCCGCTGCGCTTCATCGAGCGCTTCCAGGAGCGCCTGAACCCGGCCATCAACAGCGGCCTGCCGCGCTTTTGCGGCGGGCTGGCCGGCTACTTCGGCTACGACACGGTGCGCTGCATCGAGCCGCGCCTGGCCGCCACGCTCAAGCCCGGCGGCCTGGACACGCCCGACATCCTGCTGCTGCTGACCGAGGAGGTCGCGGTCATCGACAACCTGTCGGGCCGTCTGTACCTGATCGTGTGGGCCGACCCGGCGCGGCCCGACGCCTACTTCCAGGCCAAGCGGCGCTTGGGCGAGTTGACCGACAAGCTGCGCTACAGCGTCACGGCGCCGCCGGTCAAGCGCGGCGC
>DATLIE010000246.1:0-7814 GCA_035539635.1 Burkholderiaceae bacterium
GCCGCGGGTGGCGAGTGCGGGCGTGCGGCTCGCGTCCAGGTTCAGTGCCGGCTTGGGCGGGTAGGCATGCGCGATGTCGCGGCCGATCATCATCTCGACGATCTGCGCGTCGCTCACCGTGCCGGCCTCGAAGCTCGCGACATGGCGGCCGTTGCGGAAAACCGAGCAGTCGTCGGCCAGCGCCGCGATCTCCTTCATGCGGTGCGAGATGTAGACGATGGCCAGGCCTTCACCACGCAGGCGCGCCAGCAGGTCGAACACGCGCTGCACGTCGGCCGCCGACAGCGCCGAGGTGGCCTCGTCGAGGATCAGCAGCTTGGGCGAGCGCGCCAGCGCCTTGGCGATCTCCACCAGCTGGCGGCGCGACAAAGGCAGCTCGCGTACGGGCGTGAGCGGATGGATGTCGGCCACGCCGGCGCGCGCCAGCGCGGCCTCGGCGACGCGGCGCTGAGCGGCGCGGTCGATCAGGCCGAAGCGCCCGAAATGTCGAGGGGGATCCGCGATGCAGATGTTGTCCGCCACCGTCAGGTCCGGCAGCAGCGACAGCTCCTGGAAGATGCAGGCGATGCCGGCGGCCGCCGCGTCCTGCGGATGCGCGAATCGGCGCTCCTTGCCCTCGAGCACGATGCGGCCGGCGTCGGGCTGCACCACGCCGGCCATCACCTTGATCAGCGTCGACTTGCCGGCACCGTTCTCGCCCAGCAGCGCGTGGATGCGCCCGGGCCGGCAGTCGAAGCGCGCACCCTCGAGGGCGCGCACCCCGCCATAGCGCTTGTCGATGCCGTCGAGTTCGAGCAGCGGAGCCTGCAAGCCGCGGACTCCGTTGCTAGCAAAACGCTGCGCTGCCGGGGCAGCCGCGGCGGAAGCCCAGCAGGCGCCGCGGATCCGGCTCTGCCGGTCCGCTGGCGCCGCCCCCTTGAGGGGGAGCGGCGAAGCCGCAACGGGGGTGGGTCAATTGTTCTTCTCGTCCTTGGACATGATGTCCTTGGCGGTGAGATTGACGCCGCAGGGCGGGAACTCGGTGGTGGTGAAGAAGTTGTCGCCGAGGTCGGCGTGGTAGTTCACCCCGGCCTTGAAGTCCGGGTGCTTGACCTGCGGGATCGGCACCGAGATCATCTGCGGCATCACCTTGCCCTGCAGTGCAGCCACCGCGGCCTTCATCGAGATGGCCACCAGGCCCGGCGACTGGCCGAGCGAGGCGCACACCAGGCCGTCCTTGGCGCGCGCGGCGCACAGCTTGCGGAATCCGTTCTCGGCCTCGCCGGCCACCGGGATCATCGCGTGCTTGGCGTCGATCAGTGCGCTGACGGCGCCGGTGGAGCCGCCCTGCACGAACATGCCGTCGAATTTCTTGTGCACGGCCACTGCGTCGGCCACCACCTTCTTGGCGGTGCCGTCGTCCCAGTTGCCGACCACCGTGACCACCTCGAACTTGCCGCCCGAGGCCTTGACCGCCTCGTTGAAGCCGACGCTGCGGTCGCGGTCGACCGAGTTGCCGGGCAGGCCGCGCACCTCGAGCAGCTTGCCGGCCTTGGCGGGAATGTTCTTCACGACCCACTCGCCGGACTGGCGGCCGATCGAGAGCTGGTCCTCGTTGACCATCATCACGTCCTCGCTGTCGAGCACGTTGTCGAAGGGCACCAGGATCACACCCTTGTCGTTGGCACGCTTGATCACCGGCGCGAAGGCGGTCGGGTTGACCGCGATCGTGACGATGGCGTCGTAGCCCGAGTTGATGAAGTTGTCGATGGCCGCGATCTGTGCCGCCACGTCGGTGCCGGTGGAGACGACCTTGAACTCCTTCAGCTGCGACTTCATTTCCGGCGTCGCGGCGTAGGCCTTGGCCATCTGGATCATCTGGATGCGCCAGGTGTTGCCGGCGAAGCCGTTGGCCAGCGCGATGCGGTACGGCCCCTTCTTGGCCGGCCACTGGAAGTGCTTGGTCTTCGCGCTCCAAGGCGCGAAGCAGGTCGGCGTTTCGCCGGGGCCGCTGACGACCTTGGGCGGGGCGGCCAGCGCGGTGCCGGCCAGCAGCAAGGCGGCGGCCAGGGCAATGCGGTTGCGCAACAGCATGGTGGGTTGTCTCCTGTCGTGGGTGGCGGTGTCTTGGCACCGGAGCGTCGTCGACTGGTCCCGATCTCTGCGCGGCACGACGCGGGCCGGCGGTCAGGTTGTTCCCAATCGTGCGATCATCATACGATTGGCGACCCGACGCAAGGGTCGGCGATGATGCAAGTTGTGACCACGACTCCGCGCTTGAAGAACGTGCTCGGTCAGGCCCTCGACCGCCTCGGCGAGTCGGTGGTGGCCGGGCGCTTCGGCGCCGAGGGCACGCTGCCGCCCGAGCCGCTGCTGTGCGAGGAGCTGGGCGTCAGCCGCACCGTGGTGCGCGAGGCCGTCAAGTCGTTGGTGGCCAAGGGCCTGCTGCGCACCGGCCCCAAAGTCGGCACGCGCGTGCAGCCAGCCGACCAATGGAACTGGTTCGACCCCGACGTGGTGGCCTGGCATGCCCGCGCCGGCCTGGCGCGCGAGTTCCTGCGCGACCTGCAGGAGCTGCGCCGCGTGGTCGAGCCGGCCGCCGTGCGCCTGGCCGCCGAACGCGCGAGCGCCGACGACCTGGCGCAGATGGAAGCGGCGTTTGCCGGCATGAAGGACGCGGTCGAGCATGGCGGTGACTACGTGCGCCACGACCTCGCGTTCCACCAGGGCCTGCTGCGCGCCAGCCACAACCGCATGCTGGTGCACATGAGCAAGGCGCTCGCCGCGCTGCTGCGCACCAGCTTCGAACTCTCGACCGCGCGCCCCGACGGCGCACTGCACTCGCTGCCGCTGCACCGCGCGGTGCTCGACGCGGTGATCGCGCGCCGCCCAGCGCAGGCCGAGCGCGCCGCGCTGGCGCTGATCGACGGTGCGGCGGTCGACATCGAGCTGGTGCTCGCGTCGCGGCGCAAGCTGCCGTCGCTGGCTGCACCGCCCAAGCCTTTGGTGGCGCGACGCGCTCGCTGAGCACCGAGGCCGGGCGCCGCCCGCCTCAGTGGATGTGGCTGCCGCCGTGGATCGAGAGTTCGGTGCCGGTGACGTAGCTCGCCAGGTCGCCGGCCAGGAAGAGCACGCAGCCGGCCACCTCCTCGGCGTGGCCGGGCCGGCCGAGCGGCACGCCGGCCACGATGGCGGCCAGCTTGTCGGGCGTCATCATGCCGGCGGTGATGTCGGTGTCGATGAAGCTCGGGCAGATGGCGTTGACGCGGATGTTGTCGGGGCCGAGCTCGCGCGCCGCGGCCTTGGTGTAGCCGAGCACCGCGGCCTTGGCCGCCGAGTAGTGACTGCCGCCGAACACGCCGCCGCCGCGCTGCGCAGACACGCTGCTCATGTTGACGATGCTGCCGCGCCTGGCCTTGCGCATCGCCGGCACCACGGCCTGCGTCATGTACAGCGTGCCGCGCATGTTGATGTCGAAGATGCGCTCGTAGCTGGCGTCGTCCACCTCCATCAGGTGCTGCGGGCTGGTGATGCCGGCGATGTTGACCAGCACGTCGATGCGGCCGAAGCGTTCGAGCGCGAGGGCAGCCGAGGCATCGCACTCGGCCTTGTTCGTCACGTCGCAGCGGGCACCCGCGTGGCCCCCTTGTCCGTTCACTGGAAGCGAGGCTGCCGCGCGCTCGGCGGCCGCAGCGTCGATGTCGGTGATGAGCACGCGCGCGCCATGGTCGGCAAGCAGCTTCGCCGCCGCCAGTCCCAGGCCGCGCGGACTCGCCGCGCCGGTGACGATGGCGCTGCGGCCTTCGAGCAGGCGGCCGGTGAGCTGCAATGCGGGCGCGGCCATCAGTTCAACCACCCCTTGATGGAGCGCGCGATCGCTGCGGCCGAGATGCCGTAGCGATCGTGCAGCGTGGGCAACGCGCCCGCGTCGAGAAAGGCGTCGGGCAGCGCGATGCGGCGGAAACGCGGCGCCACGCCGGCAGTCAGCAGCTCGGCGGCCACGGCCTCGCCCAGGCCACCGACGGTGCTGTGGTTCTCGGCCACCACGACAAGCCTGCCGGCCTTGCCGGCTTCGCGCACGATGGTCGCCACGTCCAGCGGCTTGAGCGTGGCCACGTGCAGCACGCCCACGTCCACGCGGTCGGCGGCCAGTGCCTGCGCGGCTTCGAGCGCGCGCATCGTCAAGAGGCCCGAGGACACGATCAGCACATCGCGGCCGTCGCGCAGCATCTTGGCCTTGCCGAGCTCGAACTGGTAGCCGTACTCGTCGAGCACCAGCGGCACCTGGCCGCGCAGCAGGCGCATGTACACCGGGCCGCGGTGCGCGGCGATGGCCGGCACCACTTGCTCGATCTCGTGCGCGTCGCACGGGTCGATCACGGTCAGGCCGGGGATCGCTCGCATCAGCGCCAGGTCCTCGGTGGCCTGGTGGCTGGGGCCGTAGCCCGAGGTCAGGCCCGGCAGCGCGCAGGCGATCTTGACGTTGAGGTCGTCCTCGGCGATGGCCTGGTGGATGAAGTCGTAGGCGCGGCGCGTGGCGAACACCGCGTAGGTGGTGACGAAGGGCAGCGCGCCCTCCTTGGCCAGGCCCGCCGCGGCGCCGAACAGCAGCTGCTCGGCCATGCCCATCTGGTAGAAGCGCTCGGGATACGCGTTGGCGAAAACGTGCAGGTCGGTGTACTTGGACAGGTCGGCTGTCATGCCGACCACGTCGGGCCGCTGTTCGGCGAGCTTCAACAGCGCCTGGCCGAAGGGCGCACCGCGCGTGCGCTGGCCCGGCGCGGCGATCGACGCGATCATCGCCGAGGTGGTGAGTTTCGGCTTGGCGGGGGCGGCGGTCTGGCTCATGCGGCGCTCCCGGCAAGGTTGGCGGCTTGGTTCGCGGCATCCAGCGCCTCGATCGCGAGCTGCCACTCCGCCGGCTCGACGCGGATGAAGTGGTTCTTCTCGCGCGCTTCGAGGAAGGGCACGCCGCAGCCCATCTTCGTGTCGCAGACGATCATGCGCGGCTTGGCGTCCTTGAGCTGGCGTGCCGCGTCGAAGGCCCGCATCACCGCGGCGAGGTCGTTGCCGTCGATGCGCTGCGTGTGCCAGCCAAACGCCTCCATCTTCGGCACCAGCGGCTCGAAGGCCATCACGCTGCTGGACGGACCGTCAGCCTGCTGGTTGTTGACGTCGACAATCGCGATCAGGTTGTCGAGCTTGTAGTGGCTCGCGCTCATCAGCGCCTCCCACACTGCGCCCTCGTCGAGCTCACCGTCGGAGAACAGCGTGTAGACCAAGGACGAGCTGCCCTTGCGCTTGAGACCAAGCGCGTGGCCCACGGCGATGGCCATCCCTTGCCCGAGCGAGCCGCCACTCATCTCCATACCCGGCGTGTAGCTGCGCATGCCCGACATCGGCAAGCGGCTGTCGTCGCCGCCATAGGTTTCGAGCTCGGCCTCGGGGATCACGCCGGCCTCGATCAGCGCGGCATACAGCGCGATCGCGTAATGGCCGTTGGACAGCAGGAAGCGGTCGCGGCCCTCCCACTGCGGGTCCTCGGGCTTGAGCTTCATTGCGTGGAAGTAGGCCACCGCCAGCACGTCGGCGATGTCCAGCGCCTGCGCGATGTAGCCCTGGCCCTGTACCTCGCCCATGCGCAGGGCCTGGCGACGGATGCGGTAGGCGCGCTGCGCCACGGCCTCGAGGGTACTCATGGCGTGTCGAGTCCGTTCTGTCGGGCGACGAAGTCGGCGAGCATCGGCACGTACTTCTGGCCGTCGCCGGCGGCCTCCATCGCCGCGAAGTTGTTCTTCACCAGGGTCTGGATGTTGTTGATCGCGCCGATCTCGTTGGCCATCGACGCGAGGTAGCGCATGTCCTTGTGCGCATTGGCGATGGTGAACTTGTGCGCGTTGGGGTCGCGCTCGACACTCCACTTCATGAAGGTGTCGTAGAAGCCGCTGCGCATGCGCCCCGAACCGAGCACGGCGTGGAACTGCTCCACCGTCAGGCCCGCCTTGCGCGCGATGGCCAGCGCTTCGGAGAACAGCGCCGCGTAGCCCATCGCGACGAAGTTGTTGACCAGCTTCATCTTGTGGCCCAGGCCGAGCGGCCCGAGGTGCACCACGTTGCCGGCCCAGCAGCGCAGCACCGGCTCGATGGTCTTGAAGGTGGCGTCGTCGCAGCCGACCATGGTGTCCAGCGTGCCGGCCTCGGCCTCGACCGGCGTGCGCGACAGCGGCGCGTCGACCAGGGTCATGCCGGCGGCCGCGAGTTCTGCGCCCAGCGCGAGCGTCGACACCGGATTCGAGGTGGAGCAGTCGATGACGATCAGGCCGCGCTTGCCGCTGGCGATCACGCCGTCCGGGCCGCGCAGGTTGGCCTCCACCTGCGGCGAGCCGGTGACGCACAGGTGCACGATGTCGCACTGCGCCGCCAGTTCGCGCGGCGTGGTCGCCTCGGTAGCGCCGAGCGACTTGAGGTGTTCGACCGGCTCGCGGTTGTGGTGGCCGAGCACGACCAGCGGGTGCCCCTTGGTGACGAGGTTCTTGGCCATGCCGTGGCCCATCAGGCCCACGCCGATGAAGCCGACCTTGGCCTTGTTGCTGCTCATCGCTTCTTTGCTCCCGCGCCGTTGAGCGCCCGGTAGGCGCGGATGACCTGGCTGTCGTCGGCCGCGCCGTGGCCGAGACCCGAGGCGGCGAGGAACATCTGCATGGCGGCCGCCGACAGCGGCAGGCCGGCCTTGAGCGCACGGCCCTCGCCGAGCACGATGCCCAGGTCCTTGACGAAGATGTCGACCGCGCTCGTGACCGGCGGCTCGTCCTGCATCATGCGCGGGCCGCGGTCGCCCCACATCCACGAGTTGCCGGCCGACACGCTGATGATCTCGTGCATCGTCGCGGTCGACACGCCCGCGCGCTCGGCGATGTGCATCGCCTCCGCAGCGGCAGCGATGTGCACGCCGCACAGCAGCTGGTTGATCATCTTCGCGGTGGAGCCCATGCCGGCCTCGCGGCCGCAGTCGAAGACGCGCGAGCCCATCGCGTCGAGCACCGGGCGCGCGCGCGCCAGCACCGCCTCGTCGCCCGAACACATGATCGTCAACGCCGCCGCGTTGGCGCCCTTGGTTCCGCCCGACACCGGCGCGTCGAGCGCGTGCAGGCCCATCGCGGCCAGGCGTTCGGCTGTGCGCGCGGCATGTGCAGGGGCCTGCGTGCAGCCGAGGCCGACGATGGCGCCCTTGGGCAGTGCGGCCGCGGCACCGCGCTCGAACAGCACGGCCTCGGCCTGCTCGCCCGAGACGACCATCAGCCACAACAGCTCGGCATCCTTCGCCGCGTCGACCGCGCTCGTGGCGGCCGTGCCGCCTGCGGCCGACAGCGCATCGGCGGCGCCCGGGCGCACGTCGAAGCCACGCACCGCATGCCCGGCCTTGACGAGGTTGAGCGCCATCGGCACGCCCATGGCGCCGAGGCCGACGAAGCCTACACGCATGGCAGGCCAGCGCCGGGCCGCTCCCAAGCGGCCTGCGCTCCCCTCGGGGGACGCGAGCGAAGCGAGCCAGGGGCCGCCATGTCTCTACTCCTTGACTGCGCCGGTCATCGCCGAGACGTAGTGCTCCACGAAGAAGGCATACAGCACCACCAGCGGCAGCGAGCCGACCAGCGCGCCGGCCATCAGCGAGCCCCAGCGGTACTGGTCGCCGTCGGTGAAGGCCGACAGGATGGCCACCGGCACCGTCTTCTTCTCGGTGCTGTTGATGAAGGTCAGCGCATAGATGAACTCGTTCCAGCAGAGCGTGAGGCAGAAGATCGACGCCGAGATCAGCCCCGGCACCGCCAGCGGCA
>DATLIE010000247.1:0-9177 GCA_035539635.1 Burkholderiaceae bacterium
CTGCTCGGGGGCCAGGTCGAACAGCCAGCGCGCCTCGATCACCTCGAGCGCCTTGTTCATCATCGTCGCGGAGTCGACGCTGATCTTGCGCCCCATCACCCAGTTGGGATGCGCCACCGCCTGGTCGGGCGTCACGTCATGCAGGGAGTCGGGCGCCCGGTTGCGGAAGGGCCCACCCGACGCCGTCAGCACGATGTGGTCGATGTGATCGGCCCAGCGCCCGCGGTCCTCGGGCAAACACTGGTGGATCGCCGAGTGCTCGCTGTCGATCGGCAGCAGTGTCGCGCCGCCAGCCTTGACGGCGTCGACGAACAGGCGCCCGCCGACGACCAGCGCTTCCTTGTTGGCCAGCAGCAGGCGCTTGCCCGCACGTGCCGCAGCCAGGCAGGACTGCAGGCCCGCCGCGCCGACGATGGCCGCCATCACGGTCGTGACCTCCGGATGCGCGGCCACGTCCGCCAATGCGCGCGGACCGTGCAGCACTTCGGTGTGCAATCCGTGCCCGCGCAGGCGGCGCTGCAGGTCGTCGGCCGCGCCCGCCTCGCCCAGCACGGCGTAGCGCGGCCGCCAGCGCAGGCACTGCTGCTCGAGCAGATCGGCACGGCGCTGCGCGGACAGCGCAAAGACCTCGAAGCGCTCCGGATGCCGTGCCATGACATCGAGCGTGTTGACGCCGATCGAGCCGGTGGCGCCGAGCACCGCGAGCGTCTGCTTCGGGCCCATGGCCTAGAAGGCCCTCAATGCGAGCGCCGCCGGCAGCACCGGCAGCAGCGCGTCGATGCGATCGAGCACCCCGCCATGACCCGGCAGCAGGGCGCTCGAGTCCTTCGCCCCCGCCGCACGCTTGACGAGCGACTCGAACAAGTCCCCGACCACGCTCAGGCCCGACAGCCCGGCGGCCAGCGCGAACAACCCGGCCCACCCGGCGCGGGAGCGCAGTTCTGCAAACAGGCTGGCGCCGTCGATCGGCAGCATACGGTCCACGGTGCCCAGCCACAGCAGCGCGAGAAGCCAGACGCCGATCACTCCGCCGGCCACGCCTTCCCAGGTCTTGCCCGGACTGATCGACGGCGCGAGCTTGCGACGGCCGAACGTGCGCCCTGCGAAGTAGGCGCCGATGTCCGCCACCCAGACCACGCACAGGGTCGAGAGCACGAAGTTGACCGACAGCGCGCGCGCCTGCGCCAGCGCCAGCCAGCCCGCCCACAGCACGACCAGGCCGACGAGCAGTCGCAGCGCGGCCGGCCACCGGGGCCAGCCGGCCGGGCCACTCCTCAGCACGAGGGCACCGCCCACCATCCAGGCCGCGGTCACACCCCACCACCAGGTTGAAGGCATGCGCGCGAAGGACCCTGTGTACACGGCCCACGCGCCCGCAAGCGCGAGCAGCGCGCCCGGACCGACGGCGGCGACCGCCGCCACGCCGTTCAGGCGCGCCCATTCCCAGCCCGCGGCCGCGATCAGCACCAGGCTCAGCAGCGCGAACGGCCACGGCGTCGACGCGAACAGGGCCGGCAGCAACAGCGCCAGCAGCACGACCGCGGTGATCACGCGCTGCAACAGCATGGTGGGTGTCGGGCGCTCAGGCGTTCGCGGCCTGCGGCGCAGCGTCCTCGGGCAGTCGACCGCCGAAGCGGCGCTCGCGGTCGCGGTAGCTCGAGATCGCCGCATCGATCTGCTCGGGGCCGAAATCGGGCCACAGGCAGTCGGTGAAATACAGCTCGGAGTAGGCCACCTGCCAGAGCAGAAAGTTGCTGATGCGCACCTCGCCGCCAGTGCGGATGAACAGGTCCGGGTCCGGCGCGTAATGCATCGCCATGCGCCGCGACAGGCAATCCTCGTCCAGATCCTGTGCCTTGATGCCGTCGGCCATCGCGCGGCGTGCGGCCTGCACCATGTCCCAGCGGCCGCCGTAGTTGAAGGCCACCGACAGCGTGATGCGCGTGTTGTGCGCGGTCACGCGCTCGGCATGGTCCCAGGCCTCGCGCACCTTCTCGCCGACGGCATCGCGATCGCCCACGATGCGGATGCGCACGCCCTCGTCGGACAGCTTCATCAGGTACTTCGACACCGCCACCAGCACCAGGCCCATCAGGCCCGACACTTCGTCGGAGGAGCGCTTCCAGTTCTCGCTCGAGAACGCGAACACGGTCAGGTACTCGATGCCGCGGTCCGCGCACACGCGCACCGTGCGCACCAGGGCGTCGACACCCTGCTTGTGGCCGAAGAAGCGCGGCATGAAACGGCGCTTGGCCCAACGGCCGTTGCCGTCCATGACGATGGCCACGTGGCGTGGCATGGAGGGGTCGCGCTGCACCGGTGCCAGGGCGTCAGACCGCGAGGATCTCGGCTTCCTTGGCCTTCACCAGGCGATCGATCTCGGCGACCACGCCATCGGTCAGGCGCTGCACGTCGTCCTGCGCACGACGTTCCTGGTCCTCCGGAATCTCCTTGTCCTTGAGCAGCTTCTTCAGATGCTCGTTGGCGTCGCGGCGCACGTTGCGCACCGCGACCTTGCACTCCTCGCCCGCATGGCGCACGACCTTGGTCAGCTCCTTGCGGCGCTCCTCGGTCAGCGGCGGCATCGGTACCCGCAGCAGGTCGCCCTGCGCGCTCGGGTTCAGGCCGAGGTCGCTCTCGCGGATGGCCTTCTCGATCTTGGCACCCATGCCCTTCTCCCAGGGCTGCACGCTGATCGTGCGCGCGTCGAGCAGGCTCAGGTTGGCCACCTGGCTCAGCGGCACCATCGAGCCGTAGTAGTCGACGTGCACCTGATCCAGGATGCCCGGGTGGGCGCGGCCGGTGCGGATCTTGTGCAGTTCGTTCTTGAACGCCTCGATGGACTTGCCCATCTTGGCCTCGGCGCTCTTGCGGATGTCGGCAATCGTCATTTCAGCAGTCTCCCGCGTCGGGCGATGGTCACACGTGAACCAGCGTGCCTTCGTCTTCGCCCATCACCACGCGCTTCAACGCGCCGGGCTTCACGATGGAAAACACCTTGATCGGCAGCTTCTGGTCGCGGCACAGCGCGAACGCCGTCGCGTCCATCACCTGCAGGTTCTTGCTGATGGCCTCGTCGAAGCCGATCGTGGTGTAGAGCTTGGCTGTCGGGTCCTTCTTGGGGTCGGCGGTGTACACGCCGTCGACCTTGGTGGCCTTGAGCACCACCTCGGCACCCACTTCGGCGCCGCGCAGCGCCGCGGCCGTGTCGGTGGTGAAAAACGGGTTGCCGGTGCCGGCCGCGAACACCACGACCTTGCCTTCCTCGAGGTACTGCAGCGCCTTGGGCCGCACGTAGGGCTCGACCACCTGTTCGATGCCGATGGCGCTCATCACCCGGGCGGTCATGCCCTCCTGCCGCATTGTGTCGGCCAGCGCCAGCGCGTTCATCACAGTGGCCAGCATGCCCATGTAGTCCGCCGTGGCGCGGTCCATGCCGACCGAACCCCCGGCCACGCCGCGAAAGATGTTGCCGCCGCCAATGACCACCGCCACTTCCACGCCCAGCGCGGTGATCTCCTGGATCTCGCGCACCAGGCGCACGATCGTCGATCGGTTGATGCCGTAGGCATCGTCGCCCATCAGCGCTTCGCCCGAGAGTTTCAACAGGATGCGTTTGTAGGCGGGCATGCGGTGTGAAGCGTCGCGATGGAGTGAGGGCCGAAGTTTAAAGGGCCGCACTGCGGCGGCCCCCGATTCACAAGCCTTTACTGGCCTTTGGCGGCCGCGACCTGCGCCGCGACCTCGGCGGCGAAGTCGTCCACCTTCTTCTCGATGCCCTCGCCCACCACGTACAGCGTGAAGCCCTTGACCGTGGTGCCGGCGGCCTTGAGCATCTGCTCGACCGTCTGCTTGCCATCGGCCGCCTTCACGAACACCTGGTTCAGCAGCGAGACTTCCTTCAAGAACTTGGCCACCGAGCCCTCGACCATCTTGGCGACGATGTCGGCCGGCTTGCCGCTCTCGGCGGCCTTCTCGGTGGCGATCTTGCGTTCCTTGTCGACCAGGTCAGCCGCCACGTCGGCCTGCGACAGTGCCGCAGGCTTCATCGCCGCCACGTGCATCGCCACGTCCTTGGCCGCGACGGCGTCGCCGGTGAACTCCACCATCACGCCGATGCGCGTGCCATGCAGGTAGTGGGCCAACTGGCCCCCGCCGGCATAGCGCTTGAAACGGCGGATCGTCATGTTCTCGCCGATCTTGCCGATCAGGCCCTTGCGCACATCTTCCAGCGTGGGGCCGAAGCCGTCCTGGCTGTAGGGCAGCGCCGACAGCGCGGCCACATCGGCCGGGTTGTGCTGGGCCACCAGCGATGCCGCCGCCTTGGCGAAGCCGAGGAACGACTCGTTCTTCGACACGAAGTCGGTCTCGCAGTTGATCTCGACCAAGGCGCCGGTCGAGCCATCCACGGCCGCCGAGACCACACCCTCGGCGGTGATGCGCGAGGCGGCCTTGCCGGCCTTGTTGCCGAGCTTGACGCGCAAGATTTCCTCCGCGCGATCCAGACTGCCGTCGGCCTCGGTCAGGGCCTTCTTGCACTCCATCATCGGCGCGTCGGTCTTGGCGCGCAGTTCGGCAACCATGCTGGCGGTGATTGCGGGCATCGTCTGTACTCCTGGAAAGAATGGAAAAAGGGGCCTCCATGTGCCCCTTCGTGTCGGACGCGAGGGGCGCTCAGGCTTCCTCGTTGACCTCGACGAACTCGTCGCTGCCGGTTGCAGCCTGCACCACCTCGGTGGTGGCATTGGCCTTGCCTTCGAGGACCGCGTCGGCCACGGCGCGCGCATACAGCGCCACCGCCTTGGCCGAGTCGTCGTTGCCGGGGATGACGTAGTCGATGCCCAGTGGCGAGTGGTTCGAGTCCACCACGCCGATCACCGGGATGCCCAGCTTCACAGCCTCGGCCACGGCGATCTTGTGATAACCGACGTCGATCACGAAGATGGCGTCTGGCAGCGCGTTCATGTCGGCGATGCCGCCGATGTCCTTCTCGAGTTTGGCGATCTCGCGTTGGAACATCAGCGCTTCCTTCTTGATCGCAGGCTGGGTACCGGCCTCGACCTGGGCGTGCATGTCCCTGAGCTTCTTCAGCGAGCCCTTGACCGTCTTGAAGTTGGTCAGCATGCCGCCGAGCCAGCGCTGGTCGACGTAGGGCATGCCCGAGCGCTGCGCCTCGCTGGCAATCACCTCGCGCGCCTGGCGCTTGGTGCCGACCATCAGGATCGTGCCGCGCTTGCTCGCCAGCTGGCGAACGAACTTCATCGCACTTTCGAAGAGCGGCTGCGTCTTCTCCAGATTGATGATGTGGATCTTGTTGCGATGGCCGTAGATGTACGGGGCCATCTTGGGGTTCC
Source organism: Burkholderiaceae bacterium (assembly GCA_035539635.1). Lineage (GTDB taxonomy): Bacteria > Pseudomonadota > Gammaproteobacteria > Burkholderiales > Burkholderiaceae_C > CADEEN01. The sequence continues at coordinate 5,355 of DATLIE010000247.1, forward strand.
AGAAGCGGGTCTGGTGTCCGAAATGGACACCGGCTTCCAGCATTTCACGCATCGTCACGGGCATGGGAGGCTCCGAAGGGTTGGTTCTAGAATCCGGCGCGAATCGTGGCTGCTTCGCTGCAGCCACGACACCTTTCGAGGGCCGGTTCGCGATTGGTTTGTTCCTGGCGCGCTTTGCGCTGGGAAAAACCCGCGGAGTATAGCACCCCAGCACCCCATGCCGACCGACCTGACCGAGGCCCTCACCGCACGACGCAACGGTCGCTTGCGCGCCCGCGACGCCGTGGAGGCGTCGCTTTGCGCCGCCGACGAACCGGCCGCCCGACATGCCTTCGTGCGCCGCTTCGACGCCCAGGCACGCGCGGCGGCCGATGCGGCAGACCGCCGTGCGGAGCCGCTCCCGCTGGCCGGACTGGCGGTTTCGGTCAAGGACCTGTTCGACGTCGCTGGCGCGCCGACGACGGCCGCCTCGGCCTCGCGCCACGACGCCCCGGCCGCGACCCATGACGCCGACGTCGTCGCCCGCCTGCGCGCCGCCGGCGCGGCTTTGGTCGGTCACACCAACCTGACCGAGTTCGCGTTCTCCGGTGTCGGCATCAACCCGCACTTCGGCACGCCCGCCAACGCCGCGACGCGGGGGCTCGATGCCGAGCCGCGCATCCCCGGGGGTTCGACGTCCGGCGGTGCCGTCTCGGTGGCCTGCGGTGCGGCCTGGGCCGCACTCGGCTCCGACACGGGCGGGTCGATCCGCATCCCCGCCGCCTTGCACGGCCTGGTCGGCTTCAAGAACACCACACGGCTCACGCCCACCGACGGCTGCATCCCGCTGTCGACCACGCTCGACACGGCCTGTGCCATCACGCGGTCGGTGCGCGATGCCGTGCTGCTGCATGAGTTACTCGCGGCGCGCCGAGTGGCCATCGAACACCGGCCGCTGGGGGACTGGCGCCTCGGATTGCCGCGCACCGTGATGCTCGATGCCCTCGAGGACCCGGTGGCCGAGGCGTTCGAGCGCGCCCTGCACGCCCTGCGCAGCGCCGGTGCCTCCATCGAGGTGATCGACCTGCCGGTGCTCACCGACACCAGCCCGCTGCTGCGCGGCGGCGGCATCCCGGCGGCCGAGAGCTGGGCCTGGCACCACGAACAGCTCGCGCGTCGCGAGTCGCTGTACGACCCCCGCGTGGCACTGCGCATCCGCCGCGGCGAATCGATCGACGCGGGCACACTGGTGGGCCTGATCGAAGAGCGGCGCCAATGGATCGCGCGGGTCGAGGCTGCGATCGCCACCTACGACGCCCTGCTCTCCCCCACGGTGCCCATCGTCGCCCCACGGATCGCACCACTGGTGGCGAGCGACGCGGCCTTCTTCGCTGCCAACGGCCTGCTGCTGCGCAACCCGTCGCTGATCAACCTGCTGGACGGCTGCGCGCTGTCCCTGCCCTGCCATGTCCACGGCGACTGGCCAGTGGGGCTGATGGTCTGGGGTCCGGCGCTCGCAGATGACCGCGTGCTGTCGATCTCGCTGGCCATCGAGCAGGCGCTGACCTCCGTGCGGGGCGAGGGCTGATGCGCGTCGCGGTCATCGGTGCAGGCATCGTCGGCGTGACGACCGCGCATGCGCTGCACGAGGACGGCCACGAAGTCACCGTGTTCGAGCGCCAGGGCAGCGTGGCCACCGAGTCGAGCTTCGCCAACGCCGGCTGGCTCGCCCCGGGTTACGTCACGCCGTGGGCGGCTCCGGGCATGCTGCGCAAGGTGGCCGGCCAATGGTTTCAGCGCGACGCCGCCGTGCGCCTGGCCGGCCTGCCCGGCCCCGCGTTGGCCCGATGGCTCTGGCGCTGGTGGCGCGCTTGCGCTCCCCGGACCTACGCGGTCAACCGTGGGGCCATGCTGGCACTGGCGCGCGACAGCCTGCAACGCACCCAGGCCATCGCCACGGCGCAGGGCATCGAACACGAGCACGGCCGCGGCGTGCTGGTGCTGTTGCGCGGCGAGGCCGAACTGGCGCAGTCGCGGCCCGGGCTCAAGGTGCTGGCCGAACTGGGCGTGAACTTCCACCTCGTCGGCGAGGAGCAGTGCCGCCAGATCGAACCCGCCCTCGACTCCGGCACCGCACTCAAGGCCGGCATTCACCTGCCTGACGCCGAGTCCGGCAACTGCCGGCAGTTCGCCCTCGAGTTGAAGGGCGTGCTGCAGAAGGTCGGCGTCGCATTTCGCTTCCACCACGCGGTCACACGGCTCGAGACCGAGGCCTCGGGCATCACGGTGCATGCCGCTGCGGACACCGCCGCCGGTGCGGTCACCACCAACCCGGAGTCGACGCCCGCGCAGGAGCGCTTCGACGCGGTCGTGGTCTGTGCCGCGATGGGCGCCCCCGCGCTGCTGCCGGCGCTGCGCCTGCCGCTGCAGCCGGTGTACGGCTACTCGGTCACGCTGCCGGTGCGCCGCCACGACGGCTACCCCGACCTCGGCCCACGCGCAGCGCTGATGGACGAGCGCTACAAGGTCGCGATCACGCGCCTGGGCGACCGGGTGCGCGTCGCCGGCAGCGCCGAGCTGGCGGGCGACCCGGTCTCGCTGCGCGATGCGCCGCTGGCCACGCTGTATCGCGTGTTGCAGGACTGGTTTCCAGGCGCCACGCGCCAGTCCAGCGCCCAGACATGGAAGGGTGCGCGGCCGATGCTGCCCGACGGCCCGCCGGCGATCGGCGCCACCGGCACGCCGGGGGTGTGGATCAACACCGGGCACGGCTCCAGCGGTTGGGCCCTGGCCTGCGGCAGCGCGCGCCTGCTCGCGGACCAGCTGGCCGGCCGAAGCCCGGCCGTCGACCCGACACCGTTCTCGCCGGTTCGCTGGCACGGCGGACAACGGCGGGCCTGATGCGGCGCCTTGACCCGTTCGAGACCAGCCTCGCGCTGCACGCCATCGACGCGTCGCGCCGCATCGAGTCGCGCGCGGCCGCAGGGCTGCCGCCGCACACCCTGATGCAACGTGCCGGACTGTCGGTCGCCCGCCTGGCGATCGCCATCGCACCGCACGCAAGGCGGGTCTGGATCGCTGCCGGCCCGGGCAACAACGGCGGCGACGGCTTCGAGGCGGCGCTGCACCTGCGCGCAGCGGGCCGCGACGTGCGTGTCGCGGCATTCGGAGATCCCGCCCGCCTGCCTGCCGACGCCGCCGCCGCCCGTGCCCGTGCGGTCGCGGCCGGCGTGCGCATCGAGACCGCTCCGCCCGCGGACCCGCCCGACCTTGCCATCGATGCCCTGCTCGGCCTCGGGGCCACGAGACCGCCCGACGACGCGATGCGGCCGCTCCTCGACACGATCCGGCGTTCGCGCGGCGCCCGCCTGGCCGTCGACCTGCCCACCGGACTGGACGGCGGCACCGGCGAGCGCGCCGGCGCGCTCGCCGTCGAAGCCACGCACACGCTGGCGCTGCTCACGCTCAAGCCCGGCCTGTTCACCGGCGCCGGCCGCGAGCTGGCGGGCGAGCTGTGGTTCGACGACCTCGGCGCCGACGCCGCACGCGCCGCCGAGGCCGCCGACGCCTGGTGCACGGGTCATGACCTGGCGATGGCCGTCTGGCCCGCACGCGGCCACGGCGGGCACAAGGGCCGCTACGGCGACGTCGTCGCGGTCGGCGGCGCCCCCGGCATGGGTGGCGCGCTCGTGCTGGCCGCGCGATCGGCATTGGCCGGAGGTGCCGGTCGCGTGTTCGCGTGCGCGCTCGATGCGTCCTGGCCCGGCGTCGATCTACTGGCCCCGGAGCTGATGTGGCGTCCGACCCATTGGCGCGAACCCTCGGTACTCGACGCGGCCACGGT
>DATLIE010000248.1:0-2051 GCA_035539635.1 Burkholderiaceae bacterium
CCCTCGGGTGCAGGTGTACCCCAGCGTCCGCGCAGGAATGCGCGCAGCAGCGCTGGCCATCGGTGACCTCCTGCAGCGTCGTATACTGTCAATTCATACAGTATCAACCATGGATGCAGTGGTCACGCTATTGAGGCGCAAGGGCGTGCGCCTCACCCGCTCGGACCTGGGCTCGGCCGAGTGCTACTACGGCGACCTCTCGGTGCGCGATATCCGCGATTCGGCGTTGACCAAGCGGGCCACGCGGGTGGCGGAACTCGTCCCGCCCAGCCTGCGCGAGCGCAAGAACGGCCAGGCGCCGCCGCCGCTGTTCGACCCGGTGCTGATGCGCATGAAGCGCGATTGCTTCGTGCTGGTCGGCTTCGAGGTGCACACCCTGTACGACCGGCGCGGTTCGGTGGTCGAGTACGTGCAGAGCTGGCTGGTGCAGACGCAGGACACGAGCGAGGCGGATCTACCGCCCGACTGAGCCGCTGGCGCAGCGGGTCGAGGCGCGACCCGCCAGTCCTAAGGAGCGCTGCGTACGCGTCTGTCCGGCAACATCCAGTGTCCCTGTAGGGAAACCTCGACGCGGAACTCTAGGGCGCGCGTCCGTGCACTTCCTGCACGAGCTCGAGCAACTGCGCGTGCACCTTGGGATTGCCGCTGACGATGTGGCTGGTCGCCAGGTAGTCGGCGCCACCGGCGAAGTCGGTGGTGATGCCGCCGGCCTCGAGGATCAGCAGGCTGCCTGCGGCCATGTCCCACGGCGAGAGCCCGAGCTCCCAGAAACCGTCGAGGCGACCGGCCGCCACGTAGGCGAGGTCGAGCGCGGCCGCACCGGGCCGGCGGATGCCGGCCGTCTCCTCGGTGATGCGCTTGAACATGCGCACGTACTCGTCGAGGTGCTCGAGGCTGCGGAACGGAAATCCGGTGCCGATCAGGCACTCGCGCAACTTCGTGCGGCGCGACACGCGCAGCCGCCGGTCGTCGAGGAAGGCGCCGCGGCCGCGCGAGGCGGTGAACAGTTCGTTGCGCGTCGGGTCGTAGACCACGGCCTGGGTGATCTGGCCGCGCTGCTGCAGGGCGATCGACACGGCGTATTGCGGGAAGCCGTGGATGAAATTGGTCGTGCCGTCGAGCGGATCGATGATCCAGAGGTTCTCGGCGCCGCCCTCGGGATTGCTGGCGCCGGACTCCTCGGCGAGGATGTCGTGCTGCGGGTAGGCCGTCTTGAGCGTGGCGATGATCGCGTCCTCGGCGGCGCGGTCGACCTCGGTGACGAAGTCGCTGCGCCCCTTGCTCGCCACGCGGACGAGATCGAGATCGAGGCTGGCGCGGTTGATGATCTGACCGGCCTTGCGCGCGGCCTTGACGGCCGTGTTGAGCATCGGATGCATGGCGAACGGATTGTCGAAGGAGCGGAGCGCGCGGCGGAACGGTTCGAACCGCGTCGCTAGACTGGCGCGATTGTACCGAGCGGCGCCACGCCGCGTGCACGAAGGCGAGTCGCGTTGACCATGAACGACGATCCTGCGGCCCCGGAGCAGTCCGATGCGGACCTTGCGACGTTGAGCGGCCGCGTGCGCATCGTGCTCGCACGTCCCTCGCATCCTGGCAATATCGGCGCGGCGGCGCGCGCGCTGCGCACCATGGGCTTTGCGCGCCTGCTGGTGGTCGCGCCGCGCGATCCGGCTTTTCGCAGCGCGCCCGAGGCGCTGGCCATGGCCACCCACGGCGCCGACGTGCTGGCCGCGACCGAGGTGCACGACACGCTCGATGCCGCGCTGGCCGGCGTGCGCCACAGCTACGCGATGACCGGCTACACACGTGAGTTCGGTCCGCCGCTCGTCGACCTGCGCAGCGCCGCGCAACAGACCTGCGTCGACCTGCAGGCCGATCGCGCCGCTGACGTGGCGTTCGTCTTCGGTTCCGAGCGCGACGGCCTGCTCAACGACGAGGTCGAGCGCTGCGCCCGGTGCTGCGCCATTCCGGCCGCGGCGGCGGCCGACTCGCTGAACCTTGCGCAGGCGGTGCAGATCGCGGTCTACGAACTGCGACTGGCCCTGACC
>DATLIE010000249.1:0-2389 GCA_035539635.1 Burkholderiaceae bacterium
AAGCTGCTGTGGGCCGGCGCCAGCATGGGCCGCGCCGGACTGACCACCCAGGCGATCGCGCCGTTCGACATCGCGCTCTGGGACATGAAGGCCAAGCGCGCCAGGCTGCCGCTGGCCAAGCTGCTCGGCGCGCAACGCGACTCGGTGCAGTGCTACAACACCTCGGGCGGCTACCTGCACACGCCGCTCGACCAGGTGCTGAAGAACGTCGCCATCTCACGCGAGAGCGGCATCGGCGGCATCAAGCTCAAGGTCGGCCAGCCGGACCTGTCGATCGACATCGAGCGCGTCGGTGCCGTGCGCAAGCTGCTCGGCGGCGAATTCCCGCTGATGGTCGACGCCAACCAGCAATGGGACCGCCAGAAGGCCACGCGCGCGTGCCGCGCCTTCGAGGACTTCGACCTGACCTGGATCGAGGAGCCGCTCGACGCGCACGACTTCGAAGGCCACGGCCAGCTGGCCGAGCGCTTCGACACCGCCATTGCCACCGGCGAGATGCTCACCAGCTTCGACGAGCATGCGCAGCTGATCCTCGCTGGAACCGACTTCATCCAGCCCGACGCGCCGCGCGTCGGCGGCATCACGCCGTTCCTGCGGATCATGGCGTTGGGCGAGTTCAAGCAACGCAAGCTGGCACCGCACTTCGCGATGGAGATCCATCTGCACCTGGCGGCCGCCTACGGCATCGAGCCGTGGCTCGAGCACTTCGAGTGGCTCGGACCGATGTTCAACGAGCAGATGCATCTGAAGGACGGGCGCATGTACGTGTCCGACCGGCCGGGCCTCGGCTGCTCGCTGAGCGAGCAGGCAATCCGCTGGACTGCCGAGACGCAGGAATTCGGCAAGCAGCGCTGACACGGATGGCACCATGAGCCTCGTCAACCCTCCCCCGCTGGCCACGATTCCGCAGCGTCCGCCCGCGCCCCACGTCCCTGACGCGGTGCTCGATCGCCTCGCGAAGGCCACCAGCGGCTCGCTCACCACGCAGCTCTACATCAAGGGCTTGCGCCAGCCGGTGCTGCATGGCATCCGGCCGCTGAACAAGACGATCAAGCCGTTCGCCGGCCGCGCGTACACCATGCGCTTCATCCCGGCGCGCGAGGACATCGACGTCTACGGCAACCTGACGACGAGCCCGTCGGCCGACAACCTGCAATGGGTCGGCGTCGAGCAGATCGAGCCCGGTCATGTGCTGGTGATCGACAGCAACAAGGACGGCCGCGCCGCGTCGATGGGCAACATGCTGATCACCCGCATGATGATGCGCGGCGCACGCGCGGTGATCACCGACGGCAGCTTTCGCGACGGCACCGAGCTGGCGGACATGAACTTTCCGATCTGGTGCACCGGCGTCACTGCGACGACGCGGCTCAGTTATCACCACGTGGCCGACCTGCAGGTGCCGATCGGCTGCGCCGGCGTTGCGGTGTACCCGGGCGACGTGATCCACGGTGACGGCGACAACATCACCGTGATCCCGGCGCACTTCGCCGAGGAGATGGCGGAGCTGTGCGAGAAGCGCGACGACATCGAGGCCTACCTCGCGATGCGCGTGCGCGCCGGCGAGCCGCTGTGGGGCCTGTATCCGCCGAGCGAGGAAACGCGCCGCCAGCACAAGGCATGGGTGGCCGCCGGGCGGCCCGAGATCAAGCCGGTGTCGCCGCCAGGCGCGCGCTGATCGTGGATGACCGCATGCGGCACGGCGATCAACGAGCTGGTCGACTTCGGCTATTCGGGCCGCGGCTACCACTTGAACAGCCGTGACAGTGTGCCTCAGGGCGGTAAGACCCGGCTGGTCCTGGCCCTGTCGTCCCGGCGGTGACCGCGCGTCACCACGGGGCGATCGCCGCGCGCTGGGCGTACGAATCGAAGGCAAGCTGGGACTGGACGCGCGCAAGCGCCCGCGCCGCGGCCTCGTCCTCGAGGCCCAGATCGCGCAGGGTCGACGGATCCAGGCGGGCCAGCGCTTCGAACGCGAGGCGCTGCTGGCGCCGCTCGCGCCACGCGTCCCAGCGATCGACGACGACAGTGACGAACCGGGTGATCGACAGCGGCGGCAGCAGGCGCGGCTGATGGGACGCGGCGAGCGGTGCGGGGGCGGTGACTGCGTTCATGGTGGCTCCTGGTGCGGCCGCAACGACGTGTTGCAGTGCTGGTCACATTAGCTATCCAGGGATTGCCAGGGAATCGACATTTTCTCGCCGAACTGGTTAGCATCGCTTACCAACGAACGCTGTCCAGTCGCCGCACGCCATGACCCGCCTGCCGCTGTCTACCCTGCCTGCCTTCCAGGCAGCCGCGCGCCACGCCAACCTGCGCGCCGCCGCCGACGCCCTGCACCTGACCCACAGCGCGGTCAGCCAGCAGATCCGCGTGCTCGAGACGCAGC
>DATLIE010000250.1:0-3656 GCA_035539635.1 Burkholderiaceae bacterium
TCCCCCTTGCCCGCCGGGGTCGGCGCGGGCCATGCAGACACCACAGGAGACAAGCACCATGTGCAAGCTGTGCGATGAAGGCCGCCCGCAGGACCATGGCGACGACAGCGGCTCGCGCTGGAACCCGCGCCGCGGCTTCCTGAAGGCCGCGGGCGCCACCGCGGCCGCCGGCGCCACGAGTTCGATCTTCTCGGCGCCCGCGCAGGCCGCCGAAGGCCAGGACCGCGAGCCCGAACACAGCGGCCGCGCCGGCCGCCGCTACGTGATCCGCGGCGGCGCGGTCATGTCGATGGACCCGCGCGTGGGCGACTTCGCCGAGGCCGACGTGCTGGTGGAGGGCAAGAGGATCGTCGCCGTCGGCCCCAACCTGCGCGTCGGCGGCGCACCCGCGATCGACGCGCGCGGGCGCATCGTGATGCCCGGCTTCGTCGACACGCATCACCACCTGTTCGAGACCGCGCTGCGCAGCTTCCTCGCCGACGGCCTGCTGTTCGACGGGCTGGACGCCAACATCACGCAGAACTACTTCCAGAAGATCCTGCTGACCTTCGCGCCGCAGTACCGGCCGGAGGACGTGTACATCAACACCCTGTTCGGCTCGCTCAGCCAGCTCGACGCCGGCGTGACGACGGTGCACGACATCTCGCAGATCCACCACTCGCCGGCGCATTCGGACGCGTCGATCAAGGCGCTGCGCGACGGCGGCCGGCGCGCGGTGTTCGGCTACTTCGAGAGCGCCGGCGGCGTGGCCGGCAACCAGTACCCGGCCGACGCGCGGCGCATCCGCACGCAGCACTTCAGCTCGTTCGACCAGCTCGTCACGATGACGATGGGCGGCGAGATCTATCTGCCGGGCTACGAGGTGGCGTGGGCGCTCGGCCGCGAGCTGGGCCTGCAGGTGGCGGCGCACATCGTCGGCACCTTCGGCATGCGGCCGACTTTCGACGCGCTGGCGACGGCCAATGCCTTCGGTCCCGACAACCTGTTCATCCACATGACCGGCATGTCGGACTTCGCCTGGCAGAAGGCCAAGGACGCCGGCGCCGCGGTGTCGCTGGCGGTGCCGATCGAGATGAACATGACGCACGGCACGCCGCCGATCCTGAAGGCGCAGTCACTCGGCTTCCGGCCGTCGCTGTCGACCGACGTGGAGTGCACGCTGACGGCCGACATGTTCACGCAGATGCGCACCGCGATGGCGCTGCAGCGCATGTTCGTCAACGCCACCAAGCTGGCGGAGCCGGGCATGCCGCCGGCGGTGGCACCGCTGCTGACCACGCGCGACGTGATCGGCTACGCCACGCTCAACGGCGCGCGCGACCTCAAGCTCGACGCCAAGGTGGGCTCGCTGACACCGGGCAAAGAGGCCGACATCGTGATCCTCGACGCCGAGGCGATCAACGTGACGCCGCTGAACCATGTGCCCGGTGCCGTGGTGTCGCTGATGGAGCGCAGCAACGTCGAGACGGTCATCGTCGCCGGCCAGGTGCGCAAGTGGAAGGGCCGCCTGCTCGACGTGAACCTGAACAAGCTGCGGCGCGATCTCGAGAACTCGCGCGACCGCATCTTCGCGGCGGCCGGCATTTCGAAGGACCTGTTCCGCGCTCCTTGAGCGCATCGGAGAAGCCATGACCCAGCATCAGACCCAGGACATCACCCAGGCCGTGCTCGACCGCCTGTCGGCCGACGCCGACCCGCGCTTCAAGGAAATCATCTCGGCCGTGGTGCGCCACGCGCACGCGCTGGTGCGCGAGGTGGACCTGAAGCCCGAGGAGTGGATGGCCGCGATCCAGTTCCTGACCCGCGTCGGCCAGACCTGCGACGACAAGCGGCAGGAGTTCATCCTGCTGTCCGACACGCTGGGCCTGTCGATGCTCGTCGTGCAGCTCGACCAGGCGCGCCGCTCGCGCGACCTGAAGGGCGCCACCGAAGCCACGGTGCAGGGGCCGTTCTACTGGGAGAACGCGCCCGCGCTGCCGCTGGGCAGCGACATCGGCAAGGGCATGGCGGGCGAGCCGGCGTACTACGCCGGCAAGGTGACCGACAGCGCGGGCAAGCCGATCGCCAACTGTTGCGTCGACGTGTGGAGCGGCGACGGCGAGGGCGTGTACGACATGCAGAAGGAGGGCGACGCCGGCATGCAGCTGCGCGCGCGCTTCCACACCGACGCGAAGGGCGAGTACCACTTCTGGTCGATCAAGCCGACCTTCTACCCGGTGCCAGACGACGGGCCGGTGGGCGCGATGCTGCGCGCGATGGGCCGCCACCCGAACCGGCCGGGGCACATCCACATGAAGGTGTATGCCGACGGTTATGCGCCACTGACCACGCACCTGTTCGCGGCCGACAGTCCCTACCTGGACAGCGACGCGGTGTTCGGCGTGCGCGACAGCCTCATCGTGCATTACGAGAAGCACGCACCGGGCAAGGCGCCCGACGGCCGCGCGCTCGACAAGGCCTGGCACAGCGCGACGTACGACTTCGTGCTCGCCCAGGCGAAGTGAGGCTGCGATGAAGATCGGCAAGGCCACCGTTCCCGAGACCGCGATCTGCACCTACGACGAGGAGACGATCGTCGTGCGCGGGGCCAACCTGTGCGAGGAGCTGATCGGGCATGTCGGCTTCGTCGACTACTTCCACCTGCTCGTGACCGGGCGCAGGCCCGACGCGGTGGCCAGCCGCGTGCTCGACGCGACGCTGGTGGCGATCGCCGAGCATGGCCTCGTGCCGAGCGTGCAGGCCAGCCGCATGACGCTGGCCGCGGCGCCCGACGCGATCCAGGGTGCGGTGGCGGCGGGCATCCTGGGCTGCGGCTCGGTGATCCTCGGCGCGTCGGAGACGGCGGGGCGCTTGTTCCTGCGCGTCGATGCGCTGGCCAAGGACAAGAAGATCGCGCTCGACGCTGCGGCCGACGTGGTGGTGCGCGAACTGCGTGAACAGAAACAGGCGATCCCCGGCTACGGCCACCCGCAGCACAAGGCGCGCGACCCGCGCGTGGCGCGCCTGTTCGCGGTGGCGCAGGAAGCGGGCGCGCCGATGCACTTCGTGCGCATCGCCGAAGCCATCGAGTCCGTGCTGCCCGAACTCACCGGGCGCGACCTGCGCCTGAACGTGTCGGCCGCGATCCCCGCCGTGCTGCTCGACGTGGGCTTCCCCGCCGAGGCGCTGAAGGGCGTGCCGATCCTGGCGCGCTGCGCCGGGCTGATCGGGCACCTGACCGAGGAGCTGGGCAAGCCGATCGGCTTCGCGCTCTCGTACCAGGCCACGCGCGAGCAGCGCTACACCGGTGAGCTGCCGCCGGGCTTCGTGCCCAAGACGTCGGTATGAGCATCAAGGTCCTCGAAGGCGTGCGTGTCGTCGAGCACGGCACCTTCATCACCGGGCCGGCGGCGTCGATGCTGCTCGCCGACATGGGCGCCGACGTGGTCAAGGTGGAGCAGCCCGCGGGCGACCCGTTTCGCGCCTTTCGCGGCGGCTTGTACAGCCCGCATTACCAGACCTACAACCGCAACAAGAAGAGCGTCACGCTCGACACGCGCGAGAAGGCGGACTTGGCGCTGTTCGACAAGCTGGTCGCCGAGGCGGATGTCTACATCCAGAACTTCCGCCCCGGCGTGGCCGAGAAGATCGGCGCCGGCGAGGCGCGCCTGCGCGAG
>DATLIE010000251.1:0-6781 GCA_035539635.1 Burkholderiaceae bacterium
CCGCGCTCTGGCAGCAGTGGCGCTCGGCCGAGGTCGAACAGGCCGAGCGGCGCCGCGTGCAGGCCGGCTGGGTGTTGACCGGTGCGCTCGACTGGGCGCGCCTGATCCTGCGCGAGGACGCGCGCGAGCGCGGCGGCGCCGACCACCTGGGCGAGCCCTGGGCCGTGCCGCTGGCCGAGGCGCGCCTGTCCACCTTCCTGGCCGCCGACCGCGACAACAACAGCGTGGCCGAGAACGACTCGCTCGACGCCTTCCTGTCCGGCTCGATCATCGACGCGCAGTCGCGTTGGAACCTGCGCCGCCTGGTCGACGGCACCGGCAAGGTGGTTCCGGGCGAGTTGCTGGTGCTCGAACGCCTGTGCACCATCGCCGGCGTGCCGGGCGACACCGCGGGGCGCATTGCCGCCGGCCTGCTCAGCGCCTGGGCGCCGGCGACGGGCACCCCCGGCGCCTCGACGCAGGAGGGCGCGGTGGTGGCGCCGCAGCGCGTGTCGCAACTCACCTGGCTGGGCCTGGACGCCGACACCGTCGCGCGCCTGGAGTCCTGGATCGTGCTGCTGCCCTCGCCCGACGCCACGGTCAACGTACTGACCGCACCCGCCGAGGTGATTGCCGCGACCGTGGACGGCATGTCGATCGGCGCGGCGCAGCGCCTGGTCCGCGAACGCGGCAGCATCGACACGCGCGGCATCAGCATCGACCGGCTGCGCGGCTACTTCCCTGCCGATCCGGGCGTCAACCCGACCGGCGTCGGCGTCGCGAGCCGCTACTTCATCGTCCAGGGCCGGCTGCGGCTGGGAGAGCGCGTGCTCGAGGAGCGCTCGCTGGTCGAGCGGCGGCAGCTGGACATCGTGGTCCTGCTGCGCGAGCGCCTCACCCTTCGCGACGGGCCGTGACAGGCGACCTCATTTCGTCAACAAGCGCCCACTACACTGCAATGCCGCCAATCCAGGGGTCGGTTCGCGTTGTCGCTCGGCCGGCTTGGCGCTAGCCTCCTGACCACGCACCGGTTCCCGTCCACCGCGCCATGGCCACCCTCGTCATCCAGCTGCCTGCCCGCCGCCGCCTCGGCGGGGGCGCGAGCGCGCGCGAGCCCGGCAGCACCGAACTGGCCTACGTACTGACCCCCGACGGCATCAACATCGCCCGCCAGGGCCGCACCACGCCGGCCCTGATGCCCAAGGCCGAGGCCGCCGTCGTCGTGCTGTCGGACCACGACGTGAGCTGGCACCGCCTGACCATTCCCAAGGCACCGCCCTCGCGTCTGCGCGCGGCCATCGCCGGTGCGCTCGAGGAGCAGGTGCTCGAAGACCCCGAGCAGCTGCACTTCGCGCTGACCCCCGGCTTCTCGGGCGGCCAGGCGGGCTGGGTCGCGGTGGTCGACAAGGCCTGGCTCAAGGCTGAGCTGTCGGCGCTGGACAAGGCCGGCATCGCGGTCGAGCGCGCCGTGCCGGTCGCCTGGCCGGAGGACACGCCGCTCGGCCACTTCGGCGCGCCTTTCGGCGACGACGCCGCGGCGCCGATGGAACTGACCTGGTCCGACGCCAACGGTGTGCTCTGCCTGGGCGTCAACGGCGCGTTGGCGCGCCAGATGCTGCCGCAATGGTCGGCGCAGCCGGCGCGCTGGACCGCCCACCCGGCCGTGGCCGCACCGGCCGAGCGCTGGCTCGGCAGCAGCGTGATGGTTCACGGCGACGAACAGCGCCTGCTGCAGGCGATGCGTTCGCTGTGGAACCTGCTGCAATTCGACATCGCGCCCAAGCACCGCGGCACCGTCGCCCTGCGCGACGCGATGCGGCGCTGGAAGAGCGCGAGCTGGCGTCCGGTGCGCTGGGGCCTCGCGGCCTTGCTGGTGGTGCAGGTCGCCGGCCTGAACCTCTGGGCCTGGCACCAGGAGCGCCAGGTCGCGGCCAAGCGCGAGGCCATGACCACGGTGCTGCGCGCGGCCCATCCTCAGGTGCGTGCGGTGCTCGACGCGCCGGCGCAGATGCAGCGCGAAACCGACCTGCTGCGTGCCGCCGCCGGCAAGAGCGGCGACACCGACCTCGAAACCCTGCTCGGCCTGGCGGCCTCGGCGTGGCCCGAGGGCCAAGCGCCGCTGGCGACGCTGCGCTTCGAGAATGGCCGCCTGTCCTTCGCCGCGACCGGCTGGAGCGAGGCCCAGGTCAGCCAGTTCCGCAGCCAGCTCGGCACGGGCGAGTGGACCGTGAGCCAGGACGGCGCCACGCTGACCATCGGCCGCGCCACCGCGGCCAGGGCCTCATGAACGCCGACGCGACGCTCACTGCCCGCTGGACCGCCGCCGCCGCCCCGCTGCGCGCGCGCTGGCTGGCGCTGGGCGCGCGCGAACGCCAGCTGCTCCGGACCGCCGCCTGGGTGGTTGGGGCCGCGCTGCTCTGGTTCGTCGCCATCGCGCCGGCCTGGCGCAGTGTCAGCAGCGCACCGGCGCGGCTCGACCAGCTCGATGCGCAACTGCAGCAGATGCAGCGCATGGCCGGCGAAGCGCGCGCGCTGCGTGCCACGCCGGCGGTCGGCGCGGTGCAGGCGCAGGCCGCGGTCAAGGCCGCGAGCGAGTCGCTCGGCGGCGTGGCCCGCGTGCAGCTGACCGGTGACCGTGCCACGGTCACCTTCACCAATGCCAGCGGCGCCCAGTTGCGCGAGTGGCTCCACGAAGTGCGCGGCGCCGGCCGCGCGCGACCGGTCGAGGCCTCGCTGACACGCGGCGCGCAAGGCTACAGCGGCAGCGTGGTGCTCGCACTGCCGGGGGGCGGCTGATGGCCTGGCTTCGCCGCAAACGCCCGCCGGCCCGCTTCGCGCGCACCGGGTTCGCCGAAACCACGCTGGCCGAACTGGCCTGGCAGCGCACGCGCACCTCGGCCCACCGCTGGGGCGCGGTCGGCGCCGTGCTCGGGGCCCTGGCCGCGTTGGTGGCCTACCTGCCTGCCGGCTGGCTGGCCGGCGCGATCGCCACGGCCAGCGCGCAGCGCGTGTTGCTGACCGATGCGCGCGGCACCCTGTGGCGCGGCAGCGCGCTGCTGGTGCTGACGGGCGGCGAGGGCAGCCGTGATGCCACCGCGTTGCCGGACCGGCTCGAGTGGCGCCTGGGCCTGTCGGGCCTGAAGCCCGAATTGCGTCTGCGCCAGGCCTGTTGCCTGCGCGGCGAAGTGCGTGCACTGATCTCGCCGGGCTGGGGCCGTGTCGCAGTGCAGGTGCAGCCGGACCAGGGCACCACCATCGGCCAATGGCCCGCGGCGCTGCTGGCCGGCCTGGGCACACCCTGGAACACGATGCAGATGGGCGGCACGCTGCGCCTGACGTCGCCGGGCATGACGATCGAGTCGGTCCAGGGCCGCATGCGCTTCGCCGGCGACGCCGCACTGGACATCGCGCACGCCTCGTCGCGCGTGTCGACGCTCGACACGCTGGGCAGCTACCGCCTGACGCTGCACGGCGACGCCGGCAGCGGCGACGGCGCGCGCATGGAACTGATCACCGTCGACGGCGCGCTGCGCCTGTCGGGCAGCGGCCAGTGGGCGGGCAGCGGCCTGCGTTTTCGCGGCGAGGCCACCGCAGCCGAGGGCAGCGAGCCGGCCTTGAACAACCTGCTGAACATCATCGGGCGGCGCCAGGGCGCGCGCTCGGTCATCTCGATCGGATGAACCCATGAAGCGATCCACGCCACTCCAACCCTTGCCGGCGCTCGCCCTGGCGCTGGTGCTGCTCGGTGCCGGCCTGGCCGGCGCACAGACCAGCGCCCCGGCGTCGGCACCGAAGGCCCGCGCGAGCAGCGGTGCGGCGCTGCCGGCCGGCACACGCGTGACGCTGAACTTCGTCAACGCCGACATCGAGGCCGTGACGCGCGCGATGGGAGCAATGCTCAACCAGCAGATCGTCGTCGACCCGCGGGTCAAGGGCACGATCACGGTCTACAGCGAGCAACCGATGACCGTGCGCGAGGCCTACGTCAACTACCTGGCCGCACTGCGCGGCCTGGGCTTCACCGTGGTCGAGAACGCCGGGCTGATGAAGGTGGTGCCCGAAGCCGACGCCAAGCTGCAGGCCGGCACCGTGTCGATCGGCGAGGTGAACCGCCGCGGCGACCAGATACTGACCCAGATCTTCCGCCTCAACCACGAGAACCCGAACAACCTGGTGGCGATCCTGCGCCCGCTGATCAGCCCCAACAACACGATCAACGCCAACCCGGGCAACAACTCGCTGGTGATCACCGACTACGCCGACAACCTGGCGCGCATCGGCAAGATCATCGCCGCACTGGACCAGCCCAACGCAAGCGACATCGAAGTGGTGCCGCTGCAGCATGGCGTCGCAGCCGACCTGGCGCCGCTGGTGCAGCGCCTGGCCGACGGCGGCAGCGGTGCCCCGGTGCCGGGCGTGCCGGCGCAGGCCGGCAGCGGGGCGGTGTCGGTCGTCGTGGACTCGCGCAGCAATGCGCTGATGGTGCGCGCGGCCAACCCGGCACGGGCGCAGCAGGTGCGCGCGATCATCGACAAGCTCGACCGCCCGACGCAAGGCGGTGGTCCCGCGGGCAACGTGTGGGTGGTGCACCTGAAGAACGCCGACGCGACCAAGATGGCGCAGGTGCTGCGCGCCGCGTTCGCGCAGGGCGGCAGCGGCGCCTCGGCGGGCGGCGGCAGCAGCCCGTTGCCGGCGACCGTGCCCACCAACATCGGCACCGGCGCGGCGGCTGGCGCCACCTCGGCCGCCGCAGCGCCGATCCAGGCCAGTCAAGGCCCGTCGACCGGCGGCTTCATCCAGGCCGATCCGTCGACCAACTCGCTGATCGTCACCGCCGCCGAGCCGCTGTACCGCCAGGTGCGCGCGATGATCGACCAGCTCGACACGCGGCGCGCGCAGGTCTACATCGAGAGCCTGATCGTCGAGGTCAGCGGCGACAACGCGGCCGACTTCGGCTTCCAGTGGCAGGGCCTGATCGGCAAGGACGGCGACAGGAACGTCGGTGTGATCGGCACCAACCTGGGCAACAGCCGCGTGCCGAGCATCATCGACATCAACACCTCGGCGGCCGCCGGTACGGTGGCGGTCGGCGCCGGCCTGAACATCGGACTGATCCACAGCTTTGGCGGCCAGTACGCGCTGGCGGCGATCGCGCAGTTCCTGCAGACGCAGAACAACACCAACATCATGTCGACGCCGAACCTGATCACCCTCGACAACGAGGAGGCCAAGATCGTCGTCGGCAGCAACGTGCCCTTCATCACGGGCCAGTTCACCAGCACCGGCACCGGCACCACCAACCCGTTCCAGACCGTCGAGCGCAAGGACGTCGGCCTGACGCTGCGCATCAAGCCGCAGATCGGCGAAGGCGGCACGGTGCGCCTGACGATCTTCCAGGAAAGCACCGACGTGATCGCCCAGGCCACGGGCACCAGCGGCACCGGGCCGACGACGAGCAAGCGCTCGATCGAATCGAACGTGGTCGTCGACGACGGCTCGATCCTGGTGCTGGGCGGCCTGATCGAGGACCGCTTCGAGGACAACAAGAGCAAGGTGCCGCTGCTGGGTGACATCCCGGTCGTGGGCCACCTGTTCCGCAGCGAGTCGCGCACCAAGCGGCGCACCAACCTGATGGTCTTCCTGCGCCCGATCGTGATGCGCAGCGCCGACGACGCGAAGAAGCTCTCGCTCGACCGCTACGACCTGATCCGCGGCCAGCAGTTGAACGCCAAGCCGGACACCCACATCCTGCTGCCGGTGGGCGAAGCGCCGGTGCTGCCGCCGCAGCGCGCCCCGCAGGCGCCGACGACGCTGCCCCCGGTGGCGGCGCCTGCGCCCGCACCGGCATCGGCGCCTGCGTCGGCGCCCGCCAACTGACGCCACGGCACCGCGATGGGCGCCCGCCACCCCCTGCCCTACGCCTTCGCCAAGGCGCACACGCTGCTGCTCGAGGACGACGGCCAGCAGCTCACGCTGTGGGCCGGCGAGCACGCGTCGGTGCCCGCATTGTCGGAAGTGCTGCGTGTCTACGACGTCAAGCGCTTCGAGCGCGAGCCCGTCGGCACGCTGGCGCAACGCATCGCCGCGGCGTATGCCGGCGGCGAGTCGAGTGCCGCAGCGGTGGTCGGCGAGGTCGAGAGCGCGGTCGATCTGTCGCGCATGATGCAGGACCTGCCCGCGGTGGAGGACCTGCTCGAGGCCGCCAACGACGCGCCGATCATCCGCATGCTCAACGCGCTGCTGACGCAGGCGGCCAAGGACGGCGCGAGCGACATTCACATCGAGCCCTACGAGCGCAACTCGTCGGTGCGCTTCCGGGTCGACGGGACGCTGCGCGAGGTGGTGCAGCCCAACCGCGCGCTGCACGCGGCGCTGATCTCGCGCCTGAAGATCATGGCCGAGCTCGACATCGCCGAGAAGCGCCTGCCGCAGGACGGCCGCATCAGCCTGCGCATCGGCGGGCGCGCGATCGACGTGCGTGTGTCGACCCTGCCCAACGCGCACGGCGAGC
Source organism: Burkholderiaceae bacterium (assembly GCA_035539635.1). GTDB lineage: Bacteria > Pseudomonadota > Gammaproteobacteria > Burkholderiales > Burkholderiaceae_C > CADEEN01. The sequence continues at coordinate 6,491 of DATLIE010000251.1, forward strand.
GTGCCGTGCTGCGCCTGCTCGACAAGGGCGAAGCCAAGTTCTCTCTCGAGTCGCTCGGCATGAGCGGCGAGGTGCGCAAGAAGTTCGGCCAGCTGGTGCAGCAGCCGCAGCACGGCGCGTTCACCGTGCGCGCTGGCCAGCGTGGACACGCGCACGTCGATGGCACGGCCACCGACGCGCAAGGAGATGCGGCCGTCCTGCGGCAGGCGCTTCTCGGAGATGTCCAGGCCGGCCATCAACTTCAGCCGCTGGGCCAGCGCCGGCGCGATGCGCTTGTCGGCCTGCGTCAGC
>DATLIE010000252.1:0-4996 GCA_035539635.1 Burkholderiaceae bacterium
CACCGATGCTGACGGCGGCGCGGCCGCCTGCCCATCGGAGGCCGGCGCGGTGCGACGTAGGACGGTACGCCGGCCGCGCGCGCCGGGCGGTAGGCGCTCAGTGCAGCTGGCCGTCGATGAAGTCGCGCGCGTAGGCGATGCCCAGGCCCGCGGCCGCGTCGAGTGGCTGCACGTCGACGATGTACTCCATCAACTGGTCGGGCACGCGCGCGCTCGGGTCGTGCACGACGATCACGAGGTAGCTGCCCGCATCGAGCGCGGACACGCTCACATCGACCTGCCGCCGTCGGTAGGTCGTGCGGGCGTGGGCGGCGGTGCTCATGCCAGCGACTGCCATTCGCGCCGCGGCACGCGGGCGTCCCACGCGGCCTGCACGCCGGGCACGCCCAGCGCGAGCCGGCGCGCGGCGCCACGCGACGCCCGGGCACCGGACAGGCCCTGGTAGATCACGGTGCCGTGATCGACGAAGACGTTCGCATGGGCCGGGTCCCACCAGGGCTGGGTGGCCAGGCGTGCGAGCAGCGCGCGGCGCAGCGTGTCGTCGACGCCGGTGGCCTCGGTGGCCGGTGCCGCGTCACGGGGCGTCGCGCGAAGGGCGAAGGGGCGAGAGAGGACCTGGGTGTTCATGGCTGGAGGTGGGTGCGTTGTCGATGGGTTGGATGATTGGCCCGACGTCAAAGCAAGTAAAGTGATATGTATTGCTAGCACGATGCAAATGCTTTGCATCTTTGTCGGAGACCGATCTGATGGACATCACCCTCGAACGCACCTTCCTCGAGATCGTGGCCAGCGGCAGCTTCCTGCGCGCCTCCGAGCGGCTGCACGTGACGCAGACGGCGGTCAGCGCGCGCGTCAAGGCCCTCGAGACGCTGCTCGGGCGTCGGCTCTTCGTGCGGCACAAGTCTGGCGCCACCTTGACGCCGGCCGGCGACCAGTTCGTGCGCCACGCCACGGCACTGATCCAGACCTGGGAGCGCGCGCGCCAGCAGGTGGCCGTGCCACGCGGCCGGTCGGCGGTGCTGACGGTCGGCTGCGAGGCCAGCCTGTGGGACCCGTTGATGCTCAACTGGCTGCTGTGGATGCGCGCGCGCGCGCCGCACTTCGCGCTGCGCACCGAAGTCGGACTGCCCGCGGACCTGCTGGGCCGGGTGTCGAACGGCACGCTTGACATCGCGGTGCTCTACGCGCCGCAACAACGGCCGGGCATCCGGATCGACCTGCTGCTCGAGGAGAAGCTGGTGTTCGTGACGACGTCGCGCCAGGGGCGCGTGCCGACGCCGGAGCAGTACGTCCACATCGACTGGGGCTCCGAGTTCGCGGCGCAGTTCGCGCTCGCCTATCCTGGCCTGTCCGGCGCCGCGGTGTCGGCGAGTCTCGGCCCCTTGGGCCTGGGCTATGTGCTCGCCGCGGGGGGCGCGGGCTACTTCCGCATGGCCGTGGTGCGCGAGCACCTGCAGGCCGGGCGCCTGCATTTCGTCAAGGGCGCGCCAGAGTTCTCGTATCCGGCCTACGCGGTGCACTCGGCCAACGCCGACGGCGAGCACCTGGCGTCGGCGCTGACCGGGCTGCACAAGGTGGTGGGTGACGCGCCGCCTGCCGCGCCGTCGGGCCGCGCGTCGCGGCCACGTGCGCGCCCGCGTCCGGCCGTCTAGGGCGGCACGGGCCGCGGCAGCGAGCGCAACGCGTCGCCGACGCGGATCACGCCACCCTCGAGTACGCGAGCAGTCATGCTGCGTGCGCCTGGTCAATCTCGAAGGAAGCAACCTTTGCGGGCAGCTCGATTGCCTCCGCCAGGTGGCTCGCCACGGTGGCGATGCGTCGCAGGTGCCGCGACTCCGGGTGCGTCAGCAGCCACAGTGGCGTGTCGCACTCGGGCAGCGGCGGCGTCAGCGGCACGATGTGTTCGCAGCTGCGGGCCAGGAACAGCGGCACGATGCCCACGCCGAGGCCCAGGCGCACCGCATCGAACACCGACAGGATGCTGTTGACGCGCCATTGTGGTTGAACACGCGGCAGGTGGCGGCGGCGCCAGAGCACCGACAGGTGTTCGGGCAACGCCTCGTCGACCGCCACCCAGGCGCAGTCGGCCAGGTCGGGCGCCGCCGGCGGGCGGCGACCCGGCGCCAGGCCGGGCGGACGGGCGCCATAGACCGCGGAGCGGAGCGTCCCGAGTTCGCGGCCGATCACGTGCGGCGGCGGCCGGCGCGTGGCGCGCAACGCGATGTCGGCCTCGCGCCGCGTCAGGTTGACCGGCTCGTTGCCGGCGTGCAGCTCGAACTGCAGGCGCGGGTGCGCGTGGGCCAGCCGCTGCAGCGCCGGCAGCACCAGGCCCTGCAGCAGCGTGTCGGTGGTCGACAGGCGCAGCAGCCCACTGACCTGCGCGTCGCGCGCCTGCGTCGCGGCGCGCGCCGCCTCGAGCTCGGCTTCGATGCGCTCGGCGTGGCCCGCCAGGCCCTGCGCCAGCTCGGTGGGCCGGTAGCCGGTGCGGCTGCGCTCGAACAGGCGCTGGCCCAGTCGCTTCTCGATGCGCTGGGCCTTGCGGAACACGGTCGAGGCATCGACGCCCAGCGCCGTGGCCGCGCGTGCCAGCGTGCCCCCGCGCACCAGCGCGAGGAGCAGGCTCAGGTCCGAGGGGTCGAGGGCATGGGATTGCATGGATGCAATGATCGGTTGTCGCTGGACATATTTCAATGGTGCAGATGCCTATCTAATCTTCGGCCTTCCAGAACACCCCGGAGGCTGCCATGCCCACCCTGACCCTTTCCCGTTCGTCGCCGCCCGCCACCACCGTGACCGCCGCCGAGCTCGGCGCCACGCTGCTGCGCGTGGCGCTGGGCAGCATGTGGATCGCCCACGCGCTGCTCAAGCTGCTCGTCTACACCTTGCCCGGCACGGCGCAGTTCTTCGACTCGGTCGGCTACCCCGGTGCGCTGGCGTACCCGGTGTTCGCGGCCGAGTTGCTCGGCGGCATCGCCCTGGTCGCCGGCGTGTACGCGCGCCAGGTCGCGCTGCTGCTGCTGCCGGTGATGCTGGCCGCCGCCCGGGTGCACCTGCCCAATGGCTGGGTCTTCACCGCCCCCGGCGGCGGGTGGGAGTACCCGCTGTTCCTCGCAGTGGCCCTGGTCGCCCAGTGGCTGCTGGGCGACGGCGCGTTCGCGCTGCGGCGCGGCACGTGGCTCGCACCCGGGAGTGCACGATGAGCCGTGCGCCGCTCGTGCTCGTCAGCCACGCGCTGTGCCCGTACGTGCAACGGGCGGCCATCGTGCTGGCCGAGAAGGGCGTGCCCTTCGAGCGCCGCATGGTGGACCTGGCCCACAAGCCGGACTGGTTCCTGCAACTGTCGCCGCTGGGCAAGACGCCGCTGCTGCTGGTCGACGGCGAGGCGCCGATCTTCGAGTCGGCCGTGATCTGCGATTACCTCGACGAAGTGCATGCCCCGCGCATGCACCCGCAGGCCCCGCTGGCGCGCGCGCGCCACCGCGCGTGGGTCGAGTTCGCGTCGGCGCTGCTCGATGGCATCGCGGCCTTCTACAACGCACCCGACGAGGCCGCGCTCGAAGTGCAGCGGCGCGCCTTGCGCCAGCGCTTCACGCAGCTCGAGGGGGAACTGGCGGATGGACCGTTCTTCGGCGGCGCCCGCTTCTCGATCGTCGACGCGGCCTTTGCGCCGGCCTTGCGCTACTTCGAGACCTTCGACACGCTGGGCGACTGGGGCTTCTTCGACGGCCTGCCGCGCGTTCAGGCCTGGCGCCACGCGCTGGCCGGGCGCGCGTCGGTGCGCGGCGCGGTGGCACCGGATTACGCGGCGCGGCTGCTGGGGTACCTCGCGCGTCGCGGGTCGGCGCTGGCGCAGCGCGCCGTGAGGACTTCCTTGCCGGCCGCTGCGGGGTGCGCGCAGGGCCTGTAAGGTGCGGCCTGCGAGTCCGACCGACGCACAGCAGGCCGAGAAGGGCGCTGCCCAAGGAGAGCGCATGCAGTTCCACCGCGATCGCGGCCATGTCCACCCGGTGCCGTCGGAGATCACGCCGCGCAGCGTGTTCCAGCGCCGCCGCGAGTTGCTCGCCGCGATGGCCGCCGGCGGCGCGGCCCTGGCCGCCGGGCCCTGGCGCGATGCGCTGGCCCAGGGTGCCGCCACGCCGCGTGCCGGCAAGCTGGCGCCGCTGGCCGCGACGCGCAGTGCCGTCCCCGGCGCGATGACGATGGACAAGCTGACCGCCTACGCGGATGTCGCCTCGTACAACAACTACTACGAGTTCGGCACGTCCAAGGAAGCACCGGCGCGCAACGCCGGCACGCTCAAGACGCGGCCCTGGACCGTGGCGGTCGAGGGCGAGGTGAAGAAGCCCCGCGTGTTCGACATCGACCAGCTGCTCAAGCTGGCGCCGATGGAAGAGCGCATCTACCGCCTGCGCTGCGTCGAAGGCTGGTCGATGGTCGTGCCCTGGGTCGGCTGGTCGCTGGCCGAGCTGATCCGGCAGGTCGAGCCGACGGGGGACGCGAAGTACGTGCAGTTCGTGACCCTGGCCGACGACAGGCAGATGCCCTTCCTCGGTTCGCGCGTGCTGGCCTGGCCTTATGCCGAAGGCTTGCGCCTGGACGAGGCGATGCACCCGCTCACGCTGCTGGCCTTTGGCCTGTATGGCGAGGTGCTGCCGAACCAGAACGGCGCGCCGGTGCGTCTGGTCGTGCCGTGGAAGTACGGCTTCAAGAGCGGCAAGTCGATCGTGCGGATCCGCTTCACGCGCGACCAGCCCGCGACATCGTGGAACCAGTCGGCGCCGCAGGAGTACGGCTTCTACAGCAACGTGAATCCGATGGTAGACCATCCGCGCTGGAGCCAGGCGACCGAACGCCGCCTCGGCGAGGACGGCCTGTTCGCGAAACGGCGGCCGACGCTGATGTTCAACGGCTACGAGGCGCAGGTCGGCCAGCTCTACGCCGGCATGGACCTGAAGAAGTTCTTCTGAGCGCGACGCGATGAGCGTGACGCCGCGCG
>DATLIE010000253.1:0-3957 GCA_035539635.1 Burkholderiaceae bacterium
CCGGCACCTCGCCCCAGCGCGGGTCGGGCACCCCCACCGCGGCGGCGTCGGCCACCGCGGGGTCGGACAGCGCGATCTGCTCGATCTCCGCCGGATGGATGTTCTCGCCGCCCGAGATGATGAGTTCCTTGGTGCGGCCGACGATCTCGTGGAAGCCCTCGCTGTCGACTTGCGCCATGTCGCCGCTGCGGAACCAGCCGTCGGCGAAGGCCGCGTCGTCGGGAGCGCGGTGGTAACCGCGCGCCAGGTTCGGCGCGCGCACCCACAGCTCACCGTCCACCAGGCGTACCTCGACCCCGCGCGCCGGCCGGCCGACGGAACCGGGACGCGCCATCGCCTCGTGCGGACGCAGCACCAGCGTCACCGGTCCGGTCTCGGTGGCACCGTAGACCTGGCATACCGGCAGGCCGCGCGCATGGAAGGCATCGATCAAGGACCGCGGCACGATCTGCGAGCCGCTGTTGACGAAGGCAAGCGACGACAGGTCCGCCGCCGCCCAGCGCGGGTGCTCGACCAGCGCACGCATCGTCGCCGGCACGAGCAGGCTCGTCGTCGGACGCCACGCAACCACGTCGTCGAACCAGGCCTCGGCGTCGAAGCGCGGCTGCAGCCGCACCGTGCCGCCCGCCGCCAGGGTCGGCAGCACCTGGATGCACAGGCCCCCGACGTGGAACAGTGGCAGCACGGCGAGCGTGCGCGTGTCCTCGTCGAGACCCTGCGCGTCGATCGCCGCGTCGATGTTGGCCAGCATCGCGGCCTGCGTGTGCAGCGCGCCCTTCGGCTCGCCGGTCGTGCCCGAGGTGTAGACGAGCAGCAGGTCGTCGTGCGCCGTGTCCGCAACGAGTGGCAGCGGCGCGACGCCATCGAGCGCGTCGAAGCCCGGATCGGTGTGCCAGGCCGCGACCCCGGCGTGAGCCGCGATCGCCTGCAGCTCGGGCGCGGCCCGGCGCCAGTTCAGCGGCACGAAGCGCGCGTGCAGGCGCGCGCAGGCAAGCAGCGCGGCCAGCATCGCGACGCTGTTGTGGCCGAGCCAGCCGAAGGCCATGCCCGGCCCGATGCCACGTGACGCCAGGCGCTCGGCCCAGGCGTGGCTCTCATCGTGCAGTTCGGCGTAGGTCCAGGTGCGCCCACCGTCGTCGATCGCGACGCGGTCCGCGCGCGGCAGCCGCTCGTCCAGGCGCATGGTTCAGCGCCCGCCGCATCCCAGCAGCCGCCGCGGATCCGGCTTCGCCGGTCCGCCAGCGGCGCCCCCCTGGGGGGGCGCGCCGAAGGCGCAACGGGGGGGAGTCACGTCACGACTCGATCTCTTCGTCGCGCTCGCCCGATTCGTACAGGCACTCGCGGCCCAGCCGGTCCAGGCACAGCTCGGCGGTCCACGGCAGCATCAGCGAGCCGCAGCGCGAGTCGCGGTACAGGCGCTCGAGCGGCAGCGACTTCAGCATCGACTGGCCGCCGCAGGTGCGGATCGCCAGCGCGCAGATCGCGTTGGCGTTCTCCATGATCGAGTAATGCGACGCGTACAGGCGCATGCGCGTGTCCTTGTCGGGGTCGACGCGGGCTTCGCGTGCGGTCTGCAGGAACAGCGCGCGCGTCTGCTCGAGCGTAATGCGCATCTGCGCCACCGCGATCTGCTTGGTCGGGTACATGCGGCGCTTGACCGGCGGCGTGCCCGGCACCTCGCCGCGCAGGTAGGCGACCGTGAAGTCGTAGGCCGCCTGCGCGATGCCCATGTAGGTGGGCGACAGCGTCGCGAACATGTGCGGGTAGCGGCTCGCGGCCTGGAAGTACAAGCCCTCGGGCATCAGCCGCGCCTCGTCGGGCACGAACACGTCCTCGAAGGTCAGCGTGCGGCTGACCGTGCCGCGCATGCCCATCGGGTCCCAGTCGCCGCTGACCGCGACGCCCGCGGCGTCGGCCGGCACCGCCAGGTAGAGCGAGTCGCGCACGGTGCCGCCGGCGCTGCCGTCGTTGCGGTCGACCGTGCGCCGCTCGCGCGTGCAGAGCACGCCGTAGTAGTCGGCCGCGCCCGACAGCGAGGCGAAGATCTTCTTGCCGGTGACGCGGTAGCCACCGTCGACCTTGAGCGCCCGCGTGCCCCAGGGCGCCTTGCCTGCGGCCGCCGCACCGCCCTCGGAGAAGGGCTGCGAGTAGACCCTGCCCTCGCCGGTGACACGCGCGAAATGCAGCGCGCGGATGCGCTCGTGGTCCTGGCGCTGCTCGCGCGACATGTCCAGCGCGTCGGCGATGAAGCCGGCCCACATCGTCGAGCAGACATGCATGTTGAACGACAGCGCGGTCGAACCGCAGTGGCGCCCGAGTTCGGCGGCGACCATCACGTAGGTCGCGAAGTCCGCGCCCAGGCCGCCATGCTCCTTGGGGATGCAAATGCCGAGCAGGCCGGCCGCGCGCAGGTCGTCGTAGTTTTCGAACGGGAAGCTGGCCTCGCGGTCCCAGCGCGCGGCGCGCGGCGCGAACTTCTCGCGGCCAAGGATCGCGGCGCGCTCGATCAGCTCGCGCTGTTGCGCGGTCAACACCGATGGGTTGCCGGCGATGTGCGGGACGGGAGGTGCGGCGGCTGGGATCATGGGTATCGCCTTTGCAGGAAGTCCACCAGCACGGGGTTCACGGCCTGCGGCGCCTCCATGTGGCTCAGGTGTCCGACGCCGGGCAGGCAGACGTACTCGGCGCCGGCGATGCGCGCGGCCATCTGCTGCATCACCGCCGGCGGCGCGTTGCGGTCGTCGGCGCCGGCCAGGCACAGCACCGGCAGGCGCAGGTCGGCCAGGGTCTCGCGGCGGTCGAAGCCGGCGATCGCCGCCAGCGCCTTGCGATAGGTCGCCTCAGGCACACCGGCCATCAACAGCGCGGAGCGCGCCACAGCGTCGTGCGGCGCGTGGCGCGCGGCCATGCCCGCCACCAGGCCAGGCGCCAGCTTGGCCATGCCGAGGCCCGCGTCGAGCGGTGCCAGGCGTTGGGCGAGGAACTCCTGCTGCCAGGTGCCGCCGGGGCGGCCGAAGGCCGGCGAGGTGCCGGTCAGCACCAGCACGGCCACTCGCTGCGGCGACCCCGCCATCAGTTCCTGAGCCACCATGCCGCCCATGCTGTGCCCGACCAGCGCCAGTGGTTTGGGGCCGAGCCAGTCGATCAGCGCGCGCACCGCCTCGGCCATGTGGCGCAGGTCGTATGGGTTGACCGGCGTCGAGTCGCCGTAGCCCGGCAGATCGGCCGCCACGGCGCGAAAGCCCGCCTCGGCGATCGCGCGGCCGGTGCCCGAGATCGCATCGCCCCAGGACTCGCGGCCGCCGCCGACACCGTGCAGCAGCAGCACGGTGCGGGCCCCGTCGCCCCGCGCCGGCTCCCAGCGCAGGTGTGCCAGCGGGGCGTCGGTGCGCAGGGTGGGCCACATGGTCAATCCAACAGGAGTCCGTCGCGCACGACGGCCTGGCCGTCGAGCTCGACCGTACAGCCGCGCAGCGGCAGGTCGAAGTGCCCCGGCGTGTGGCGCCCTGCCACCTCGTTGGCGCCGGTCGAGTACAGGAAGTTGCCGGCGAAAGCACGCAACTCGGTGCCGTTGAAGTCGGCCTTGTCGTAGAAGGCCATCGCGTCCCAGCGCGCGCGCCGGTTGAGACCCCAGCCGACATGCGACACCGCATAGGCCGAGCGATCGGCCCAGGCAGCGAATTGCGAGCGCATCAGCTCGGCATCGACCGAATCGCCCACCACCTCGACCACATGGTCGTCGGCGATCACGAGACGCACGGGGCTTTCGAGATAACGTTTGAACGTGAGGTTGACGTCGCCACGGTCGAGCACCAGCGTGCCCTTCACGCCGCCGGCCGCCGGGAAGGCCAGCACCAGGCCTCCCGGCCAATGCGTCAGCGTGCCTGGTTTCGATGTGAAGCCCCAGACCCCGCCGATGCGTGCCCCGGCAAGATCGACCGTGAGTTCGGTGCCCGC
>DATLIE010000254.1:0-1954 GCA_035539635.1 Burkholderiaceae bacterium
CCGGCGACGAAGGTGTAGGCGGTGAAGGTGGTCGTCAGGGCCCAGAAGGCGCGGCTGCCGAAGGCCTCGCGCAGCGTGGCGTCGGGTGCGGGAGCCACCGCGGCGTGCGGGGTCGGTGCGATCGACGCACCGGCCAGCACCCAGGCATGCAGCAGCGCCGTGGCCACGAGCACGAGCGCGATGACACCGAGCGCCGCGCGCCAGCCGAAGGCACCCTGCAGCAGCGCCACCGACGGGTAGCACAGCGTGCTCGCGAAGCCGCCGACCAGCGTGATCGCCGTCACCGCTTCGCGAAAGCGCGCCGGGTACAGGCGCGTCACGACGGTGAACGCCGGCTCGTAGAGCGTCATCGCCATCGCGGCGCCGAGCACGACCCAGGCCGCGTAGAGCCACGCGACAGTGGTCGCCGTGGCCCAGAGCGCGACGCCGAGGGCGCCGAGCAGCGGGCCGAGCGCCATCACCGCACGGCCGTGTCCGCGGTCGATGGCGGCACCGACCGCGAAGCTGAGTGCGGCACTCACCGCCAGGCCGGTGGTGTAGGCGCCCATCAGCAGCTGCGAGCTCCAGCCGAGCTCGCGCTGCATCGGCAGCACGAAGGCCGTGAAGGCGTAGTACAGCGCCGCCCAGCACAGGATCTGCCCCAGCGACAGCGCGGCCACCGTCAGGCGGTAGCCGGGGGGCACTGCGGCGGCACTCATGGGCGGCGAATCTACCCTGTCGCCCTTGTCACGGCCGGGACGCGCACCGCCCGGCGCGCGTGCTACAACGCCGGCAGACAAGGAAGCGCAAGAGGCGCACAGGAGCCGCGATGGACCTGAACTTCACCGCCGAGGAGACGGCGTTCCGACAGCAGATTCGCGATTGGGTGCGCGCGAACCTGCCTGCCGACATCAGCCACAAGGTGCATCATGCGCTGCACCTGACGCGCGACGACCACCAGCGCTGGGCCCGCATCCTCGGCGCCAAGGGCTGGCTCGGCTGGGGCTGGCCCGAGGAGCACGGCGGCCCGGGCTGGAATGCGGTGCAGAAGCACCTGTTCGAAGAGGAATGCGCGCTGGCCGGTGCGCCGCGGGTGATGCCCTTCGGCCCGGTGATGGTGGCGCCGGTGATCATGGCCTTCGGCTCGCGCGAGCAGCAGCAGCGCTATCTGCCCGGCATCGCCAGCGGCGAAGTCTGGTGGAGCCAGGGCTACAGCGAGCCGGGTTCGGGCTCCGACCTCGCGTCGCTGAAGTGCAAGGCCGAGCGGCGCGGCGACTACTACCTGGTCAACGGCCAGAAGACCTGGACCACGATGGGCCAGTACGGTGACTGGATCTTCTGCCTGGTGCGCACCAGCAGCGAGGGCAAGCCGCAGACCGGCATCTCCTTCCTGCTGATCGACATGAAGAGCCCGGGCGTGACCGTGCGGCCGATCACCATGCTCGACGGCGGGCAGGAGGTCAACGAGGTCTGGTTCGACAACGTCGAGGTGCCGGCCGACCAGCTGATCGGCGAGGAGAACAAGGGCTGGACCTATGCCAAGCACCTGCTCTCCCACGAGCGCACCAACATCGCCGACGTGAACCGCGCCAAGCGCGAACTCGAACGCCTGAAGAAGATTGCCAAGGCCGAGGGGCTGTGGGATACCGATTCGCGATTCCGCGACCAGATCGCGCTGCTGGAGGTCGACGTCGTCGCGTTGGAGATGATGGTGCTGCGCGTGCTGTCGGCCGAGAAGAGCGGCAAGCAGTCGCTCGACGTGGCGGGCCTGCTGAAGATCCGCGGCAGCGAGATCCAGCAGCGCTACAGCGAGTTGATGATGCTGGCCGCCGGGCCTTTCGCCCTGCCCTTCGTGAAAGAGGCGATGGAAGCTGGCTGGCAGGGCGAGCATGTCGGCGCCGCGCATTGCGCGCCGCTGGCGTCGACCTTCTTCAACACGCGCAAGACGACGATCTACGGCGGGTCGAACGAAGTG
>DATLIE010000255.1:0-1788 GCA_035539635.1 Burkholderiaceae bacterium
ATTCGGAGTCCACAGCGAGGTCGGCAAGCTCAGGACCGTGCTGGTCTGCCGGCCCGGGCTGGCGCACCAGCGCCTGACGCCCGGCAACGCCGAGGAGTTGCTGTTCGACGACGTGCTGTGGGTCCAGGAGGCCAAGAACGACCACTACGACTTCGCCAGCAAGATGCGCGAGCGCGGCGTCGAGGTGCTCGAGCTGCACGAACTGCTGGCGGAAACCCTTCAGGACCCCGAGGCGCGCGGCTGGGTGCTGGACCGGCGGGTCACCGTCAACGAGGTCGGCGTGGGCGTCGCCAACATCATGCGGCCGTGGCTCGACGAGATGCCGGCGCGGCAGCTCGCCGAACACCTGATCGGCGGCATCGCGCTGCTCGACATGCCGAAGGGCGAGTGGCACTCGATGATGCGCGACGCCTTCGAGGACACCGAGTTCATCATCCCGCCGGTGCCCAACACGCTGTTCCAGCGCGATCCCTCGTGCTGGATCTACCAGGGCGTGACCTGCAACCCGATGTTCTGGCCGGCGCGCCAGCCCGAAACGCTGCTGCAGCGCGCGGTCTACAAGTTCCACCCGCGCTTCAAGGGCGCCGACTTCAAGATCTGGTGGGGCGATTCCGACGAGAGCTTCGGGGCTTCCACGCTCGAAGGTGGCGATGTGATGCCGATCGGCAAGGGCGTCGTGCTGATCGGCATGGGGGAGCGCACCTCGCGGCAGGCGGTGTTCCAGCTCGCCGAACAGCTGTTCCGCCAGGAGGCCGCCACGCGGGTCGTCGCCTGCCTGATGCCCAAGAGCCGTGCGGCGATGCACCTGGACACCGTCTTCAGCTTCTGCGACCGTGACCTCGTCACCGTCTTCCCGGACGTGGCGGATCAGGTGCGCTGCTACAGCGCCCGCCCGGGCGGCGACGGCGGCATCGACCTGCGCCGCGAGGAGGGCCACCTGTTCGACGTCGTGAAGGACGCGCTGGGGCTCAAGGAGCTGCGGGTGGTCGAGACCGGCGGCAACGCCTGGCAGGCGCAGCGCGAGCAGTGGGACGACGGCAACAACGTGGTGGCGCTGGAGCCCGGCGTGGTGGTGGCCTACGACCGCAACACCTATACCAACACCTTGCTGCGCAAGGCCGGCGTGGAGGTGATCACCGTGCGCGGCGCCGAGCTCGGCCGCGGGCGGGGCGGCGGCCACTGCATGACCTGCCCCATCTCGCGCGACCCGGCCTATTGAGCCGTCGCGCGGCGCGCCGCCCGGCCGCGCCGCGGGGCCGATGCCCGAACCCCCTGCCGCGGCGCCGCGACCGAAGGCGCGCCGCGGGATCAACCGGAGACCTGCACCATGAGCTTCAATCTGCGCAACCGTTCGCTGCTGACTGTCCAGGACGTCACCCAGCGCGAGTTCCGCTACCTGCTGGACCTGGCGCGCGACCTCAAGCGCGCGAAGTACGCCCGCACCGAGCAGAAGCACCTGCTCGACAAGGAGATCTGGCTGATGTTCGAGAAGACCTCCACGCGCACGCGCTGCGCCTTCGAGGTCGCCTGCCACGACCAGGGCGCCAACGTCACCTACCTCGACCCGGCCGGCTCGCAGATCGGCCACAAGGAGTCGTTCAAGGACACGGCGCGCGTGCTGGGGCGCATGTACGACGCCATCGAGTACCGCGGCGCGAGCCAGAGCGGCGTCGAGACGCTGGCCAAGTACGCGGGGGTGCCGGTGTTCAACGGCCTGACCGACGAGTACCACCCGACGCAGATGCTGGCCGACGTGCTGACCATGCGCGAGTACACCGACAAGCCGGT
>DATLIE010000256.1:0-18036 GCA_035539635.1 Burkholderiaceae bacterium
GGCGACTGGCCCACCTTGCCGGCCGCGAACTGCGCGTTCTGCTCGGCGATGGCCTTGGCGATGTCGGCGGTGGTGAGCTTGAGCTGGGCCAGCCGGTCGGGCTTGATCCAGACCCGCATCGCGTAGTCCTTGGCGCCGAAGATCTGCACGCTGGTGGTGCCCGGCACGCGCTTGATCGCGTCGAGCACGTTCAGCGTCACGAAGTTGCTGATGTCCAGGTCGCTGCGCGAGCCGTCGGGCGAGAAGAAGGCCAGCACCTGCAGGAAGGCCGATGAACCCTTCTCGACGGTCACGCCCTGGCGGCGCACTTCCTGCGGCAGGCGCGCCTCGGCCTGCTTGACGCGGTTGTTGACCTGCTGCGCGGCCTGGTCGACGTTGCTGCCGATGTCGAAGGTGACCTGGATCGTGACCACGCCGTTGGAGGTCGAGGTCGAGCCCATGTAGAGCATGTTCTCGACGCCGTTGATCGCGTTCTCGAGCGGCGCGGCGACGGTCTGCTCGATCACCTCGGCGCTGGCGCCGGGGTAGATCGCGGTCACGGTGACCACCGGTGGCGCGATCTCGGGGTATTGGGCGATGGGCAGGTTGCGTGTCGCGGCCAGGCCGGCGATCACGACGAACAGCGAGAGCACGACCGCGAAGATCGGCCGGTCGATGAAGAAGCGGGAGAACATGCGCGCCCCCGCCTTACTTCGACGCCGCGGCCGCGGGTGCGCTGGCCGCAGCAGGTGGCGCCACCTGCACCGGCGCACCGGGGAAGAAGATGCGCGCCATGCCGTCGACGATCAGCGGGTCGCCGTCCTTCAGGCCCGAGGTGACGATCCAGCCGTCGGCCATCTGGTCGCCGACGGTCACCGGCCGCGGCGCGGCCTTGCCCTCGGCCGCGAGATAGACGTACTTGCCCTGCGGGCCTTCGAGCACCGCGCGCGTGGGCACCTTCACCGCGCCCGGGCGCGCGGCGCCCACCAGGCGCACGCGCACGAACTGCCCGGCCTTGAGCGCACCGCTCGGGTTGGGCAGCTCGGCCTCGGCCTCGATCGCGCCGGTGCTGCCCGACACGCGGGCATCGGAGAACAGCAGCTTGCCGCGCTGCGCGGCGGTGCTGCCGTCGGCCAGCGTGAGCTGCACTTCGAAGGCGTCGCGCGGCGGCAGCTTGAGTTGCCCCGCGGCCGTTTCCGTGCGCCAGCGCAGCTGGTCGGTGTCGGCGATGGCGAAGCGCACCTTCAGCGTGTCGGACTGCGTCAGGCTCGCCAGCAGCATGGCCGGGCCGGTGACCAGCGTGCCTTCGGACACCTCGGCGCGGCCGACCACGCCGCCGATCGGCGCGTCGATGCGGGTGTACGACAGGTTCAGCGCGGCCTCCTGGCGCGCGGCCTTGGCACTGGCCACGTCGGCACGCGCGATGCCTTCGGCCGCGATCGCGTCGTCGATCTCACGCTGCGTGATCATCTTCATCTCGCCGAGTTGCTTGGTGCGTTCGAACGTGCGGCTGGCCTGGTTCAGGCGCGCCTCGCTCGAAGCCACCGCCGCGTCGGCCTTGGCCAGGGCGGCCTGGAAAGGCGCCGCGTCGAGCGTGAACAGCAGCTGTCCCTTCTTGACCGCGCTGCCTTCGGTGAAGTGGCGCTTGGCCAGGATGCCGCTGACGCGCGCGCGCACCTCCACCTCGCGCGCACCGGCGAGCTGGCCCACGTACTCGAAGACCACCGGCACGTCGGCCGTCTTCACCGCCTGCACGGTCACCGGGGCGGGCGGCGGCCCGCCGGCGCCGGGGCCGCCGTGTCCGGACTCGGCGCCGCCCTTGCCGCAGGCGGCGAGCGCGACCGCGGTGGCGAGCACCAGGAAAAAAGAAAGCGAACGCCGCGACGTGGCGGCGGGATTCTTCGACATGGGGTTTCTCCTCGTGCGGCCGGCTCGTGCCATGTTCGTACGACGGACGACGGACCGCGCTATCGACCGAGTGTACGAAGTCGGCAAGACATCTGCTGCCACCGGGTCGTCCCAGATCATGGGAGCTCGACCGCACCACGGATGTGCCGATGCTTGAACCCGGTGCGTGGGGAGCCAAGAATGCGCCCCACGATGTACATCAGCGAGCAACTCCTCGACCGGAGCGAGATCGACCCGGGCATGATGACCTTTCCAAGACGAACCACCCACCAAGGAGACCAAGCGATGATCCGTCGCCAACTGTTCGCCCTCGCCGCCGCGCTGTCGCTCGCGCTGCCTGCCTCCGTGAGCTGGGCGCAGGACGCCTTCCCGAGCAAGCCGGTGAAGATCGTCAGCCCGTTCCCGCCCGGCGGCACGAGCGACG
Organism: Burkholderiaceae bacterium; assembly: GCA_035539635.1. Lineage (GTDB taxonomy): Bacteria > Pseudomonadota > Gammaproteobacteria > Burkholderiales > Burkholderiaceae_C > CADEEN01. Next base: position 2,312 of record DATLIE010000256.1, read on the forward strand.
TCATGGCCCGCCTGATCGCCGAGCCGCTGGGCAAGGAACTCGGCCAGCAGGTCCTGGTCGAGAACATCGGTGGCGCCGGTGGCACGGTGGGCACCCTGCGCGCGGTGAAGCTGCCGGCCGACGGCTACACCATCATCCAGACCGGCGTCGGCCAGAGCGCGGTGGCGCACGGCCTGAATCCGAACCTGGGCTACGACTCGAACAAGGACTTCGTGCACCTGGCCCAGGTGCACTCGGGCCCGAACGTGCTGGTGGTCAACGCCAGCACGCCGTGGAAGACCTTCAAGGAACTGGTCGACTACGTGCGCGCCAACCCGGGCAAGCTGAACTACGGCTTCACCCACGCGGCGTCGGGCCACATGGCGATGGAACTGTTCAAGCTCGAGGGCAGCAAGTGCCCGCCCAAGGCCGTCGACTGCAAGGGCCTGTTCATGGTCGGCATTCCGTACCGGGGCGGCGGCCCGATGATGCAGGACCTGCTGGGCGGCCAGATCCCGCTGATGTTCATCAACCAGGACACGGCCTTCCCGCATGTCAAGGCCGGCAAGCTGCGCGCGCTGGCGGTGACCAGCCTGCAGCGCAACCCGCTGTTCCCGGACACGCCGACCATCCACGAAAGTGGCATTCCGAATTTCCAGGCGCTGTCGTGGTCGGGCCTGTCGGTGGCCAAGGGCACGCCGCAGCCGATCGTCGACAAGCTGGAGGCCGCCTTGCGCAAGGTGATGACCTCGCCGGAGATCAAGCAGAAGCTCGAGACGCTCGGCTTCGTGGTGCCGGCGCCCGGCGGCGCGAGCTACGCCAAGTTCGTCGCTTCCGAGGTGGACCTGTGGACGCGCGTCATCAAGACCGCGGGCATCAAGCCGGAGTGACGACCGCATGAGCGAACGCCTGATCCAGGCCAACCCGCTCGCCGCCGGCCTGGCGGCGGGCGTGGCGAGTGCCGACCGCATCGAATGGATCCGGCTGTCGCTGGTGTTCCTGCCGCTGGCCACGCCGATCAGCGATGCCAAGGTGCTCACCGGGCGCCAGAAGCCGCTGACCGAGATTGCCTTCCTGTTCGCGGAAATCCAGACCCGCGAGGGCCACGAAGGCGTGGGCTTCTCGTACAGCAAGCGCGCCGGCGGCCCGGGCCAGTACGAGCACGCGAAGGAGCTCGCGAACAACCTGATCGGCGAGGACCCGAACGACATCGCGCGCCTGTGGGAGAAGCTGATCTGGGCCGGCGCCAGCGTCGGTCGCTCCGGCCTCGCGACGCAGGCCATCGCCGCCTTCGACACCGCGCTGTGGGACCTGAAGGCGCGGCGCGCGAAGCTGCCGCTGGCCAAGCTGCTGGGCGCGCACCGCGACGCGGTGCAGTGCTACAACACCTCGGGAGGCTACCTGTCGTCGCCGTTGTCCGAGGTGTTGGCCAACGTCGAGAAGTCGCTCGAGCGCGGCATCGGCGGCATCAAGATCAAGGTCGGCCAGCCCGACCCGATGGTCGACTACGAGCGCGTCAAGGCGGTGCACAAGCTGATCGACGGCCGCGTGCACATGATGATCGACGCCAATCAGCAGTGGGACCGTGTCACCGCGCAGCGCTTCGGCAAGCTGGTCGAGCCGCTGAACCTGACCTGGATCGAGGAGCCCCTGGACGCCTGGGACGCCGAGGGCCACGCCAACCTGGCCGCGATGCTCGACACGCCGATCGCCACCGGCGAGATGCTGACCAGCGTGGCCGAGCACTGGGAGCTGATCCGCCACCGCAGCGTGGACTTCATCCAGCCGGACGCGCCGCGCGTGGGCGGCATCACGCCGATGCTGAAGATCCTGGCGCTGGCCGACCACGCGCGCATGCGCCTGGCGCCGCACTTTGCGATGGAGATCCACCTGCATCTGTCGGCCTCGTATCCGCACGAGCCCTGGGTCGAGCACTTCGAGTGGCTGGAGCCGATGTTCAACGAACGCCTGACCATCCAGGGTGGCCGCATGCAGGTGCCCGACCGGCACGGCCTGGGCTTCTCGCTGTCCGAGCAGGCGCGGCGTTGGACGGCCCAGACGGCGGAATTCGGCAAGCGCGCCTGAAATCGCCCTCAAGTCGGCGCCATCGCGGCCGATCTGCAAGGGCATGAGCCAGGACGTCGCAGTGGATGTGCAGGGCGGGGCGGCGCTGGCCGACGAGGACGCCGCCGAGGTGGCGGCCGCGCTGGCCGACGCGCTGGCCGCGCCCGAGCCGGTCAGCCCCGTCGAGCTGATGGATGGCTGGGACCGCCTCAAGCGCGAGTTGGCCGCCCTGTTGCGCCACACGGCGCCTGACGCGGCCTGGGCCGAGGCGCTGGAGGGCATCGTCGGCCGTCTGCAGGTGCTGGCGCGGCGCGACTTTGACGCCGCGCTCTATCTGCTGCTGCAGGACGCCGGCAACGGCGACGACGACCGCTACAGCACCCACCACGCCATCCTGTGCGCCCTGGTGGGCGAGGTCTGCGCGGACTGGCTCGAGTGGCCGGCCGAGGAGATCGACACGCTGGTGCGCGCCGCGCTGACGATGAACCTGTCGATGTCGACGATGCAGGACTCGCTGGCGCGCCAGGTCGAGCCGCTGTCGGCGGCCCAGCGCGAACGCATCGACGGGCATGCCGAGGAGAGCGCCGCGCTGATCGCGGCCAGCGGCGTGAAGAACACGTTGTGGATCGAGGTCGTGCGCCTGCACCACGGCGGCCCGGGCGTCGACGAGGCCGGCGCATCCGCACCGCCCGCGCAGCGCCTCGCGCGCCTGCTGCGACGCATCGACGTCTACACCGCCAAGCTGTCGAGCCGCGCCAGCCGCGAGGCCGTGTCGCCGGCGATCGCCGCGCGCGACACCTGCCTGGACGCCGACGGCCAACCCGACACGCTGGGCACGGCGATCCTGCGCAAGATCGGTCTCTACCCGCCGGGCTGCTTCGTCAAGCTGGCCAACGGGGACCTCGGCGTCGTGGTGCGCCGTGGCACCAAGGCCCACATGCCGGTCGTGGCCGCGCTGCGCCGCGAAGACGGCAGCCTGCACTTCAGCCCCAAGCGCCGCGACACGTCGGGCAAGCGCCACGCGATCGTCCACGGCGTGACCGCCAGCCAGGTCAAAGTGCGCATGAACCACCTGCGCACGCTGGCGCTGACCTGAGCCGGCGCGCCGCGCGCTACTGCGCGTAACCGGGGTTGCTCGCGTCGAGCTTGCGCAGCAGGGCCGGCCACGCCAGATTGCCGCCCGCCCCGCGCGTGACGGTGGCGAACTGGCGCGGCGCGTCGTCGACGATGTGCTGCGGGATGCGCCGCAACGGGCCGCCACCGGCCTGCGCACGCACCTGCATCATGCAGCTGGTCTCGAAGAAGTACATGCCGACGAAGGCCTCGGCGACGGTGCGGCCGACGCTCAGCAGGCCGTGGTTGCGCAGCATCAGGAAGCGCTTGTCGCCCAGGTCGCGCACCAGGCGCGGCTTCTCGTCGTCCTCGAGCGCGACGCCTTCGTAGTCGTGGTAGGCCAGCGAGGCCAGCACCGCCATCGAGTGCTGCGACAGCGGCAGCAGGCCGTCCTGCTGCGCCGACACCGCGACGCCATTGACGCTGTGCACGTGCAGCACGCAGATCGCGTCCTCGCGCGCGGCGTGGATCGCGCTGTGGATCACGAAGCCGGCGGGGTTGATGTCGAACGGGCTGTCGAAGACCTTGTGGCCCTGCAGATCCACCTTGACCAGGCTCGACGCGGTGATCTCGTCGAACATCAGCCCGTACGGGTTGATCAGGAAGTGGTGCTCGGGCCCGGGCACGCGCGCCGAGATGTGCGTGAAGATCAGGTCGTCCCAGCCGTAGCGGGCCACCAGGCGGTAGCAGGCGGCGAGGTCGACGCGCTGCTGCCACTCGGCTTCGCTGACGTCGCGGCGCACATCGAGTTGACGGTGGTCCATGGCACTTGCTCCCGGCGGGGTGGCGGTGCAGAATATATAGACTGGTCTAGTTAGGACGTCAAGATGGCGGAAAGCCGGGAGCGCATGCTCGAGGCGGCGGTCGACCTGCTGCGGGGCTTCGGCCTGTCGGGTGCGGGCATCAACGACGTGGTGCGCAACAGCGGCGCCCCCAAAGGCTCCGTCTACCACTTCTTTCCCGATGGCAAGCTGCAGATCGCGGCCGAGGCGCTCGCGCTGTACGGCGAACGCGTCGACGCCTTCGTTGAGGCTGCGCTCGCCGGCCGGCGCTCCAACCCCGAGCGCGTGCGTGCGCTGTTCGAGGCCTTCGCGCGCCGGGCCGAGCAGGCGCGGTTCCTGCGCAGCTGCGCGGTCGGCACCGTGAGCCTGGACCTCGGTGAGGGTGGGGAGCCGCTGCAGCCGCAGCTGGCCGCGCTGCTCGGGCGCTGGGCCCGCACGATCGCGAGCCATGTCGACCTGGGTGACGCGCGCCGCACGCGCTCCTTCGCCGGCCTGGTGCTGACCGCGATCGAAGGCGCCTACGTGCGATCGCGCGCCGAGCGTTCGGCGGCGGCGTTCCGCGAGGCAGGCCAGTGGCTTGCCGCGTGCGTCGACTGAGCGCTAACCCGGCTCAGTCGCCGTCGCGCACCGCGACGACGACCACGAACTCGGCCGGAATGCGGTAGCCGCGACCCTGGCGCCAGGGTGCGATCGCCTCGATGTATCGCGCTCGCACCCGCTCGCGCACGGTGGCGTCGAAGTGCGCCCAGGCCAGCGCCACCGGCCCGCCGGCGAAAGCCGCGTCGCAGGCGTCCTCGGCGTTCTCGTAGTCGAGCGTGTCGACGACGCGCTGCTGCAGCGTCACGCGCAGGCCGGCGCGGGCACACGCCTTTGCCAGGGCGTCCCCTTGCCCGAGGCCGAAGAACAGCGGGCAGACCTCGCTTTGCACCTCCGCGTCGACGATGCCGAACAGCGGCGCCCAGCCGCAGCGCGCGCGCTCTCCCCACACCGCGAGCGCGGCACGCCCACCCGGGCGCAGCACGCGACGCAGCTCGCGCAGCGCGGCGCCGGGGTCGGGCAGGTACATCAGGCCAAGGGAACACAGCGCGAGGTCGAAGCCGGCGTCGGGCAGCTCGAGTGCTTCGGCGTCCATGCGCGCGAAGCGGGCCTGGCGCAGCCGCTGCGACTGCGCCCGCTGTGCGGCCGCCTCCACCATCTGGCCCGACAGGTCGACGCCGACGACCCGGCCGCGCGGCCCGACGGCGTGGGCCGCCGCGACCGACACGACGCCGGTGCCGCAGGCCACGTCGAGCACCTGCTCGCCGGGCGCAGGCACCGCCGCGGCCAGCAGCTCGGCCTGCACGCCCGCCAGCACGGCGTGCCAGTGCTGCGCGTAGGCGTCCACGGCGCGGTCCCAGCCGTAGCGTTGCACGCGGCGCTGCAGGCGGGCGTCCACGGCGTTCAGCGCAGCGTGACCACGGCCTCGAGGTAGGCGCTCGGTACCACCAGCGAGCCCGGGCCGGCGACGTTGTCGCCGTTCAGCAGCTCGGTCAGGTCGTTGGCCAGCGCCGCGCCCTTCTCAGCGTCGAGCGCGCCGAAGGCCTTGTGCACCGGCCCGTACCACGTGCGGAACACCTCGATGAAGTGGGCCGCCGAGCGGTAGCGGAAATTGAAGTGCTTCGTCGTCGCGTGGACGGCCGCGACGCGCTCGCCGAACAGCGTGCGCAGGTGCGCTTCGGTGCCCCACAGCGACGGTGGCTGCACGCCGGGCGGCGGCGGGATGTGCCGGCCCAGCACCTTGAACATGCGGCCGATCAGGCTGTCGGGCGTCCAGTTGGCCAGGCCGATGCGGCCGCCGGGGCGGCACACGCGCGCCATCTCGGCCGCCGAGCGGGCGTGATCGGGCGCGAACATCACGCCGAAGGTGGACACCACGGCGTCGAAGCTCGCGTCGCCGAAGGGCAGGGCCTCCACGTCGGCCGCCTGGAAGTGAACTTCCAGGCGCTCGGCGCGCGCCCGCTCGGCGCCGCGCTCGAGCAGGCTGCCGACGTAGTCGGTGGAGGTGACGACGCAGCCGCGGCGCGCGGCGGCCAATGTGACGTTGCCGTTGCCGGCGGCGACGTCGAGCACGCGCTCGTCGGTCCTCAGGTCGAAGGCCTCGGCGAGCGATTCGCCGACGATCTGCAGCGTGGTGCCGATGACGGCGTAGTCGCCACTGCCCCAGGCCGCCTGCTGGCGGGTCTTGAGGGCGGTGAAATCGGTGGGTGCGTTCATGGTCGGGTCTCCTTGAGGGTCACGGGGTCGCAGCGACGCGACGCCGTGACTGTGTCGATCGATCGGGCGCCTGTCCTGTCCGCGCGTCGGCGCGGCCTGACCGGGCGTCCGCGTCGCCTGCGACGCCTGACCGAGCGTCCGCGCGAACTGCTCCAGCGTCCGCCGCGCGGGCCGGGCGGGTCTGCGCGCTGGGCAGACGGGCCGCCGCCTTCCACAATCGCCCATCCCCACCGCCACAGGATGCGCCGCATGAGTCTCTCGGACATCGCCGCCGCGCAGCAGCGCGTCGCCTCGGTGCTGCGCCAGCGCCCGGCCTTCGGCGTGCACGCCGACATGCCGGCCCTCGTGCGCTGGGAGGGCGAGCTGCGCGCGCGCGCCGTGCACGACAACGGCACCGAGGTCGTGACCGACATGCCGGCCGAGATCGGCGGCCAGGCGGCCGGCGTGACGCCCGGCTGGCTGCTGCGCGCGGCGCTCGCATCGTGCGCGGTGACGCGCATCGCGATGCTCGCGGCTGCCGAGGGCCTCGTGCTGCAGACCCTGGAGGCGCGCGCGACCAGCCGCTCCGATGCGCGCGGCCTGCTCGGCATCGCCGAGTCCGACGGCCGCGCGGTGCCGGCCGGACCCGACGACGTGCAACTGCACGTGCGCATCGGCGCACCGGGTATCGACGCCGAGCGGCTGCGCGCATTGGTGCTGGCGAGCGCGCCGCTGTCGCCGGTCACCTGCGCGCTGCAGCAGCCGCTGCCGGTGGCGCTGCACGTCGAGGTGGAGGCGCAGGGCTGATGGACGCGCTGTCGGAGACGCTGCGCGTCGTGCGCCTGGTCGGCGCGATCTTCCTGCACGGGCGCTTCAGTGCGCCCTGGTGCTACCAGTCGCCGCACGCCGACGCGGCGGCGCCGCACCTGGAGCCGACGGCCGAGCGCGTGGTGATCTTCCATCTCGTCACCGAGGGCGAGTGCTGGTGCGAGCTCGACGACGGCTCGCCGCCGGTGCGCCTGGCCGCGGGCGACGCGGTCATCTTTCCGCAGGGGCACGCGCACCGCATGGGCTCGGCACCCGGCCTGCCGCCGGCCAGCGGCGGCGCGCGGTTGCAGGAGGTGCTGTCCAGGCGCCCGCGCCTGCTCGCCTACGGCGGCGGCGGGGCCACCACCAAGCTGGTGTGCGGGTATCTCGCCTGCGACGCGCGCCTGGCGCGCCTGCTGCTCGCCGGCCTGCCGCCGGTGGTGAAGGTCAGCGTGCGCGGCTCGAACGCCGGTGTCTGGCTCGAGGCCTCGCTGCGCTACGCACTGGCTGAGGCGCGCTCGCCGCGGCCCGGCGGCGCCGGCGTGCTGGCCAAGCTGGCCGAGGTGCTGTTCATCGAGGTGCTGCGCCTGCACATGAACGAGCAGGCCGAAGGCCGCACCGGCTGGCTGGCGGGCGTGCACGACCGCATCGTCGGCGCGGCGCTGCGTGCGATGCACAACCAGCCCGCGCAGCCCTGGACGCTCGAGGAGCTGGCGCGCGTCGCCGGTACCTCGCGCTCGGTGCTGGCCGAACGCTTCCAGCACCTGGTGGGCAGCGCGCCGATGCAGTACCTGGCGCAGTGGCGCATGCTGCTGGCGAGCAACCTGCTGGCGCGCAGCAATGCGCCGCTGGCGCGTGTCGCCGAGGAAGTGGGCTACCAGACCGACACCGCCTTCAGCCGCGCCTTCCGGCGCGAGTTCGGCCTGCCACCCGCCGCCTGGCGGCGGCGCCAGGGCGCCGCCGTGGCGCTGCCGAAGGCGGGCGACGGCTGAATTTCGCCCGAACTTCGCCACGGGGTCAGACGCGCAGCACCTCGCCCTTGAGCGAGTACAGGATCGCGACCACCTCGTTGACCTCGCCGGCGCCGACGCCGTGCCCTTGCAGGGCCGCGACGGCGTCGTCGATCGTCGCCACCAGCTCCTGCTCGTTGATGTTCATGCCGGCGTGCGCGGTGCGCAGGTCGCGGCCTTCGTACGCCTGCGGCCCGCCCGAGCCCATGCAGAAGAACTGCGTGGCCAGGGCCTTCAGGCGCGCCAGGTCCTTGCCCCGAAAGCGCGGCGCAAGCACCGGGTTGACCGCGTGGCGATCGACCAGGTCGTCGACGATGACGGCGATGCGTTCGGCGCCGCCGAGCCGTTGGTACAGGGATTGGGTCATGCTGGGTCCTTTCGGGGCTGGGGATCGAGCGCGGGTGCGTGCACCGCGACCCGCTGCGGGCCAGCATCGCGGGCCGGCGTTCCTGAAACGTTCCCGGCCCGGCGGGCGGTTGTTCGCCGTGGCAGGGCGTAGCACACTGGGGCGGCCATGAGCGCTGACGCGAGTTCGATCCCACGGGCGCCGGCCCCCGACCTGCTCGAGGTCGGCCTGCTCGGCCGCTTCTCGGTGGCCATCGGCGGCAGCGAGGTCCCGGCCGAGCGCTGGCCGAGCCTGCGCGCCACGCACCTGGTGCAGTTGCTGGCGCTGGCCGACCGCCATCGGCTGGCGCGTGACCAGGTGATCGACGCGTTGTGGCCGCAGCTCGCGCCCGACGCCGGCGCGGCCAACCTGCGCAAGGCGGCACACCACGCGCGCCAGGCCCTGGGGCGCCAGGATGCGATCGTGCTGCACGGTGGCGAGGTCGCGCTGTGGACGGGCGGCCGCGTGGCGGTGGACATGGCCGGGTTCGAGCAGCGTGCGCGGTCGGCGCTGGCCGCGCGCGACCCGGCGGCATGTGCCGAGGCTGCACGCGCCTATGGCGGCGACCTGCTGCCCGGTTCGCGCTACGAGGCCTGGACCGAGCCGGCGCGCGAGCGTCTGCGCGCCTGCCAGGTCGAGCTGCTGAGGGCGGGCGCGCAGTGGGATGCCCTGGTCCAGCTCGAGCCCACGGACGAGCCGGCGCACCGCGCGTTGATGGCGCGCGAACTGGCCGCAGGCAACCGCGCGGCGGCGATCCGCTGGTACGCGCACCTGCGCCACGCGCTGCAGCAGGAGCTCGGCGTCGCGCCCGACCGCGAAACCGAGGCGCTGTACACGCAATGCGTGGCCGGCCTGCAGCCCGGCGGGCCGGCCTTCGTCGGACGCGAGTTGGCGCGCGCCCAGGTGGCGGCGTGGCTCGGCGCGCCGCCGCGCGAGCGCCCCGGCGGCCTGGTGCTGCGCGGCCCCGCCGGCATCGGCAAGAGTGCCTTCTGTCGCGAGATCGGCGCGCTGGCACGCGAGCGCGGCTGGCACGTCGTGGGCATCACGGCCGCGCAGCCGGGCCGGGCCTACGCCGCGGTGGCCGCGCTCACCGAACGCATCGTGCTCGAGGACCGGCGCGTGCTCGACGCGGTCGGCGCGTCGGCGCAGTCGGTGCTCGCGCTGCTGAGCCCGCTCGTCGGGCCCGCGCCGGCACTGCCGGGGCCGCTCGGACGGCACCAGGTCATCGGCGCCTTCCGTCGCCTGCTGGTGGCCGCCGCCGGCGGCCGGCCCGTGATGCTGCAGGTCGACGATGCGCACCTGATCGACGACGCCGAGGTCGATGTGCTGTTGCACCTGGCCAGTGCGGGCCCGCCGGTGGCGGTGCTGCTGGCCGCGCGGCCGGCGCCGCCCGGCGCGGCGCTGACGCGCGGCGTCGCGCGCCTCGCGGCGTCCGGCGTGCTGCAGACGATCGAGCTCGAGCCGCTGGCCGACGACGAGGTGCGGCGCCTGGTCGAGCAGGCGGCGCCCCGGCCGCTGGCCGAGGCGCTGCTCGCGCGCATCGTGCGCCTGGCCGACGGCAACCCCTTCGCGGCCATCGAGCTGGCGCGCTGCGCCACGCCGGCCAACGACGCGCGGCTGCCCGCCAATGCGGTCGAGGCGATCACCGCGCGCCTGTGCGACGTGCCCGATGCGGCGCTGTCGCTGCTCAAGTGGCTGGCGCTGGCCGGCGACGAGTTCGATGCCGCGACGGTGGCCGCGCTAGCGCCCGACACCGAGGCTCACGCGTTCGCTGTGCTCGACGCGGCGCTCGCGGCCGGCGTGCTGGTGGTCAACGACACGCGTTACCGCTTCCGCCACGAACTGGTGCGGCAGGCCCTGGTGGAACAGATCGTGCCGCACCACCGCCTGCGCATGCACCGCGAGGCGGCGCAGCGCCTGGCCGAGCTCCCGGCGGCGCCGGCCACGGTGGCGCGCCACTGGGTGGCCGGAGGCAGCCTCGCCGAGGCCGTGCCCTGGCTGCTCGACGCGGCGCGCGAAGCGATGCGCCTGGCCGCCTTCTCGGATGCGCTGCGCCACCTCGAGCCGCTGCTCGCCTTCCGGCCCGCCCATCCCGACGCGTTGCGCCTGCGCGCCGAGGCGCTCGATGCGCTGGGCGATCCGGCGGCCGTGGTGGCCTACCGCGTCGCCGCCGAGGCGGTGGGTGAGCCGCTGTCGCACGACCTGCGCGCCAAGGGTGCGTTGGCGCAGGTGAAGCAGGGCGACCCGAAGGGGGCGCTGCAGGCGCTGCAGGGCGTGCAGCCGACCACCGTCGAGGGGCGGCTGTGCGAGGCCCTGGCCTACAGCGGTGCGGCCGCGCTCGGCGCGACCGATCCCGCGCTGGGCACGCTGAAGTCCGCCGAGGCGCGGCGTCTGGCGCTGGAGACCGGGGACACCGCCTCGATCGTCGTGGCCTCGTGGGCCCAGGCTGCCGCCGCACATGCCCGCGGCGAGTTGCATCGCAGCGTGTGGGCCGATCTGCAGGAGACGAGCCACGTGCCGCACCTCGCGGTGCGCGTGTTCGACGGCCAGCTTTGCATCACGCAGCGCTTCCTCTACGGCGCGCGGCCATACCCGGAGGTGATCGCCTTCGCGCAGGCGCTGGCCGCCGAGGCCAAGCGGCTCGGCGCCGCGCGTGGCCACGCCTTCGGGGTGACGATCCAGGGCGAGGCCGAGCTGCTGTCGGGCGACTTGACGGCCGCCGAGACGCACCTGACGCAGGGCGCGCGCCTGCACCGCGCGATCGGTGGCGCGACCGGCGAGGCGTTCTCGCTGCAGCGCCTGTCCGAGGTGGCGCTGTACCGCGGCCGCAGAGACGACGCACGGGCGCTGCTCGACGAGGCGCTCGACGTGGCGCGGCAGACCGACATCGGCTTCCACCTGCTGGACCGCATCTACGGCACGCGCATCCTGCTGGCCGACACGCCGGCCGCGGCACTGCACGCGCTGCACGACGCGCGCGAGGCGGTGCGCGGCCCGCTCGAGACCTGCCCCGGCTGCCGCATCACCTTCGCGGTGCCGGCGGCGATCGCCGCGGCGCGCGCACGCGAGCTCGAACTGGCCGAAAGCTACGAGGCACAGACCACCTACCTGGCCAACGTCGTGATGCGGTTGCCGGCCTGGTATGCGGCGCACCAGGAGGTGCGCGGCCATATGGCGCTGGCGCGCGGCGAGGCGGCCGCGGTGGCCGGTGCACGCTTCGCGGCCGCGGCGCAGGGCTTCCGGCAGGCGGGGCAGCCGCTCGACGCGGCACGCTGCGAGGGCCTTGCCGCCGACCCGGGCGCCGGTTGACGCGCGGGCAGCGCCTCAGCGCAGAAGAAGCTCGGCCAGCGCGCCCAGGTCTGCGGCGCTGAAGTCGACCGGCACCGAGGCGGCGGACTCGCCGCGCCCCGGCCCGTGCTCGTTCGGTCGCGCGACGAAGGCGGTGCGCAGCCCGGCGCGCGCGGCGGCCTCGAGGTCGGACGAATGCGCGGCCACCATCAGCACCTCGTGCGGTGCGCAGTCGAACGCTTCGGCGGCGGCGCGGTACACCTCGAGCTTGGGCTTGTAGTCGCGCGCGTGCTCGGCACCGAGGATCGCGTCCCAGTGCCAGCCGTTGCGCCGCGCCAGGTCGGCCATCAGCGAGACGTTGCCGTTGGAGCAGGGCGCGAGACGGAAGCGCTCGCGCAACGCGCGCAGCGCGGGCGTCACGTCGGGCCAGGCGTCGAGCCGGTGCCAGGCGAGGTTGAGTTCGAGGCGAGTCGCCTCGTCGGGGTCGTGGCCGAAGCGATCGAGCACGAGGTCGAGGTTGCGCCGGTGCAGCACGTCGAGCTTGCAGAAACCGATGCGGCCGGCGCGCACCTCCTCCATGGCCGGCTGGTACTCGTCGCGCCAGGCGTCGGCCAGCGCATCGGCTTCGTCGGCGCCGACATGCAGATGCGTTCGCAGCTCGCGCGCGACGCCCGAGCGCCAGTCGACGAGCGTGCCGAAGACGTCGAAGACCAGGGCGCGCATCGGCGTATTGTGGCTGCCCTCACGCGCGTCGGTCGCGGTGGTGACGCCATGCGCGTTCCAGCCCGCGCTGCGCCACCCACAGGAGGAAGAGTGCGCCCAGCACGAGGTGGCCGCCGGAGACGCGTTCGTCGAGGGTCCAGCGCACCGACAGCGCGACGCCGGCCAGCGCGAGCGCCAGCGCCAGCAGCGCTGCGACGACACGCAAGCCGGTCAACGCAGCCACCGCAGCACGTGCAGCGCGAACAGCAGCACGCCCAGCGCCAGCATCGACGAGCCCCCCGCCACCGGGACGATCTGGAAGGTGCCGCTCAGCCGGCTCCACGCGAAGCCGCCCATGAACACCACCAGGCCGACGCTGTGCAGCCAGAAGTGCGCGTGCGGCATCCAGCCGTCCTGCAGCTGCGGACGGCTCATGTAGAGCAGGCCGATCAAGCCGAGCGACACCCACCCCAGCAGGTTGATGTGCGCGTGGACGTGCATCAGGCGGAAGTCCTGTCGGGCGCCCATGAAGATGCCCAGGCCGACGCCGAGGACGAAGAAGACGGTGGCGGCGTGGAAGAGTCGGTGGGCCAGCATGGCACGTGGTTGAAGTGAAGGGGCAGCGATGCTGGCTGCCTGCGCACCGCGCGTCTTGCACGATCGCGACATCGACTCGTCGCAGCTGTTCAAGACCGCGACGCGCTGCACTCGAAGAATCGTCGCTCCACATCACTCGGAGTGTTCTTCATGCGCAAGATGACTTTGCTGATCGCCATCCTCGCCGGCTGCGCCGCGGTGCAGGCCGCTGCGCCCGCCATGTCGCGAGGCGGCGTGCTGGCCGACGACAAGGGGATGACGCTGTACGTGTTCACGCGCGACGGCGTCAATGCCTCCAACTGCTACGACGGCTGCGCCAAGGCATGGCCGCCCTACCTGGCGGCGGCGGGCGCGTCGAAGGCCGCCGATTTCTCGATCGTCGAGCGCCGGGATGGCAGCCGTCAGTGGGCCTTCAAGGGCCAGCCGCTGTACTACTTCGCGGGCGACGCAGCGCCGGGCGACCGCGCGGGCGACGGCTCGGGCAGCGTCTGGTTCGCGGTGCGCGACAAAGCCGCCGCCAAGGCGCCGGCCGCCACGGGCGGCTACCCCGGCACCACCTACTGAGCTACAGGCAGGCGCGGACCGGCGCCTGCGTCAGCAGCACCGCCTGCTGGCGGAAGCGCGCCTTGTAGTGGCCGGCGATCTCGGCCAGCTTCTGCTGCTGTGCCACCGCTTCGCCGTGCACGATCTCGATCACGCGCGACGCCTCTCGCGTCGTCACGCCATGCGCGTCGCGCCATTGGCCGCGCGCCTCCAGCACGGTCAGGCCGTCGCTGAAGCGCGGTGTGACGACGTCGTCGACGAAGCGCTGCCAGTCGGCGTCGTGCACCGGGCCAGTGGGTGTGTCGAGCCCGAGGTACAGGCGCGTCTGCAGTTGCGGCGTGCAGCTGGCCGGCCGCGCCGGCGCCGCGTCGTGGCGCGCGCATGCGCACAGCAGCAGTGCGAGCGGCAGGGTGAGGCGATGGAAGCGCATCGTCACAGCATCGCTTGCAGCGACAGTCCTCGTCTTGAACAGCCGCGACATGTCGCAAGTGGTCAATACACCGCCCCGCGAACGACGGATGCTGCGCGCCATGGACATCACCCTCGCCAAGCCTCCTTTCGCCACCGCCCTCGACGGCACGCTGCCGTCGCGTCCGTCGACCTTCCGCCATTGGATCGAGGAACGCCGCGGCGCGCGCTTCCGGCCCGAACCGGGCCGCTACCAGCTCTATGTCAGCTACGGCTGCCCGTGGGCGCACCGCACGCTGATCGTGCGAGCGCTCAAGGGGCTCGAGGCGTGCATCGGCGTGACCGCGGTGCACCACCGTCTGGACAGCCGCACCGGCTGGGCCTTCGCGCCCGGGCGGCCGGAGCCGCTCTATGGCCTGTCGTTCCTGGCACAGCTCTACACGATGGCCGAGCCCGACTACCGCGGCCGCATCACGGTGCCGGTGCTGTGGGACACGCAGGAACGCACGATCGTCAACAACGAGTCGGCCGACATCATGCGCATGCTGGGCCGCGTCTTCGACCGATTTGCGCAGCGGCCGGGCGTCGATCTCGTGCCGGCGGCGCAGCGGGCGCAGATCGAGCGCTGGAACGAACGCATCCTGCAGGCGGTGAACGCCGGTGCCTACGCGGCGGGCTTTGCCGATGCGCAGGGGCCGTACAGCGCCGCCGAGGCGCGCTTCTTCGCGATGCTCGACGAGCTCGAGCTGCATCTGGGTCGCCAGCGCTTCCTGGTCGGCGACCAGCCGACCGAGGCCGACTGGCGCCTGTTTCCCACGCTCGTGCGTTTCGCGTGGGTCTACCACGGGCTCTTCCGGCTCAACCGGCGCGCGCTCGCCGACTACCCGCACCTGAGCGCCTACTCGCGCGCGCTTTACCAGTGGCCGGGCATCGCAGCGACGGTCGACGAGCACCAGATCCGCGACGGCTACTGGAGCAGCATGGCTTGGCTGAACCTGTCTGGCGTGGTGCCTCCGGGCCCCAGCTTCGACTTCACGCTGCCGCATGGACGCGCTTGACCTGCGTGAGGCGCGTAAGGCGCGGGCTGGCGTGCGCCTTCGGCGGCGGCTAGAAGTACACGGTGGCGCCGCCCGTCGCGAGGCGGAAGCCCGAGGCGATGGGCGTGCGGTGCGACCCCACGAAAGCCTTCGGCGTGGCGCCGGTGAGCTTGCGCACCGTGCGCGTCATGTGCGACTGGTCGGCAAAGCCGGTCGCGTGAGCCGCCTGGGCCAGCGACGCCCCGGCGTGCACGTGGCGCGCCACGTGCTGCACGCGAGTCACCAGGGCCAGGTGGTTCGGCGAGGTGCCGAGCCAGCGCTCGAAGTCGCGTTCGAGTTGACGGCGCGAGACGTGCTCCGCGTCGGCCAGATCGTCGATCGGCCGCTGCGGCTGCGCGGTGAGGCGCAACGCCGCGCGGCCGGCGCGCAGCGCCGCGCGCGGGAGTTCGCGCCGCGCACCATGGCGTTCTTCGAGCCACGCGCCGAGCGCGCGCAGCTTGTCCTCCAGCCGGGCCTCGCGCGCGATCGCGTCCTCGAGCCGCCGCGTGATCTGCCGATCGAGCAGATGCGCCACGTCGGCCCGGATGCGCGGCGCCGCGGCCAGTGTGCGGCTTTCCAGCAGCCGCACCGCGCCGAGCGGCGTCAGCAGTGCGAACAGGCTGACGCACTGGCCGGCGCCGACGAACGATCCTGTCCACTGGCGGATGCCGGTCAGCCGCGTGTTGTGGCCGTGCTCGGCCTTCTGATCGAGCGTGTCGGCGCCGCGGCCCATCTGCAC
>DATLIE010000257.1:0-3230 GCA_035539635.1 Burkholderiaceae bacterium
CGGTGTCCGCAGTCCTTGTTCATGTCACGCGTTCGACGCATTCAGCTGGCCGCTCAGGTCGGCGTTCGGCGCCGCGCGCGCGACGAGGCCGGGCAGCACCTCGCCCAGCTCGGCGACGGTCCAGCGGCTGTCCTTCTGCACATGAGGGCCTGCGCGCCAGCCTTCGGCCACCGTGATGCGCCCGCCCTTGGCGCCGAACACCCGGCCGGTGACGGCCCCCGAATGCACGCTGCCCAGCCAGACGACCAGCGGCGCCACGTTCGCCGCGTCCAGCGGGTCGAACCCGGCGGCGCCGGCCGGCGCCTTGGGGTTGAGCTGGCCGCTCTTGAACAGGTCTTCCGTGAGGCGGCTCATCGCGGTCGGGTAGATCGCATTGACCGTCGCGCCATAGCGCTCCAGCTCGCGCGACGCGACGATGCTCATGTTGGCGATGCCGGCCTTGGCCGCGCCATAGTTGGTCTGCCCGACGATGCCGTACAGGCCGGACGACGAACTGGTGTTGACGACGCGCGCCACGCGCGGGCGGCCGGCCTTGGCTTCTTCGCGCCAGTACGCGGCGGCATGGCGCATCGGCGCGAAGGTGCCGCGCAGGTGGACGCGGATCACGGCGTCGAAATCGTCGATGTCCATGTTCACGAGCGTCTTGTCGCGCAGGATGCCGGCGTTGTTGACCAGCACGTCGAGCCCGCCGAACGCGGTGATCGCGGCCTCGATCAGCCGCCTGGCGCCCTCCCAGTCGGACACGTCGTCGGTGTTGGCCACGGCCTGGCCGCCCATCGCGCGGATCTCGGCCGCCACTTCCTGCGCGGGGCCGTTCATGGCGCCCGTGCCGTCGGGCCTGGCGCCCAGGTCATTGACGACCACCTTCGCGCCCTGGCGCGCGAATTCCAGTGCGTATTCGCGGCCGAGGCCGCGGCCGGCGCCGGTGATGACGACCACGCGGTCCTTGCAGAGCTGTTGCATCTCCATTCCTTTCGTTTCGCTGGGATCGATGTGCCGGACCGGGCGGTCCGCAGCGGCAGTCGCCTGACAGGCGCTGTCGCATGCATCGATGATGCGAAGCCGAAGGCCGCGAGCCACTAGCCGCGATGGCTAGCCGGTGT
Organism: Burkholderiaceae bacterium; assembly: GCA_035539635.1. Classification (GTDB taxonomy): domain Bacteria; phylum Pseudomonadota; class Gammaproteobacteria; order Burkholderiales; family Burkholderiaceae_C; genus CADEEN01. Next base: position 1,104 of record DATLIE010000257.1, read on the forward strand.
TCAGTGCAGCTTGGGGGTTTCCCGGACCAGCGAGAGATCGCGCATGCGCGCAACCGCTTCGTCGCGCTCGGCGACGCCCAGCTTGCTGTAGATCTTGCGCAGATGCCACTTCACGGTGTGGGGCGTGACGCCCAGCACGCGAGCGATTTTCTTGTTGGGCATGGCCTGCGCCACGAGGTCGAGCACCTCGCGCTCGCGCTCGTTGAGCAGGTCGACGGCCACGCCTTCGGCTGCGGCGCTCTTGGCCATGCGGACGGCCGCACGTGCGCGTCGCGTGGCCGCGGCCGCCTCCAGCAGCCGCCGCGCATAGAACGCAAGGACCGGGTCGAGCGCCGCATCCGCCAGCAGCGCATCGAGGAGCGACGGCACGTTCGCCGATACGTCCAGCAGGCTGCGCACGAGACCGAGCCGATGGCCCAGCCGCAAGGCTTCGATCGCCTGCTCACGCGCGGGCCGCGGGTTGCCGCGCCCCGACTCCGCGATGGCCAGTTGCAGCCGAAGGGCCGCCAGGATGCGCAAGCGGCCGGCCGATTCGGTGCAGGCCACGAGGGGCTTCAGGCAATCGACGGCGCCGTCGAAGTCGTTCCAGTGCAGGCACATGTCGGCACGCGCACGCTCGGTGATGCGCCAGGTTTCGGCGGCCGTGCCCTTGCCCGCATCGGCATGGCGCACGTTCAGCACCTTGATCCGATCGAACACCTGGTCGGCCTGCGCGGTCTCGCCTTGCTTGAGGTACAGGCGCAGGCGCAGGACCAGCGCATGCGCGAGCAAGCGGTCCAGGCTGTGGCGCACGGCGTAGTCCTCCAGGTGATCGAGATGGTCGAGCGCTTCGAGGCGCCGGCCCGCGAGCCAGTGCGCGCACGCCAGGACGACGAAGGCGCGCAGCACCGCATCGGGAATCGAGGCGCGCTCCAGCACTTCGATGCGAGGCTCGAGCAGGCTGCAGGCGGCCTCGAGTTCGTTCCACTCGTAGAGCACGTCGCTTTGCAGGCCCGCGGCCATGCTGGCCACGCCGATGCGGGCGGCGCCGTGTCCTTGCGCCTCCTGCAGTACCGCGCGGAACAGGTGCTCCGCTTCGGTCATGCGGCCTTCGAGCGCGAAGCTCATGCCGGCGAGGCAGCGCGCGATCAGACCGCGCCCGGTCGAGGTGCCGTGCTGCTGCGCGGCCTCTTCCAGCAGCGCGCGGGCCTCGGCGTAGGCATCGCGGTACATGTGCATCCAGGCCAGCAGGTGGTTGCGACCCGCGAAGATGGCCTGCGCGTCGTCGGGAATGGCTTCGAGTTGCGGCGCGATCGCCAGCAGGGTCTCGGTGTCGTCGCGCTGAAGCGCCAGGCCGCCGCGCAGCAGCGTGAGACCCCGGCGCTGCAGAGCGTCCAGCGTGTCGAATTCCGCCTCCAGCTGCGAGATGCTGCCCTCCAGCGCTTCGATGTCGCGCGCATACAGGCGCAGGTAGGCCGCCACGAGCCGCAGCCCGAAGCGCGCCTGCACCTGGGCCATCGGCAGCCGCCGCATGAGGCCGCCCAGCGAGGTCAGTTCGCCCCGGGCCAGCAGGTCGGACGCGCAGGCCTCCACGATGTCGGCTGCCGCGTGCGCATCGCCCGCCAGCACCGCATGGCGCACGGCTTCGTCGAAGTGCCCGTGCGCCTCGAACCAGCGCCAGGCCGCGCCGTGCAGCGCACCGCGTTCCTCGCCCGGCAGCCTTTCCAGGCGCGCCAGCAGGATCTCGCGCAGCAGCGGATGCACGCGATACCAGGTCTCGCGGTCGTGGCTGCTGACCTGGCTGATGAACAGGTTCTCGCTGTCCAGGCGTGCCAGCCGCAACGCCATGTCCGCACCGGCGTGCGGCAGCACCAGCAACGCGGCGCACAGGGAGGCGCAGAAACGGTTGCACAGGGCCAGCCGCGTGAGCAGCGCCAGCTCATCGGGCGGCAGGTGCGCCAGCACCTCGCCTTCGAAATAGCTGGCGAAGGCCTGCGCGTCGCGCACCTGCACCCGGGCATACGGGGCGCCGCGCTTGGCCTGCATGTCGACCACGAACAGCTGCAGGCCGGCCACCCAGCCATCGGTGAGCTCGTGCAGCACCTGCACGTCGCGCTTGTCGATGCTGGCCAGCTGCTCGCGCAGGAA
>DATLIE010000258.1:0-1656 GCA_035539635.1 Burkholderiaceae bacterium
ACCTGCTGCAGGCCATGCACGAGCAGCTCGACCGCGGCCTGGAGGTCGGCCCCCAGCACCCGCTGTCGGCCGACGTCGCGCACCTCATTTCCAAGTTCACCGGCATGGAGCGCGTGGGCTTCTGCAACACCGGCTCCGAGGCCGTGATGGGTGCCATGCGCATCGCGCGCACCGTCACCGGCCGAAAGAAGATCGCGATCTTCAGCAACTCGTACCACGGCATCTTCGACGAGGTCATCGTGCGCGGCACCAAGCAGCTGCGCTCGCTGTCGGCCGCGCCGGGCATCCTGGCCAACGCGGTCGAGAACATCCTGGTGCTGGACTGGAACAGCGAAGAATCGCTGAAGGTGCTGCGCGAGCAGGGGCCGCAGCTCGCGGCCATCATGACCGAGCCGATCCAGAACAAGTACCCCAACATCCGCCCGCGCGAGTTCGTGCGCTCGCTGCGCGAGATCGCCGACGCCAGCGGCTGCGCGCTGATCTTCGACGAGGTCGTCACCGGTTTTCGCGTGGCGCGCGGTGGCGCGCAGGAGTTCTACGGCGTGCGCGCCGACATCTCCACCTTCGGCAAGGTCATCGGCGGTGGCCTGCCCTTCGCGGCCATCGCCGGCAACGCCAACTGGCTGGACGCGCTGGACGGCGGCCACTGGCAGTACGGCGACAACTCCTACCCCGAAGCCGGCGTCACCTACTTCGCCGGCACCTTCGTGCGCCACCCGCTGGCCCTGGCCGCGGCCAAGGCCTCGCTCGAGCACATCGACCGCGCGGGCCCGGCCTTCTACAGCGAGATCAACAGCCGCACCCAGCGCATGATCGACCGCCTCAATGCCGGCTTCGCCCAACGCGGCGCACCCTGCAACGCGGTCAACTGCGCCTCCATCTGGCGCCTGCACTGGGACGACGGACAAAAGAACGTCAGCCTCTTCTACTACCTCATCCGCCACCTCGGCCTGCACGTCTACGAACAGTTCGGCCACTTCGTGACCGAGGCCATGACGGAGGAGATCACCATCCGCATCGCCGACACCATCCTCAAGGCGCTTGACGAGCTGATGGCCCTGGGCTTCATCACCCGCCGCGACGGCGGCTCGCCCGGCGGCGGCCTGCCCCTGGACGCCGCGTCGAACACCCCGGCCACGTCCGCCCCCACCGAGGCCGCGCTCGCCCCCGGCCAGACCGAGCGCTGGCTGGTCGGCGCCTTCGACGACAACGCGCGCCGCGCGCTCAACGAATCCTTCTGCGTGAGCCTGCAGGGTGACGTGAACAAGGCCGCGCTGCGCCAGGCCCTGCAGGACGTGGCCACGCGCCACGCTGCCTTCCACCTGAGCTTCGACACCACCGATCCGCGCCAGAGCCTGCGCCCCGCGCAGCCCGTCGCCATCGCCGAAGTGGACCTGCGCGGCGAGCCCGACGCCGAGGCCGCGCTCGACACCTTCTGCACCCAGGCCAGCCGGCGCGACTTCCCCTTCGACCAGGCCCCGCTCGCCGCCTTCAGCCTGCTCGATCTGTCGGACGACCGCGTGGTGGTGCACGTCGTCGCCAGCCATTTGATCTTCGACGGCTGGGCCTCCAGCGTCTTCAACGCCGAACTCGCCGAGGCCTACCAGGCGCGCCGCCAGGGCATGGCCCCCGCCTTCGCCAAGCCCGCCGAATCGC
>DATLIE010000259.1:0-4313 GCA_035539635.1 Burkholderiaceae bacterium
GCGTCGGTGCCCGGGAAGGCGCGGGCGACGAACGCCACCGTGTACGCGGCAATGCAGGCATACATCGCATGGCCGAACGAGACCTGCCCGGCGCGCATCAGCACGCCGACGCCGAGCGCGGCAAGCGCGTAACACAGGCCGACGATCGCCGGCGTCTTGATCCAGGGGAACAGCAGCCCGGCGGCCAGTACCGCGAGGCCGCCGACGACGTCGCTGGTGCCCGGCGTCGGCACCGACATGATCGTGCTGTCGTTCGCGGTGATCGCCACCGCCGGCCTCGGGCAGATCACCGGGGCACTGGTCGCGGCGGTGATGATCGGCCTGGCGCGTTCGATCGCCGTGTACACGATGCCCGAGCTCGAGGTCGTCGTGCCCTACCTGATCATGGTGCTGGTGCTGCTGGTGCGGCCGTACGGCCTGTTCACCGTCGCGCGGACGAGGAAGATCTGATGGCGAGGAATCTGATGGCGAGGAATCTGATGGCGAGGAAAATCGGATGATCCGCGCGCTGGCCGTCGTCGGCGGCCTGGCGGTACTTGCCGCCGGACTGCTGTTCCCGTGGATCAAGACGCCGGCGATCGTCGGCCTGTGCTACGCGCTGGCCGCGCTCGGCGTCGGCGTGCTGATGCGCGCCGGGCAGGTCTCGTTCGGCCATGCGATGTATGCCTGCATCGCCGCGTACACGGTGGCGTTCGTCGCCCGCGCATTTCCAGGCACCGACGCCTTGCTGCTGCTGGTGATCGGCACCGCCGCGGCGCTGCTGGCCGGCGCCGTCGTCGGGCTGTTCGTGGTGCGCTACCGCGAGATCTTCTTCGGCATGCTGAACCTCGCGTTGTCGATGGTGCTGTTCTCGCTGCTCGGCAAGTTCTACGGCGTCACCGGCGGTACCGACGGCCTGCGCATCGACCGCCCGGCGCTCGCCGGCATCGTCTTCGAGCGCGCCGGCTTCGAGACCGCGCTGCTGGTGCTGACCCTCGGCCTCGCCGTCGTGCTCGGCTGGTTCGTGCAGCGTTATTACAGCTCCGCCGCGGGCGAAGCGCTCGCCGGGGTGAAGACCAATGAAACGCGGCTCGAGTACCTCGGCCTGTCGACGCGCCTGATCCTGTGGAAGGGCTACCTGCTGTCGGCCGGACTGTGTGGGCTGGCCGGCGCGCTGACGGCGTTGCTGCAGGGCCTGGTGACACCCGAGAGCGGCTACTGGCTGCGCTCGGGCGAGTTCGTGTTCATCGCCATCCTCGGCGGTGCGGGACACGCGTTCGGCGCGTTCATCGGCGCCTTCGTGTTCGAGGTCATCAAGCTCGTCGCGGCGGCCTACCTGACCGGCATCTGGCAGCTGCTGCTCGGCGTCACGCTGATCGTCGTGATCATCGCGGCGCCCGCGGGCCTCACCGGCCTGCTGCTGCGGCGCCGTGCCGCGGCCAGGCCGCCCGAGAGCGCGGCGCGACCGCAGCCGCAGGCGCTCGGAGGAGAAGGCTGATGGCCGCGCCGCTCGTCCGCACCGAGAAACTGAACCTGAGCTTCGGCGGCGTGGTCGCCGCCGACGGCATCGACTTCGAACTGCACGAAGGCGAACGCCTCGCGGTGATCGGCGCCAACGGCGCCGGCAAGACGACCTTCATCAACATCGTCACCGGCTTCATCAAGCCCAACAGCGGCAAGGTGTACTTCGCCGGCCAGGACATCACGCAGAAGGTGCCGCGCGAGATCGTGCGGCTGGGCATCGGCCGCTCGTTCCAGCTGCCGCAGTTGTTCCTCGAGCACACGGTGCGCCAGTGCCTCGAGCTGGCGGCGATCGGCGGCACCGGGCGCATGCCGCTGCTCAAGACGCTGGCGCGCAGCGTCGACGGCAGGGAAGTCGACCACACGCTCGAACTCGTCGGCATGCGCGAGCGCGCCGGCGATCTCGCCTCGTCGCTGCCCGAGGGGCACCGCAAGCTGCTCGACGTGGCGATGGGGCTGATGCTCAAGCCCAAGCTGATGATCATGGACGAACCGACCAGCAGCGTCGCCTCGGAGGAAAAGCACGGGCTCATGGCCACGGTGATGAAGGCGCTCGAGGAGCGCAAGGTCACGAGCTGGTTCGTCGAGCACGACGTCGACATCGTCGAGCAGTACGCGACGCGCGTGGCGGCCTGGATCGCCGGCAAGATCGCCGCCGACGGCCGGCCCGAGCAGGTGCTCAACGACCCCGAAGTCAAGCGCCAGGTGCTGGGAGAACATTGATGCTGGTCTTCGACAACGTCAGCGTCGACCTGGCGGGCGCGCCGGTGTTGCGCAACATCTCGGTGACGCTGAAGGCCGGCAACACGATCGCCGTGGTCGGCCGCAACGGCGCCGGCAAGACGACACTGCTGCGCACGACCATGGGCTTCCTCAAGCCCAAGAGCGGCCGGATCCTGTTCGACACCGATGAGCTGAACCGCCTGCCGGCGCACTGGCGCGCGGAGCAGGGCATCGGTTACGCGCCCGAGGACCGTGCGATCTTCCCGACGCTGACCGTCGAGCAGAACCTGCGGCTGCCGTGCGAGGCCCACGGGCTCAAGGATGCGGCCATCGACGAGCGCATCAGGGAGGTGCTCGAAGTCGTGCCGCAGCTCAAGGAGATGCTGCCGCGTTCCGGCGCGGCGCTCTCGGGCGGGCAGGGCAAGATGGTCGCGCTCGGCCGGGCGCTGATGGCCGGCACGCGCCTGGTGCTGCTCGACGAGCCGTTCCAGGGATTGGCGCCGGTGCTCGCGATGCAGTACGCCGAAGCGCTCTCGCGGCTCCGCAGCCTGCGCCCGGAGCTGTGCGTGGTGATCACCGAGTCCAACGCCAGTCTTCTCAAGCACGTGCCGACCACGCGGCTGACGCTCGAGCGGGGCGCACTCACCGTCGGCGAAGAGGCGGCCGTCGCGCATTAGGGGCGCGTCGGCAGCTCGTGGCAGTCGATCCCGGGCAAGACGCCGGCAGCACACACCGCAAGCGATCGCGAGGACACACGTCATGAACTGGTTCGAGCAAGGGCCGTGGTCGAACTTCTGGAGCGATGCCCAGAAGCAGATGGCGTCGCACTGGCCGGCGGCCGGCATGCCCGCTGGTATGCCACTGGGCAACGGCATGCCGTTCGGCGCCGCCATACCGGGCGGCGGACCGGCGGGCATGCCGTTCGCGGGCGCGATGCCGTTCGCAGGGAACATGCCCTTCGCCAGCATGTTCGGCGGCGGGGCGGCGACGGCCGCTGGCGCGCCGGGTGGCGCTGCAGAAGGCGCCGCCCCCGGGACTGCCTCGCCCTTCGGCTTCGACAAGGTCAACGACCTCGTCAAGCAGGCGCTCGAGGGCTGGACCGCGTTCATGCAGACGGCCGGCGGCAAGCAAGGGGCCGGCGCCGACAACGAGATGCTGGCGCGCCTGTTCGACCCGTCGCAGTGGGGCAAGGTCATGGCCGGTGGCCAGGACCTGTCGCTCGAGCGCCTGACCGAGGGGCCGACCTATGCGACGGTCAGCGACATCGATCGCAAGATCGTCCGGGCGCAGCAGTTGTGGTTGCAACGCGCGCGCGACATCGAGGGCTATCGCCAGGTCGTGCAGGCGGCGTGGCTGCGGGCCTTCGAGCAGATGCGCAAGGCGCTCGCCGATCCGAAGGGCGCGCCGCTCGAGAGCGCGCGCGCCGTGCTCGACCTGTGGCTGTCGATCGCCAACGAGGCGCTGCTCGAGATGCACCACCGGCCCGAGTACCTCGAGTCGCAACGCAAGATGACCCGTTCCGCCGCCGAGTACCGCCTGCAGGAGCAGGAGCTCGCCGAGGTGTTCTGCACGCTGCACCACATCCCGACGCGCACCGAGATGGACGAGGCGCAGAAGACCATCGTCGAACTGCGCCGCGAACTGCGCGCGCTCAGGCGCCGTGTCGACGAAGCGCCGCGCGCCAAGGTGGTCAATGAGGTGGTCAAAAAGGTGGTCAACAAGAAAGCGCGCACCCCGGCGCGCGCGCCGTCCCGCAGGAGCCGTGCATGAATTCCCGCATCCGCGTCGACGCCCGCCAGGCGTTCAACGAGTTCTCCGACTACCAGCGCCGCATGCTGCAGGGCGCGCAGCTGCTGCAGCGGATCAAGGGCGAGGACGTGCAGATCGCCACCGCGCCCAAGACCGAAGTGTTCCGCCAGGACAAGACGGTGCTGTATCACTACGAGCCAATGGCGAAGAACGCCGTCAAGGTGCCGCTGCTGATCGTCTTCGGGCTCGTGGGCCGCTACACCTTCATCGACCTGCAGGAAGACCGTTCGCTGACGCGCAGCCTGCTCAGGCAGGGCATCGACCTGTACGTGGTCGACTGG
>DATLIE010000260.1:0-18955 GCA_035539635.1 Burkholderiaceae bacterium
GACGGTGCAGGCCGAGGCGCAGCGCCGTCGCGATGCGGGCGCCTTCGACGCACGGCGCGCGGCGCAGCGTGAAGCCTGGCTGTGGGACATCGTGCATGCGCGGCTGCTGGCCGACTTCCGGCAGCATCCGGGCGTGCGCGAAGCGCTGCCGCGCACGCTGGCCGACGTAAAGGCCTCGCGCAGCGCGCCGACCGTCGCGGCGCGCGCACTGCTCGACCGTTTCGAGAACAAGAACTGACCCGAATCCGAGAGGAGCTTTCATGCACGACATCATTGAGCAGCTCGAGAAGAAGCGCGCCGCCGCACGCCAGGGGGGCGGCGAGAAGCGCGTCGCGGCGCAGCATGCCAAGGGCAAGCTCTCCGCGCGCGAGCGCATCGAGCTGCTGCTCGACGAGGGCAGCTTCGAGGAATGGGACATGTTCGTCGAGCACCGTTGTGTCGACTTCGGCATGGCCGACAACAAGATTCCCGGCGACGGCGTGGTCACCGGCTACGGCATGATCAACGGCCGCCTGGTGTTCGTGTTCAGCCAGGACTTCACCGTCTTCGGCGGCGCGCTCTCGGAAGCGCACGCCGAGAAGATCTGCAAGGTGATGGACCAGGCGATGAAGGTCGGCGCGCCGGTGATCGGCCTCAATGACTCGGGCGGCGCGCGCATCCAGGAGGGCGTGGCCTCGCTCGGCGGTTATGCCGAGGTGTTCCAGCGCAACGTGATGAGCTCGGGCGTGATCCCGCAGATCAGCATGATCATGGGCCCCTGCGCGGGGGGCGCGGTGTACTCACCGGCGATGACCGACTTCATCTTCATGGTCAAGGACAGTTCGTACATGTTCGTCACGGGCCCCGAGGTCGTGAAGACCGTGACGCACGAGGAGGTGACTGCCGAGGAGCTGGGTGGCGCGCTGACGCACACCGGCAAGAGCGGCGTGGCCGACCGCGCCTTCGACAACGACGTCGAGGCGCTGCTGATGCTGCGCCGCTTCTTCAACTACCTGCCACTGAACAACCGCGACGGCGTGCCGGTGCGCCCCACCGCCGACCCGGCCGACCGCAGCGATTTCTCGCTCGACACGCTGGTCCCGGACAACCCGAACAAGCCCTACGACATCAAGGAGCTGATCCTCAAGGTGGTCGACGACGGCGACTTCTTCGAGCTGCAGCCCGACTACGCGAAGAACATCGTGATCGGCGTGGCGCGCATGGAAGGGCGCACGGTCGGCGTGGTGGCCAACAACCCGCTGGTGCTGGCAGGCTGCCTGGACATCAAGAGCTCGATCAAGGCCGCGCGCTTCGTGCGCTTCTGCGACGCCTTCAACATCCCGGTGGTCACCTTCGTCGACGTGCCAGGCTTCATGCCCGGCACGAGCCAGGAGTACGGCGGGATCATCAAGCACGGTGCCAAGCTGCTCTACGCGTACGCCGAGTGCACCGTGCCCAAGGTGACGGTGATCACGCGCAAGGCCTACGGCGGCGCCTACGACGTGATGAGCAGCAAGCACCTGCGCGGAGACGTCAACTTCGCCTGGCCGAACGCCGAGATCGCAGTGATGGGGGCGAAAGGCGCGGTCGAGATCATCTTTCGCGAGGACAAGGGTGACCCGGCCAAGCTGGCGGCGAAGGAGGCCGAGTACAAGGCGCGCTTCGCCAACCCTTTCGTCGCCGGCGCACGCGGCTACATCGACGACGTGATCCAGCCGCACGAGACGAGGAAACGCATCTGCCGCAGCCTGGCGATGCTGAAGGACAAGAGCATCGAGAACCCGTGGCGCAAGCACGGCAACATTCCGTTGTGAGCACCGGCATGTTCAAGAAGATCCTGATAGCCAACCGCGGCGAGATCGCCTGCCGCGTCATCAAGACGGCGAAGAAGCTCGGCATTTCCACCGTGGCCGTGTACTCCGAGGCCGACCGCGACGCGCTGCACGTGGAACTGGCCGACGAGAAGGTGTTGCTCGGTCCCGCGCCGAGCCGCGAGAGCTATCTCGCGGCCGACAAGATCATCGCCGCGGCCAAGGCCACTGGCGCCGAAGCGATCCATCCCGGCTACGGCTTCCTGTCGGAGAACGAGGCCTTCGCCAAGCGCGTCGAGGACGAGGGCCTGGTCTTCATCGGCCCCAAGCACCACTCGATCGCCGCGATGGGCGACAAGATCGCGTCGAAGAAGCTCGCGAAGGAAGCCAAGGTCAATACCATTCCGGGCTGGAACGAGGCGATCGACTCACCCGAGCAGGCGGTCAAGATCGCCACGGACATCGGCTACCCGGTGATGATCAAGGCCAGCGCCGGCGGCGGCGGCAAGGGCCTGCGCGTGGCCTTCAACGACAAGGACGCCTTCGAGGGCTTCAGCTCGTGCCGCAACGAGGCCCGAAACAGCTTCGGCGACGACCGCGTCTTCATCGAGAAGTTCGTCGAGAGCCCGCGCCACATCGAGATCCAGGTGCTGGGTGACGCACACGGCAACGTGGTGTTCCTGCACGAGCGCGAATGCTCGATCCAGCGCCGCCACCAGAAGGTGATCGAAGAGGCGCCGTCGCCCTTCATCAGCGACGAGACGCGCCAGGCGATGGGTGCGCAGGCCGTCGCGCTGGCCAAGGCCGTGAAGTACCAGAGCGCCGGCACGGTCGAGTTCGTGGTCGGCGCCGACCAGAGCTTCTACTTCCTCGAGATGAACACGCGGCTGCAGGTTGAGCACCCGGTCACCGAGTGCATCACCGGGCTCGACCTGGTCGAGCTGATGATCCGCGTGGCCGCCGGCGAAACGCTGCCGTTCACGCAGGAGCAGATCGCCCGCAGGGGCTGGGCGATCGAGTGCCGCATCAACGCCGAGGATCCGTTCCGCAACTTCCTGCCGTCGACCGGGCGCCTGATCACCTTCCGCCCGCCGGCGGCGACGATGAGCGCCGCGCAGCCTCATGCCGAAGGCGGCGGCGTGCGCGTCGACACCGGCGTCTACGAGGGCGGCGAGATCCCGATGTTCTACGACTCGATGATCGCCAAGCTGATCGTGCACGGGCGCGACCGGCTCGACGCGATCGCGAAGATGCGCGAGGCACTCAACGCCTTCGTGATCCGCGGCATCTCGAGCAACGTGCCGTTCCAGTCGGCGCTGCTGGCGCATCCGAAGTTCGTCGACGGCGACTTCAACACCGGCTTCATTGCCGAGCACTACGGCAAGGGTTTCTCGACGGCCGACGTGGCGCACGACGACCCGCTGTTCCTGGTGGCGCTGGCGGCCTTCGTGCGGCGCAAGGCGCGCGAGCGCGCAATGGGCATCAGCGGCCAGATCGCCGGCCACGGCGCGACCAACCTGCCCGACCTGGTGGTGGTGGTGCTCAAGCCAGACGGTGCGCACGAGCACCATGCTGTGCACATCGACGAGTTCGACGCTGTCGCGGGCAAGGCCGACGTGGTGATCGGCGAGCGCCACTTCGCGATCCAGAGCGAGAGCAAGCTCGGCGAGGTGCTGATGATGGGCACGTGCAATGGCAAGGCCTTCACCGCGCAGGTGGAGCGCGGCGGCGAGAAGCGCCCGCTGGCGATCCGCGTGGCGCACAACGGCACCGCGATCCAGACCCTGGTGCTGCTGCCGCGCGCCGCCGAGTTGCTGAAGCTGATGCCGCACAAGGCGCCGCCGGACCTGTCCAAGTTCCTGCTCTCGCCGATGCCCGGCCTGCTGGCCGACATTTCGGTGCAGCCGGGACAGAAGGTGCTGGCCGGCGAGAAGCTGGCGGTCATCGAGGCGATGAAGATGGAGAACATCCTCACCGCCGCGCAGGACGGCACGGTCAAGGAGGTGCTGGCGAAGAAGGGCGAGAGCCTGGCGGTCGACCAGCCGATCGTCTCGTTCGCATGACGGGTGTTGCGCGGCGTGAGGTCATCGTCGCCGGCGCGGCGGCGCTGGCCGGCTGCGCGAGGGCGGACGTGGGCAGCGGCGCCCGCGTGCGCATCGGCGTGGCCTCGTGCGCCGACCAGGACAAGCCGCAGCCGATCTGGGACGCGGCGCTGGCGGAGCAGCCCGACTTCTTCGTCTTCGCCGGCGACAACGTCTATGCGAGCGAGCAGCCGTTCGACATCGCTCGGCTGCGCCGTGCCTACGACACGCTGGCGCGTCACGCCAACTTCGAGCGCCTGCGCTCGAGCGTGCCGCACCTGGCGATCTGGGACGACCACGACTGCGGCCTGAACGACGGTGGCGCGGCGTTCGAGCACAAGCAGGCGAGCAAGGACGAGCTGCTGCGCTTCTGGCGCGTCGCGGCCGACGACCCGCGCCGCGCGCGCGAGGGGCTGTACCACGCGCAGACGATCGAGCGCGCCGGCCACCGCGTGCAGCTGATCGCACTCGACACACGCTGGTTCCGCTCGCCGCTGAAGATCACCGACCAGCGCGGCGCGCCCGGCAAGGAGCGCTACCTGCCCGACGCCGACCCGGCCAAGACGCTGCTCGGCGCGGCGCAATGGCAATGGCTCGAGGCCCGCCTGCGCGAACCGGCCGACGCCCGCGTGATCGTCAGCAGCATCCAGTGCGTGGTCGAGGGCCATGGCTGGGAGCGCTGGGGCAACATGCCGGCCGAGCGCGAGCGCCTGGTCCGCCTGATCCGCGACACGGGTGCGCGCGGCGTGGTGATCGTGTCGGGCGACCGGCACATCGGTGGCCTCTATCGCGAGTCAGGGGGCATGCTGCCGTACGCGCTGCACGAGATGACGAGCAGCGGCGTCACGCACCCTTGGGCGAGTGCGAAAGAGGACGGGCCCAACCGCCTGGGCCCGCTCGTCACCGTACCGCACTACGGTGTGGTGGAGATCGACTTCGGCACCCGGCGCGTCGCGTTGTCGCTGCGCGGCATGGGCAATCAGGTGCTGCAGGCGCATCGCATCGCCTTCGACGAACTGGGACTTTCATGAGCGACCGACCTTTCCGCATCCTCGGCCTGCAGCAGGTCGCCATCGGTGGCCCTGACAAGCAGCGGCTGCGCTCGCTCTGGGTCGACATGCTCGGCCTCGAGACGAAGTCCACCTTCGTCAGCGAGCGCGAGAACGTCGACGAGGACATCTGTGCACTCGGCCATGGTGCCCACGCGGTGGAGGTCGACCTGATGCAGCCGCTGGACCCGGACAGGAAGCCGGCCGTGCACGCGACGCCGCTGAACCACATCGGCCTGTGGGTCGACGACCTGCCCAGGGCCGTCGAGTGGATGACCGCGCAGGGCGTGCGTTTCGCACCGGGCGGCATCCGCAAGGGCGCCGCTGGGCACGACATCTGCTTCATCCACCCCAAGGGCAACGACGAGTTCCCGCGCGGAGGAGAGGGCGTGCTGATCGAGTTGGTGCAGGCGCCACCCGAGGTGGCGGCGGCGCTCGGGGCGACGGCCGTGCGATGAAGCGCGGAGCCCACTTCGCCCGGCGCCTGGAGGCCCTGGAAGAGATCGTGGCGTTCAGCGCCGCGGCGCTGGAGGGCTCGGCACTCGACGCGCGACAGCGTCACATCCTGGATTTCGCTATCGAGGAGCTCTTCACCAACATGGTGAAATACGAACCCGAGGGCGAGCCCACGGTCTTCATCGAGATCGACTGTGGCTCAGAAGGAGCGCAAGTGACCCTGATCGACACCGGCGTCGAGCCGTTTGACGTGGTGCGTGCGCCGGACGCGCAGGTGGACCTGCCGCTCGAAGAGCGCCGCGCGGGCGGACTCGGCCTGCACCTGCTGCGCCGTCTGGTCTCCGACCTGCGCTACGACCACGACCCGGTGCAGCGCCAGAGTCGGATCTGCTTTCGCGTCGGGCCGGGGGATGGCGATGTTCGCGGCTGAACGCGGCGAGGATGGCCGGGTCCGCGTCGCGGGGCGGCTCGACGCTGCCCAGGCGTCCCAGGCCCAGGCGGTGCTCGACGGTCTGTCGGGTGCGCCCCTGGTGCTCGACTGCAGCGGCCTGGACTACATCTCCAGCGCCGGCCTGGGGGTGCTGCTCAAGACCCAGAAGCGCCTGATGGCCACGGGGGGCCGGCTGCGGCTGGAGGGCGTCCGGCCGCACATCCGGGACATCCTCACCTACTCGGGCTTCGACCAGCTGTTCGAGCTCGATGCCGCACCCTGAGTCCAACTTTTCGCCGCGTCGCCCGTATTTGTGAGTGACGACGACGATCAGCTGGCGTTGGCCGCGTTCAGGCGCGGCGACCGAGAAGCCTTCGTCGCGTTGGTGGTGCGCTACCAGCGGCCGATCTACAACGCAGCGTTGTGGATCCTGCGCCGGCCGGAAGACGCCAACGACGTGGCGCAGACGGCCTTCCTGAGAGTCGTGGAGAAGCTCGACGACTATGACCCACGCTACCGATTCTTCAGCTGGCTCTACCGCATCGCGGTCAACGAGGCGCTCGACCTGCTGCGCCGCCGCGACCGGGAGGAGCCGCTCGACGACGGTTTCGATGCCGCCGATGGCGATGCGGCCGGACCCGAACACGCCCTGGCCACGAGCCAGGCGACCCGCAACTTGCACGAGGCCCTGATGAAGCTGTCCGTTGCCGACCGCACCGTGCTGACGCTGCGCCACTTCGGCGAACTCGGCTACGACGAGATCGCCCGGGCGCTCGACATCGACGAGAAGACCGTCAAGTCACGCCTGTTCGAGGCGCGCCGGCGCCTGCGGGCCCATGTCGGCCCAAACGGGGAGGCCTGAGATGGCGAGCGAAGACCTGCAGCGCCTGATGCACGCCGTGCTGGACGGGCAGGCGTCGCCCGACGAGGCGCGCGCCCTCGAAGCCCGCCTGGCGGCCGACCCGGACGCACGGGCCGAGTTCGAGGCCTGGCGTTCGCTGTTCGGCCAGCTGCGGCACGTGCCGCAGGCCGACGCGCCGGCGGATCTCCTGCCTTCGATCCGTGCCGCGTTGCGGCCGCACCAACTTTCCGCGCCGTCGTCCGTAATTGAGCACGGACTTCATAACAACAGGTCGTTCGGCATTCTTTCAACCCTGCGCCGGCTGCTGTGGCCGGCCCCATCCGAGGAGTTTGGTCGCATGAGCATCAATCGCAAGCTGGTCGCTGGTGGCGCTTTCGCGGCCGTCGCCGTCGGCATCGCCGCCATCGTGTTCGACTACCCGCCGAAGTCGCAGGATGTGATGGGCACGATCGCCCCGGCCGAGCGCTATCGCGCGCCCCAGGCCGGCGCGGAGGCCGTGAAGCTGGGCGACCAGACGATTGCGCAGCTGATGCAAAGCGATGCCTTCGACCGCATCGTCAAGGACCCGGAGCTGAGCGCCTTCGCCAAGCAGTCGGCGGTGCGCGACCTCGCACGCGTGCTGCAGAAGAACGCCGACGCCAGCCGCGTGATGCTCGGCGCCATCGACGTCAGCCGCGCCACGGTCCAGGACATCGACCTGGCCAAGACGGTGCTGGCCGACGCCGACCTGTCGCGCAGCGTGCTCGCCGAGATGATCGTCGCGGACCGGGTGAAGCTGGACAAGGCCGCGGTGGCCGAGTTGAAGATGGAGCGGGCGCGAGCGGCCGACGCGGTGGCGGTCGATCGTGCAGCGGTCGATCGTGCAACGGTCGATCGTGCAGCGGTCGATCGTGCAGCGGTTGACCGCGCAGCAGTCGACCGTGCGGCAGTCGACCGTGCGGTGCTCGAGCGTGCACTGCTTGCCCAGCCCGAAGCGGCCTTGATGATGCTGCGCAAAGTCGACGTTGCTCGCCTGGCGCTCGAGAAGGCCGACCTGGCGCGGGTGATCGTCGCCAATGCCGAGGCCAGCCGCGTCCTGATGAGCACCGATGTCGCGGCCCGCGCCTTGAGCAGCGCGGACGCACAGCGCATGATGCAGAGCATCGAGGCCAGCCGCAGCCAGATGGAACGCGCGTCCCGCTGATCGACAAGCTCTCGACTCGCATGCAACACCGCCGGCCTCGCGCCGGCGGTTTCGTTGGACCCGTCGGCGCGCCGCCCGTATGCTGCGCAGGCGCATGACAAGAACAAGAATCGTCCTCTGCACCGTGGCCGCGTCGATGCTGGCGCTGGCCACCGCCGCGGTGGCGGACGATGCGGCCGGCGGCGAAGACAGCCCGCTCGGCTTGTCGGTGATCGAGACGCCGGACCTGCGTCTGGTCTACGTGTCGCCGACGTTGGACTTCCTGACCCCGCACGTGGTCCGGACCTTCACCCAGTCGCTGCGCTGGCAGCGTCAACGCTTCGGCTGGCGGCCGTCGCAGCCGGTCACCGTGCTGCTCAAGGACTTCGCCGACTACGGCAACGCCGGTGCGTCGCCGATGCCCTTGAACTCGCTGCGCGTCGAGGTCTCGCCGGCCTCCAACGCCTTCGAGACCAACCCGAGCAGCGAGCGCATGTACTCGCTGATGAACCACGAGCTGGTGCACATCGCGACGACCGACCTCGCGTCGTCGCAGGACCGGGCCTGGCGCGGCGCGCTGTTCGGCAAGGTCGCGCCGCAAGCGGCGCACCCCGAGTCGCTGCTGTACAGCTGGTTCACCGTGCCGCGCTTCAACACGCCGCGCTGGCTGCTCGAGGGCGCGGCGGTGTTCATGGAAACCTGGATGGCGGGTGGCCTCGGCCGTGCGCAGGGCGGCTACGACGAGATGGTGTTCCGCGCGATGGTGCGCGACGGTGCGCCGTTCTACGACCCGCTCGGCCTGGCCTCGCGCGGCGTGCGCGTCGACTTCCAGGTCGGCGCCAACGCCTACCTCTACGGCACGCGCTTCATGACCTGGCTGGCGCTGGAGCATTCGCCGCAGCAGGTGGTGCAGTGGCTGCGTCGTGACGAGGGCAGCCGGCGCCACTATGCCGAGCAGTTCGAACAGGTCTTCGGGCTGTCGCTGGACGACGCCTGGCGGCAGTGGATCGCGTTCGAGAAGGCGTTCCAGCAGCGCAACCTGGCCGAAGTGCGCAAACAGCCGATCACGCCGGCCCGGGCCCTGGTGCCGCGCGCGCTCGGGTCGAGCTCGCGCTTCTTCGTCGACGGCCACACGCTGTACGGTGCCTTCCGCCAGGCCGGCATCGTCGAGCATGTGGGGGCGCTGGACATGCGCGACGGCAGCGTCCAGCGGCTGGCCGACATCAAGGGCGGCGTGCTGTATTCGGTGACCTCGCTGGCCTTCGACCCGGCGCAGCGCCAGGTCTTCTACACCGCTGACAACCTGGCCTGGCGCGACCTGATGCGGCTGGACCTGCGCAGCGGCGAGGAGACCCGCCTGATCGAGGACGCACGCATCGGCGAGCTGGTCTTCAACCGCAGCGACGGCACGCTGCTGGGCGTGCGGCACCAGAACGGGCTGGCGACCCTGGTCCGGATCGCGCCGCCGTACACGCAGTGGCAGCAGCTGCACACCTTGCCCTACGGCGTGGTGCCGACCGACCTGGACGTGTCGCCCGACGGCCAGCGCCTGTCCGCCTCGGTCAGCGAAGCCAGTGGCGACCAGTTCGTGCGCATCTGGTCGCTGCCCGCGCTGCAGCAGGGCCGGCTCGAACAGCTCGGACAGTGCGCCTTCGGCCAGTCGATGCCCGAAGGCTTCGTCTTCTCACCCGACGGGCGCCACCTGGTTGGCAGCAGCTTCTACACCGGGGTGTCCAACATCTTCCGCTGCGCCGTCGCCGACGGGCAGACCGAGGCGCTGACGAACGCCGAGGCCGGCCTGTTCCGGCCGCTGCCGCTGGCCGACGGGCGCCTGCTCGTACTCGCGTTCACCGGCCAGGGCTTCGTGCCGTCGATCATCGACAACCCGCGGCCGCTGCAGGACGTCGGCGCGATCCGCTTCCTCGGCAACGAGGCCGTGAAGCGGCATCCCGAACTGCAGCAGTGGCAGGTGGCCGCGCCCGACCAGGTGGACGGCGACGCGCTGGTGACGCGGCGCGGCGCGTACCGGCCGTTGGGCGAGATCCGCCTGCACAACGCCCACCCGGTGCTGCAGGGCTACAAGGGGGCGGTGGGTGTGGGGTACCACGCCAACCTGGGCGACCCGCTGGGCTTCGCCGCGATCGGCCTGACGCTCGCGGTCACGCCCGACAGCGAACTCGCGTCGAAAGAGCGCGTGCACCTGGAGGCCACGGCGCGTTACCTCGGCTGGCGCGCCGCGCTGTCGTGGAACCGGTCGGACTTCTACGACCTGTTCGGCCCGACCAAGCGCGGCCGCAAGGGCTTCGCGGCCAAGCTCGGCTACGACTGGCCGCTGGTGTACGACGAACCGCGCCGGCTCGACCTGAAGTTCGACCTGGCGCACTACACCGGCATCGACACGCTGCCGGCCAACCAGAACGTCGCCAGCGGATTCGACCGGCTGTCGACCGCCGAGGTCGGCCTGCATTACGCCTTCCTGCGCCGCTCGCTCGGCGCGGTGGACGACGAGAAGGGCCTCGCGGCGTCGACCGGGCTGAGAACCAGCGTGGTGCCGGGTGCGCGGGCGACGCAGTGGCGGGCGGGGTTCGACTTCGGCTGGTCGCTGCCCTGGGAACATGCATCCCTGTGGTCGCGCAGCGCACTCGGCGTGACCGCCGGCGCACGCGGCGGCTCGCTCGGCAACGTCTACTTCGGCGGCTTCGGCAACAACGTGATCGACAACGGCGCCGTCAAACGCTACCGCGAGGTGGGCTCGATGCCCGGCTTCGAGATCGACGAGATCGCCGGGCGGCGCTTCGTGCGCCAGAT
Organism: Burkholderiaceae bacterium; assembly: GCA_035539635.1. GTDB lineage: Bacteria > Pseudomonadota > Gammaproteobacteria > Burkholderiales > Burkholderiaceae_C > CADEEN01. Next base: position 10,639 of record DATLIE010000260.1, read on the forward strand.
GGTCGAACTCAACCTGCCGCCCGTGGTGTTCGAGTCGGCCGGCTGGCCGGGCTTTCACGCCACCTGGCTGCGCCCGGCGGTCTTCGCCACGGCGCTGCGCACCTCTCCGCGCGAGGGCTCGGCGTCGACGTCGAGCCTGAGCCTGGGCATGCAGTGGGACTTGCGCCTGTCGGTCCTGCACTGGTACGAGATGATCCTGTCGGCCGGCTACGGCGCCGGCCATCGCGGCGGGCGGCGCGCGGGCGACGAGTGGATGTTGTCGCTCAAAATCATGTAGCCGTGCCGACCGACCTGCTGCTGCCCGCCCTGTTGTGCCTCTTGCCCGTGTTCGGCTACCTCGGGCTGCTGGTGCTGCTCGACAGCTACCAGCTGATGCCGCTGCGCCAGATCGCAGCCCTGCTGGGGGCGGGCATGGTGGCTGCGCTGGTCGGCTTGGCGCTCAACGGCGCCCTGCTGGGCCTGCTCGGCCTGTCGCTCGACGCCTACTCGCGCCTGGTGGCGCCGCTGGTGGAGGAGGCGCTCAAGGCCGCCGTGATCGTGTGGCTGGTGAGGCGTCACCGCATCGGCTTCCTGATCGACGCGGCGATCGCCGGCTTCGCCGTGGGCAGCGGCTTCGCCCTGATCGAGAACCTGCATGCGCTGTCGCGCGTGCCCGAGGCGGGGCTGCCGACCTGGATCGTGCGCGGTTTCGGCACCGCGGTGATGCATGGCGGGGCGACGGCGGCCTTCGCGGTGATGGCGCTGCTGATCCAGGAGCGCCACGAGTCCGGTGCCTGGCGTGCCGCCGCGATCGGCTTCGCGGCCGCCGCGCTGCTGCACGGCCTGTTCAATCACCTGATCGAGTGGCCGCAGCTGGCGACGGTGGTGGTGCTGGTGGTGGTGCCGGCGTTGCTGCTCGGCGCCTTCTCGCTCGGCGAGCGGGCGCTCGGCGAGTGGCTCGGCCGCGGCTTCGATGCCGACGCCGAACTGCTGGGCCTGCTGCGGTCCGGCGAATGGACCGATGCGCCGGTCGGGCGCTACCTGGCAACGCTGCGGGCGCGCTTTCCGCCCGCGGTGCTCGCCGATCTGCTGTGCTACCTGCGCGTCTTCACCGAACTTTCGATGCGTGCCAAGGGACAGCTCATGATGCGCGAGCAGGGCTTTCGACCCCAGTGGGACGCGGCCGTGCAGGCCGACCTGGACGAGTTGCGCTACCTCGAGCGCGCCATCGGGGTTGCCGGGCTGGTCGCGCTGGCGCCGTTGTTGCCGATGCGCCGCCGAGCGCTGCGGCAGCTGGTCACGGCATGACGGCGGTAACCGGCGTGGCCGACTCCGGCGGCGCGCCCCGCCGGTAGCTCAGCATGCGCCCGCGGTAGGCGGGCAGGCCTGGCGCGGCGGCGCGGTCGAGCCGGCGCTCTTCGCGTGTGAACCCGGCACGGGCCATGTCGCGGTGGAAGGCGGGGCGGTTGCCGCGATCCGGGTCAACGATCCACACCAGCGCGTCGGGCAGCGCGTGGTGCGCGATGAAGGCCGCGAGGCCGCCGCGGGCGTCGCGCTCGTACAGCAGGTCGCTGCCGATGATCAGGTCGTAGCGCCCGCGCACCACGCTGCCGCGGTGCGCGCCCTCGCGCACGCGTTCGCGCGCCTGGACATTCCACTGGCCATGGCGGTAGCTCATCGGCTCGAGGCCGTTCAGGCGCAGGTTGGCACGCAGAAAGGCCGCCGCGAGCGGGTGGCAGTCGCTCGCGGTGATGTCGGCGCCGCGGCGGTGGCCCACCAGGCTGGGCAGGGCCAGGCCGCAGCCGATCTCGAGGATGCGCTCGCCCGCGTGCACCGGCCGCGCCGCCAGCTGCGCCGCGAGCTGCACGCCCGAGGGCCAAGGCAGGCCGAACAGGGGCCACGCGGCCGAGGAGATGCCCAGTGTCGCGGCATGCCCGAGCGGGTCGTGGAACTGCTGGCGGTCGGCCAGCGAGCGGATCACGAGATCCTCGACGCCGTCGATCGCGATGCGGGTCTGGTGGGTGCGGTAGCCGTGCATGCGAGCGAGCGAGCGCCGCGAGGAGCCCACGCTCGTGGCCGAGTATGCGGCCGCCGGGCGGGTCGCCGCCGACCCCCCAAAGATTTCTCGCGCCCGTGCATCTGCGCGCCGCCCTCGCGGCTAGTAGGGAAGGTGAGCTCCGGCCACATCCCGCGCAACCCATCCCTTCAAGGAGTGTTCTCATGCACAAGTTCATCGCCGTCCCGCTCTCGCTCGTGGCCCTCGCGGCGCTGTCGGCCTGCGGCGGCATGCCGGCCGCCAGTTCGATGGCCAGGCCGTTCAGCCAGGACAGCCTGCCCGACGCGGTCAAGGTGCCCGCCGGCCATCGCGTCGCACTCGAGACCGTGGGCGTGGGCGAGATCACCTACGAGTGCCGGGCCAAGGCCAACGAAGCCGGCGCCTTCGAGTGGGTCTTCGTGGGGCCGCAGGCCGACCTCAACAGCCGCAGCGGCAGCAAGCTCGGCACCTACTACGGCCCGCCCGCGACCTGGGCCGCCAACGACGGCTCGAAGATCACCGGCGCCCAGCTGGCGGTGGCACCGGCGATGGCGGGCAGCATTCCGCTGCAGCTGGTGAAGGCGAATCCGGCCATGGGATCGGGCGCGATGACGGGCATCACCTACGTGCAGCGCGTCGCCACCCGGGGCGGCGTCGCGCCGGCCAGCGCCTGCGACGCCGCTGGCCTCGGCCGCAAGGAGATCGTCAAGTACCAGGCCGACTACATCTTCTGGAAGGCGGCCTGAACCAGGATCGCGCGGGGCGGGCTGCTAGAGTCCGCGCGCCTTCTGGCGCCGACTTCGCAGCCCGCCGCATGCCGACCTCCTTGCCTGCCTTCGACTACGAAGCCGCCGTGCTCGCCTGTGCGCGCGGCGAGCGCTTCGCGCTGCGCGCGCTGTACGAGCGCGAGGGGCGCTGGCTGCTCGGCGTGGCGCTGCGCATCGTGCGCGATCGCGAGCACGCCGAGGACGTGCTGCACGACGCATTCCTGCAGGTGTGGCAGCACGCCGCGACCTACCAGCCGGCGCTCGGCTCGGCACGGGGCTGGATCTACACGATCGTGCGTCACCGCGCGCTCAAGGACGTGCGCGAGTCGGGCGGGCGCCTGCAGGCGCTCGATCCGGACGAACTGACCCAGCTGTCCGACGCGCAGCAGGCGACCGAACAAGGCGCGGCCGAACGAGCGCTCGACACCGACAGCCTCGAGCGCTGCCTGCAACGCCTGGACGAGGCGCGACGCGCCTGCGTGCTGCACGCCTTCGTCGACGGCTATACGCACGAGCAGATCGCCGAACGGCTGAACACGCCGCTGGGCACCGTGAAGTCGTGGATCCGGCGCAGCCTCGCGAGCTTGAAGGAGTGCATGGCGTGATCGACCTGCGCGACCCCGACGAGCGCGCTGCCGCCGCTGGCGAGTACGTGCTCGGCACGCTCGGCAGCGACGACCACGCCGCGTTCGCCGCTGCGCTGGCGCGCGACGCCGACCTGCAGGCCGCGGTCTACGCCTGGCAGGACCGGCTGCTCGCCCTCAGCGCGCGGGCCGCGCCCGCGCTGCCGCGAGTGCAGCTGTGGGAGCGCATCGAACGCGCGCTCGAGGGCGCAGCGCCGGCCGTGCGCCTGCCCTGGTGGCAGGGCCTGCGCCTGTGGCAAGGCGTCAGCGCGCTGGCGCTGGCGGCGTCGCTGTTCCTGGCGGTGCAGTTGCTGGTGCGACCGCCGGAGCCCACCGGCGCGCGCTACCTGGCCGTGCTGCAAAGCCCCGAGAACCAGTCCACCGGCTGGGTGGTGGAACTGCAGGCCGGCGGCACGCTGCGCCTGGTGCCGGTGGGGCCGCCCACCCCCGTGCCGCCCGGGCGGGCGCTGCAGTTCTGGACCAAGCCCGAGGGCGCGGCCGGCCCGACGTCGCTCGGCCTGGTGCGCGCCGACCAGACCGTGGAGCTGCCGGTGTCGCGGCTGCCCGCGGTGCAGGCGCAACAGCTGTTCGAGATCACGCTCGAACCCGAGGCCGGCTCGCCGATCGGGCGTCCCACCGGGCCGATCCTTTTCGTCGGTCGCACGGTGGCGCTCTGAGCGTGGGGTTTCGACGCTCGCGCTAGAGTGCGACGCATCGAAGCCACCCTTGTTGTCGAGGTCCCATGAGCATCCAGAACCTGCTCGAACAGTTGCTGCAGTCCGGCGTGTCCAGGTATGAGAGCGCGAAGCAATCGGGCGATCTCGGCAAGTACGCCACCGGCGCGGCGGCCGGCGGCGCGCTCGCGCTGCTGCTCGGCAGTCGCGGCGGCCGCCGCCTGGGTGGCCAGGCCCTGAAGATCGGCACCGTGGCCGCGCTCGGCACGCTGGCCTGGCGCGCCTACAACGAATGGCAGGCCAAGCAGCAGGCGGGCGCGCCGGCGGCGGCGGCCGGCGCACCGCAGGCGTCGGTGCGGGCGACCTTGCCGGCGCCGACGGACTTCGCCCGCCTGTCCGCGCCGCAACTCGAGGACCACAGCCGCGCGATGCTCAAGGCGCTGATCGCCGCGGCGCGCGCCGACGGCCACATGGACGAGCGTGAGCGTGGCGTGGTCGAGGCCGAGCTGCAGCGCCTGGATGCCGACCCCGCGACGCGCGGCTGGGTCGAGGCCGAACTGCGTCGCCCCGTCGAGCCGGCCGAGGTGGCCGCCGCGAGCACGAGCCCGCAGATGGCGGCCGAGATCTACCTGGCCAGTGTGCTGGTGGCCGACGACACGACGACCATGGAGCGCGCCTACCTCGACGAACTGGCGCGGCAGTTGAAGCTGGCGCCCGAGCTCAAGGCCGACCTCGAGGCGCGGGCCCGCACCGGTGCCTGACCCGCGACTTCAGCGCGCGTCGAGCTGGCGGTAGAAGTAGACCGTGTCGCACAGGCCGCCGTGCGGCAGCAGGGCATAGCCCGGGATCACGCCGCAGCGCTGCCAGCCCAGGCGTTCGTACAGGCGCTCGGCGTCGGCGCTCGCGGTGTCGAGCACCAGCAGCGACTTGCCCGCGGCGCGCGCTTCGTGCTCGGCCGCGCGCATCAGCACCTCGCCCCAGCCGCGCCGGCGCGCGCGCCTGTGCACCAGCATCTTGGCCACGTCGGCGCGATGCGGCTGGTTTTCGGCCTGGTCGAGGATCACCTGCACGGTGCCGACGATGCCGTGCCCGTCCGCCACCACCAGCAGCACGCGCTCGCCGCGCGCCGCGCCGGCACCGACACGGCGCCAGAACGCCAGCGCGCGCTCGCGTGTCAGCGGGTGCATGAAGCTGACCGACGCACCGCCATCGACGCAGTCGATCAGCAGGTCCGCCAGCCCCTGCGCATCCGCCTCGTTCAAGGCATCGATGCGGCGCACCGCAGCGTCGTCGTTCACGGTGTTCACCTCGGTGTGGAGACGATGACCACGGCGTAGTGCGCGGTCGCTCGGGTGGGGTTGCGGTAGGCGACCGGGCGGTCGAGGCGGTGCGCGAGGCAGTCGCCGGCGTTCAGGCGGTGCGTCTCGTCGCCGAGCGTCACTTCGATGCTGCCCTCGAGCACCCAGATCTGCTGGTGCACCGTCGGCTCGCGCGCTCCGGTTTCGTAGGCCACCTGCGCGCGCGGCGGGAACGCAACCTCGACGATGCGGATCGGCGAGTCGGTCCCGGCCGGCGACACGTTGCGCCGCACGTAGCCCGAATGCGGGTCGCGCCACAGCGGTTGCTCGGCCGCGCGCGCGACGGGCGAGGGCGAGGGTTCGGGGGCGTCGAACAGCGAGGCCAGGGGCACCTGCAGGCCGGTCGCCAGGCGCTCGAGCACCACGGCGGTGGGGCTGCTCTCGCCGCGCTCGATCAGCGAGATCATCGAGCGGCTGACCGCGCAACGCGCCGCCAGCGCGTCGAGCGACAGCCCCTGCGCCTGGCGCAGGTCGCGCACGCGGCGCGCGATGCGCTCGTGCAGGGAGGTGGAGAGCGACTCTTCCATGCTGGATCAGTAATCCATCATAGTGGAACAAGCGCCCACAACTTTGCCCGCGTTGCGCGCGGGCCGCACAACACGGGGTGCGGCCGGGTCCGTAAGGCCTCGTCCTACAAGCCGCCGGGGCGGCACCTGACAAGACCGACAAAGCCACGCACCTAGGCTTCGTCTACCGGATCTTCCGGTCCCGCCCTCGAGATCAACCACTGCTCTTGCAAGGAGTGCAAGCATGAGTGCATTGAAACTTTCCGTCTCCACGGCCGTGGCGGCCTCGCTGGTGAGTGCGATCGCCCTGGCGGTCGCGCAGACCACGACGACCGACCAGACCACCGCACCCCCGCCCGCCGCCACCCAGGCGCCTGCGCAAGCAGCGCCCCCGGCGGCCGAACCCAGCACGACGCCCGCGACGAGCAGCACGCCCGCGACGCCGTCCGGCGCCTCGACCGACGCTCCGCCGGCGGACCAGGGCATGAAGCCCGACCGCAACTGACGCGACCTGCCGTGTGCGCCGGGGCCGCCGGATCCACCGGTGGCCCCGGCTCGTGTGAGAACAACTGCGCCGTGGGAGGGTGATCGGATGAGAGCGTGGCTTGAGCCGTGGCTAGAACGCTGGGGCCGAATGCTCCCGCGCTGGCGGGGCGAGGTTCTGGATGCGGTGCGCTCGGGCCTCATCGCGGGGGCGGCGATCGCGGCGCTGGGCATCCCTCTGGCTTGGCCCTGGCTCACGTCGCTGCGCACGCCCGCAGCGGTCGCACCGATGACGGCTCGCGCGGCCGACTTCGCCGGCGAGCCGGCCTCGCCCGACGCGCGTCGCGTCGCGGACTGGATCGCGGCGTCGGGCGACAACGCCGGCCACGCCTTCGTCATCGTCGACAAGAAGGCGGCACGCCTGTACGCGTTCGACGCGGCGGCGCGCTTGCAGGCATCCAGCCAGGTGCTGCTGGGCGCCGCGGTCGGCGACGACACGGTGCCCGGCATCGGCGACCGGCCGATTGATCAGGTGCGGCCCGAGGAGCGCACGACGCCAGCGGGCCGCTTCTTCGCGCGCGCGGGACGCAACGCGCTCGGCGAGGACGTGATCTGGGTCGACCATGCGGCCGCCGTGTCGATGCACCGCGTGCGCCTGACCGACCCGCGGGAACGCCGCCTCGAACGCCTGGCTTCGCCCGACGCGGCCGACAGGCGCATCTCCTACGGTTGCATCAACGTGCCCGCGCGGTTCTACGACCGGCAGCTCAAACCGCTGTTCGCGGCGCGCGGCGCACCGGTGTACGTGCTGCCCGAAGTCAAGCCGGTGCAGGAGGTGTTCGCCGTCGACGGCGCGTTGGCGTTGCGCCGATCATGAGCCAGCGCCTGGTCGTCGTCTCCAACCGCGTCGGCGACCCCCGCAAGGGCATGGCCGGCGGCCTGGCCGTGGCGGTGGGCGACGCGCTGCGCGATTGCGGCGGCCTCTGGTTCGGCTGGAGCGGCGAGATCGTGGAGTCCACCGCCGACATGCCGCCCGATGGCGGCGAGCTGCACCTGCAGCGCGTGGGCGGGGTGCAACTGGCGACGCTCGACCTGACCCGCGAGGACCGCGACGCCTACTACTTCGGCTACGCCAACCAGGCGCTGTGGCCGGCGTTTCACTACCGGCTCGACCTGGCTGACTTCGCGCTCGGCTTCGTCGAAGGCTACCGGCGCGTGAACCGGCTGTTCGCGCGCCGCCTCATGCCCTTGCTCAGGCCGGACGACCTGATTTGGGTGCACGACTACCACCTGATCCCGCTCGCCTCCGAGCTGCGCGCGCTCGGTTGCACGCAGCGCATCGGCTTCTTCCTGCACATCCCGGTGCCGCCGCCATCGATCCTGGCGGCCATCCCGGGCCACGACGAGCTGATCGAGGACTTCTTCGAGTACGACCTGGTCGGCGTGCAGACCCGGGCCGACGCGCTGAACTTCACGCGCTGCGTGCTCGACGAGAACCTGGGTCGCGCGGCGGGGCCGGATTCGTTCTACACCGACGGGCGGACCGTGACGGTGCGGCCTTTTCCGATCGGCATCGACGTCGAGGCGTTCCAGGAACTGGCGCAATCGCGCGAGGCCAACGAGACCCACCAGCTACTGCGCCAGCAGTATTCGAAACGCCGCGTGCTGGCAGGCATCGATCGACTCGACTATTCGAAGGGCTTGCCGCAGCGGCTGCGCGCCTTCCGCGAACTGCTGGCGCGCCACCCCGAGCATCAGATGAGCGCCACGCTGATCCAGATCGCGGCGCCTTCGCGCGAGACCCTGCACGCCTACGAGGACATCCGCCACGAGCTCGAGTCACTGTCCGGCGAGATCAACGGCAACTACGGCGAGACCGACTGGATGCCGGT
>DATLIE010000261.1:0-5273 GCA_035539635.1 Burkholderiaceae bacterium
CGTTGCCAGGACTCGAAGGCGATGCGCAGGGTGCCGAGGTGGACACCGACCGTGACGTCGATGTCGCGCCCGTAGCCACCGGCCATGCTGGCGGCCACCGCGATCCCGCGTTCACGGCAGGCGTCGAACACGCGCCGGTCACGCTCGGCCAGGCCGGCGCTCGTGAGCGCGAGGCGGCCGAGGCGGTCGCCCTCGTGCGGATCGGCGCCGGCCAGGTAGAACACGAGCCCAGGCGGGTGGGTGCCGTGTCGGCGCCAGAGTTCGGCCATCGCACCGTCGAGCGCGGCCAGATAGGGCTCGTCCGTGCAACCGTCGGGCAGCTCGACATCGAGGTCGCCGGCCTGCTTGCGAAACGGAAAGTTCTTCGCCGCGTGCAGCGACAGCGTGAACACGGTGTCGTCGTCCTGAAAGATCGCCGCCGTACCGTTGCCCTGGTGCACATCCAGGTCGATCACCGCGACGCGCAGCAGCTGCCGATGGCGCCGGTGCCACTCGGCCTGCATCAGGCGCGCGGCCACCGCCGCGTCGTTGAATACGCAGTAGCCGCTGCCCTTGTCCGCCTGGGCGTGGTGCGTACCGCCGGCCAGATTGGCCGCCACGCCTTCGCCGTGCAGCAAGGCCGTGCGGGCGGCCGAGATCGTGGCGCCCACGGAGCGCCGCGCCCGCTCGGCCATGCGCGGCGACCATGGAAAGCCGATCTCGCGTTGCTGGGCCGCGGACAGGGTCCCGTGCGCGACCGCTTCGACATAGGCCGGCGTGTGCGCCAGCGCGAGCTCGCCGTCGCTGGCCGGCAGGGCCGGCCCAAGCCGGATGCCGGGGCATTCGGCGACCACCCGCCCGCGCAGCTTCTCGTACTTGCCCATCGGGAAGCTGTGGCCCGCGGGCAGCGGCAGCACGAAGTGGTCGGCATAGAAGGCCTGCATCGGGGCGCGATTGTCACCGTTAGAGAAACCCGTCTAGATTGGTGCAGTGCAGCAAAAAGGGCTTGCATTGCTCGGGTTGACCCCTATACTTCCTTCCATGCTGCACTGCAGCAAACTGATTCCAAGCCCGACCCTCAACCACTCTCTCGGAGATCCCCACCATGCTGACCGCTGAACAAGTCATCGCCGCCCAGAAGGCCAACATCCAGACCCTGTTCGGTCTGACCGGTAAGGCCTTCGAAGGCGTCGAAAAGCTCGTCGAACTGAACCTGCAAGTCGCCAAGGCCGCCCTGGGCGAAGCCAACGACGCGACCACCGCCGCGCTGTCGGTGAAGGACGCGCAGGAACTGCTGAGCCTGCAAGCCAGCTACCTGCAGCCGACGGCTGAGAAGGCTGCTGCCTACACGCGCCATGTCTATGACATCGCCGCCGCGACCAATGCCGAAGTGGCCAAGGCCGCCGAAGCGCAAGTCGCCGACGCGCAGAAGAAGTTCCTGGGTCTGGTGGACAGCGCCTCCAAGAACGCCCCGGCCGGCACCGAGAACGCCGTCGCCCTGGTGCGCTCGGCCGTCGCTGCTGCCAACAACGCGTTCGAATCGGTGCAGAAGGCTGCCAAGCAGGCCGCCGACGTGGCCGAAGCCAACTTCCAAGCCATGACCGCCACCGCCGTCAAGGCGACGTCGCAAACGACCAAGGCCAAGCGCGCGGCCTGATCGACAACATGGCAGGTGGCCCGCATATTGCAAGCCACCTGTTCGAACGCAGGTGATGCACCTGTTCTGAGCACCGCCGGCAGACCGATGTCTGCTGGCCTTCAAAGGTTGTCTCCTCGGTACCAGGTCTGACGGTACCTTTCACGGCCCGGTGGCAACACTGGGCCGTTTTCTTTTGTCTGCCGCATCCGCAAATTCGGATGGAGCATTAGCTTCGCACTTCTTTGTTCTTTTCAAACATATGAGGGGTTCCTAGAGTCCGGGCATGGATCCAATTGCCATCCTCAGCGGCTTTGCCGTGGGCGCCATCGTCGGCATGACCGGCGTGGGTGGCGGCTCGCTGATGACGCCGCTGCTGATCGGCGTCTTCAAGCTGCACCCGGCGCTGGCGATCGGCACCGACCTGTGGTTCGCGGCGCTCACCAAGACCGGCGGCGCGGTGGCCCATACCCGCCACGGGCATGTGGACTGGCACATCACCAAGCTGCTGCTGCTCGGCAGCCTGCCGGCCGCCGTCGCGATGATCGGTCTGATGCACGCCACGGGCATCACCAAGGCCTGGGCCAGTGCGCTGACCCTGTCGCTGGGCATCGCGCTGCTGCTGACCGCCGTGGTGGTGGCCTACCGCCAGGCCTGGACGCAGGTCGGCCTGAAGCTCGAACGCTGGCTGCCCGAGCAGCACAAGCCAGCGCTGACCGTCGCCAGCGGCGCGATCCTGGGCGCCCTGGTCACACTGTCGTCGATCGGCGCTGGCGCCCTGGGCGCCACGCTGATCCTGTTGCTCTACCCGCGCATCCAGGCGCACCGCCTGGTGGGCACCGACATCGCGCATGCGGTGCCGCTGACCCTGGTGGCCGGCATCGGTCACGCCACGCTCGGCCACGTCGACTGGGGCCTGCTCGGCGCGCTGCTGATCGGCTCGCTGCCCGGCATCTGGATCGGCGCCCAGCTCACGCGCCGCATGCCCGAACGCCTGGTGCGCGGGCTGCTGTGCGTGTCGCTCGTGACCGCCGGCCTCAAGGTCATCCACTGAACCCTATGTACCGCTACACCGACTTCGACCGCGCCTTCGTGCATGCACGGGCGGCGCAATTCCGCGACCAGCTCGAGCGCCACCTGCGCGGCGAGCTGCCCGACGACGAGTTCCGCGCGCTGCGCCTGCAGAACGGCTGGTACATCCAGCGCCATGCGCCGATGCTGCGCGTGGCCGTGCCCTACGGCGCGCTGTCGAGCGCCCAGCTGCGCACGCTGGCGAAGATCGCGCGCGAGTACGACCGCGGCTACGCGCACTTCACGACGCGCCAGAACCTGCAATACAACTGGATCCCGCTGGAGCGTTCGGCCGACGTGATGGACGAACTGGCGGCCGTGGACATGCACGGCATCCAGACCAGCGGCAACTGCATCCGCAACATCACCAGCGATGCCTTCGCCGGCGTGGCGCCCGACGAGATCGTCGATCCGCGGCCGTACTGCGAGATCCTGCGCCAGTGGAGCACGCTGCACCCCGAGTTCGCCTTCCTGCCGCGCAAGTTCAAGATCGCGGTCAGCGGCGCCAAGGAGGACCGCGCGGCGATCGGCTGGCACGACATCGGCCTGCAGCTGGTGAAGAACGACGCCGGCGAGGTCGGCTTCGAGGTCTTCGTCGGCGGTGGCATGGGCCGCACGCCGATCATCGGCACGCGCGCCAGCGCCTTCGTGCCCTGGCAGCAGATCCTCGTCTACATCGAGGCCATCGTGCGCGTCTACAACCGCTACGGGCGGCGCGACAACGCCTACAAGGCGCGCATCAAGATCCTGGTCAAGGCCGAGGGGCAGAAGTTCTTCGATGCGGTGAACGAGGAGTTCCGCACCATCCTCGAACGCGACGTCGACGGCGCGGCGCACATCGTGCCGCAGGCCGAACTCGACCGCGTGGCCGCATCGTTCACGGTGCCCGCGTCGGTGCGGCCGCGCGCCGAGCCGGCGCCGCTGGCGGCCGACGAGTCGCGCGCCTTCGCGCGCTGGGTCGAGCGCAACGTGCATCCGCACCGCATCGCGGGCTACCGCGCGGTCACGCTGTCGCTCAAGCGCGCCGGCCAGGCCCCCGGGGACGCGACCGACGCGCAGATGGATGCCGCGGCCGAGCTCGCCGACCGCTTCAGCCAGGGCGAGTTGCGCGTCACGCACGAACAGAACCTCGTCCTGCCCTGGGTGCGCGCCGACGAACTGTTCGCGCTCTGGCAGGTTGCCAAGGCGGCCAGCTTCTCGACGCCCAACATCGGGCTCGTGAGCGACATGATCGCGTGCCCCGGCGGCGACTTCTGCGCCCTGGCCAACGCGCGTTCGATCCCCGTGGCCGAGCAGATCACCGAGCGCTTCGCCGACCTCGACGAACAGGAAGACATCGGCGAGCTCGACCTTCACATCAGCGGCTGCATCAACAGCTGCGGCCACCACCACAGCGGCCACATCGGCATCCTCGGCGTCGACAAGGACGGCGCCGAGTGGTACCAGATCTCGCTCGGCGGCACCGACGGCAGCACGCGCGGCGCCGCCGCCACGCCGGGCAAGGTGATCGGCCCCTCGTTCGCGGCCGACGAGATTGCCGACGCGGTGGAAGCCGTGATCGACACCTACCGCCGCGAACGGCAGGCCGGCGAGCGTTTCGTCGACAGCGTCACGCGCCTGGGCCTGCCGCCGTTCCGGGCCGCGGCCGACGCGGTGCGCCGCAGCACCGCGCGCGAAGGAGCCGCCGCATGAAGTTCGTCGACCACGCACGCGACCCCTGGCACGCCCTCGGCGGTGACGATGGCCCGCCGGTGAGCATCACGCCGGCGCCGCACCTGCTGCTCGACCTGGTGCAGTGGCACGCCGTGCGCGCTGCCTGGCCGGCCGGCACGCCCGTCGGCCTGCGCCTGGCCAACGACCAGAACGTCGAGGACATCGCCGACGACCTGCCCCGGCTGGCGCTCGTGGCGCTGCAGTTCCCGAAGTGGGTCGACGGCCGCGCCTACTCGCAGGCCCGTCTGCTGCGTTCGCGCTACCGCTATGGCGGCGAAGTGCGCGCCATCGGCGAGGTGCTGGTGGACATGCTGCCGCTGCTGCAGCGGACCGGCTTCGACGCGGTGCTGTTGCGCCATGACCAGTCGGTCGAAGCAGCCGAGCGCGCGCTCGGGTTCTTCCCCGGCCACTACCAGGGCGACGTGCTCGACAACCGTCCGCTGTTCGCGATGCCGCCTGGCACCGCCGACGCGCTCGCACGCAAGGACGGCCGCGAGTTCGTCAACGAAGGAGCCGCCATATGAGCGCGGTCGAACTGAACGCCCGCGCCACGGCCGGCTTCGAGCAGCGTGTTGAGAGCGCAATCGCAGTGCTGCGCGAGGCCGCGACGACCCATGCGGGCCGCATCGTGCAGGCCACGAGTCTCGGCGCTGAGGACATGGTGCTCACCGACCTGATCGCCCGCCACGAACTGCCGATCGCGATCGCCACGCTCGACACCGGCAAGCTGCACGCCGAGACGCTGGCCCTGATCCCCCGCATCGAAGCCCGCTACCGTCGCGCGGTCGAAGTGTTCCGCCCGGCCGACACTGCGGTGATCCACTTCGTGCGCCAGCACGGCGAACGCGCGATGTTCGAGAGCATCGACCTGCGC
>DATLIE010000262.1:0-2443 GCA_035539635.1 Burkholderiaceae bacterium
GGGACCTGCACCTGCAGGGCCCGGCCGAAACCGTCTTCTTCGACTTCACCTGATGAGCCTCCCGCTCTTCGACCGCTTCCTCGCCCCGGCGGACGCCGCGGCGCCCTTCGACGACGTCGCGCTGATCCAGGCGATGTTCGACTTCGAGGCGGCGCTGTCGAAGGCGCAGGCCGCCGCCGGCATGATCCCGGCCGCGTCGGCGGCCGCCATCGCGAGCGTCTGCAAGGCCGAGCTGTACGACCTGAACGCGCTGGCCGAGGCCAGCTCGCGCGCGGGCAGCCTCGCCATCCCGCTGGTGAAGGAGCTGACGCAGACCGTGTCGCTCTACAGCGGCGAGGCGGCCTCCGTCGTGCACAAGGGCAGCACCAGCCAGGACGTGCAGGACACCGCGATGGCGCTGTGCACGCGCCGCGCGGTCGACGCCATCGACGCCGTGCTCGGCCGCCTGATCGCCTCGCTGCTCGACCTGGCCGAGCGCCATGCCGACACGCCGGTGCTCGCGCGCACGCTGATGCAGCCCGCGCAGGTCACGTCGTTCGGCCTCAAGGTGCTCAACTGGACCGCCCCGCTCGTGCGTTCGCGCGCGCGCCTGCGCGAAGCCGCCGCGCGCGGCCTCGCGCTGCAGCTGGGTGGCGCCATCGGCACGCAGTCGGGCCTCGGTGCCCACGCCGCGCAGGTCACCGCCCACATGGCGGAGGCCCTGGGCCTGGCCGTGGCGCCGTCGCCGTGGCACACGCAGCGCGACGAATGGCTGCGGGTCGCGATGGAAGCGGCCGTGCTCGCGGGCTGCCTCGGCAAGATCGGCACCGACCTCGCGCTGCTGTCGCAGGCCGAGGTGGGCGAGCTGAACGAGCCGGCGGCGCCGGGCCGGGGCGGTTCGTCGGCCATGCCCCACAAGCGAAACCCGGTGGGGGCACTCGCTGCGGTGGCCACTGCGCAGCGCACCCCGCACCGCGCCGCTGCGCTGCTCGCGGCCATGGGCCAGCAGCACGAACGCGGGCTCGGCACGTGGCAGGCGGAGCTGGCCGAATGGCCGGGCCTTTTCATCGGCGTGCACGCGTCCGCGCTGGCGCTGGCCGACGTGTTCGTCGCGCCCGACGTGCACCCCGAACGCATGCGCGCCAACATCGACGCGCTGAACGGGCTGGTGTTCGCCGAGCAGGCGTCCGCGCTGCTCGCGCCGGTGATCGGCAAGGCCCGCGCGCACACGCTGCTCGAACAACTGAGCGGCGAGGTGGTGCGCCAGAACAAGCCGCTGCAGGACGTGATGCTCGCCGCGCTGCAATCGGACCCCGCGCTGAAGAAGAAGGTCGATGCGGCCGACGTCCAGCGCGTGTTCGACCCGCAGGTGGCGCTGGCCGCCGCGCGCCGCCAGTTCGACGACCGCCTTCCCGCCCTGCGCCAACCGGACTGAGAACCCCATGGACCACTTCGATTCCGACGCCGAACGCGGCACCCGCAACCGCCGCGCCATCCTCGGCGACGCCTGGGTCGACAAGTCGCAGGCGAACGCCACCGACTTCTCGGCCGATTTCCAGGACTTCATCACCCGCTACGCGTGGCACGGCATCTGGGGCCGCCCCGGCCTCGACGAACGCACGCGCCGCATCATCGTGCTGTCGATCACCTGCGCGATGGGCCGCTGGGAGGAGTTCGAGCTGCACGTGCGCGCCGCCATCGCCGACGGTGCGCCGGGTGGGTTGTCTCCCGACGACCTGAAGGAAGTGCTGCTGCAGTCGGCGGTGTACGCCGGCGTGCCGGCCGCCAACACCGGCCTCGCCCTCGCGACGAAGATCCTGCGCGAGGCGGGCGTGCCGCTGCCGAAGGCCGACGTGCGCGAGGTGTTCCACCCGGGCGCGGGGCGCGCGGGCCGCACCGCCGTGTCGCCGTCCATCGCCTACGCGGTGCGCGAGCCGCGCCACGGTGGCGCGCCGCGCCACACCGTCGTGCTGAGCCATGCGCTCGGCTGCGACCGCTCGATGTGGGACGGCCTGGCCGCCACGCTCGCGGAAGACTGCCGGGTGATCGTGTACGACCAGCGCGGGCACGGTGCATCGGACGCACCGGCCGGCCCCTACACGGTCGCCGAACTCGCCGACGATGCCGCCGCGCTGATCCGCGAGGTGGCCGGCGGCCCCGTGGTCTTCATCGGCCTGTCGATGGGCGGCATGGTCGCGCAGGAACTCGCGCTGCGGCACCCGTCGCTCGTGAAGGGCCTCGTGCTTGCGAACACCTGCGCCGTCTACGACGCCGCGGCACGCGACGGCTGGAAGGCCCGCATCGAGCTCGTGCGCTCGAAGGGCATGGCCGCGGTCGCCGAGATGGCGATGCCGCGCTGGTTCGGCGAGGACTTCCGCCAGTCGAACGCGTCCACCGTGGACCGCTGGCGCCGCCGCGTGGCCTCGTGCCACCCCGGCGGCTACATCGGCACGTGCGAGGCGCT
>DATLIE010000263.1:0-2387 GCA_035539635.1 Burkholderiaceae bacterium
CTCGACGCGTGGCGTGGCGGCCCCAGCGGCCGGGTGCGCGTGAACGCGCCCCACATCGTGTACGAGACGCTGCTGCGCCCGGCCATCGCGTCGTTCCTGGAGGCCCACCCGGGCGCGCGGGTCGAGATGCGCGCGGAGGACGGCTTCTCCGACCTCGTGGACCAAGGCGGCGACCTCGGCGTGCGCCTCGGCGAGTCCGTGCAGCGCGACATGGTGGCCGTGGCGCTCACGCCGAAGGAGCGCACCTGCTTGGTCGCGTCACCGGCCTACGCGGCGCGGCGCGGGTTGCCGGCCACGCTCGACGACCTGCGGGAGCACGACTGCATCCGCTACCGCTTCCCGTCCAGCGGAGCCATCTACCGCTGGGAGGTGCGCCGCAATGGCCGGCTGGCCGAGGTGGAGGTGGACGGGCCGCTGACGCTGTCCGACAGCCTCAACATGGCCCGGGCCGCGCTGGACGGGCTGGGCATCGCCTACACGTTCGAGCGCCAGGTGGCCGACGACCTGGCCGCAGGGCGCCTGCTGCCGGTGCTGCCGTCGGCATGGCACACCATGCCCGGCTTCCACTTCTACTACCCGAGCCGGCGCCAGATGCCGCCCACCGCGCGGGCGTTCATGGACCACTGCATCGCGTTCACGCGAGCGGCGTCGACAGCGAATCGTCGAACAGCGACGGGCGGAAGTCGATCGCGCTCGGCCCCTCGTCCTGGATCGCCCAGAGGGTGAGCGCCTTCGCCGACATGGGCTTGGCGAACAGGTACCCCTGCAGCTCGTCGCAGCCGAGCGAACGCAGGATCTTCTGCTGCGCCTCGGTCTCCACGCCTTCGGCCACCACCTTCAGGCCGAGGGCCTGGGCAAGTTTCACGACCGCGTCGACGATGGCGCGCGCGTCGGCGCTCGATTCGAGGTCCATCACGAAGCTGCGGTCGATCTTCAGTTCCTCGGCCGCCAGCTGGCGCAGGTAGCTGAGGCTCGAATAACCGGTGCCGAAGTCGTCGATCGACAGGTGCACGCCCGCGGCGGACAGGCGCTCGATCACCTGCAGCGTGGTGCGCGTGTCCTCCATCGCGGCCGATTCGGTGATCTCGCAGGTGAGCAGGTGCGGGTCGATCCGGTGACGCCGCAGCGCGTCGACGATGCGATCGACCAGGTCTTCCTGGCGCAGTTGGTGCACCGACAGGTTGATCGCGACGCGCATGCGCAGCCCCCCGTCGCGCCACGTGCGGATCTGCTTGCAGACGTCCTCGATCAGCCAATTGCCGAGCGCGTTGATGAGGCCGAACTTCTCGGCGAGCGGGATGAAGATGTGCGGGCCCACCATGCCGCGCTGCGGGTGGTGCCAGCGCATCAGCGCCTCGGCGCCGGTGATCTGGCCGCTCGGGGCGTGGATCTTCGGCTGGTAGTACAGCTCGAGTTCGTGGTGCTGGATCGCGCGGCGCAGGTCGCGCAGCAGGTCCACCTGTTCGCGGGCGCCGGCCACCATGCGCGGGTCGAACATCACCTGGTTGCCCCCGCCGTTGCGCTTGGCCGAGTGCATCGCGGCCGCGGCATGGGGGATCAGCTTGGCCTGGTCGCCGTGGTCCGGGTACATCGCGACACCGATCGAACACGACATCGTCAGCTCGCGCTGCGCCACCTCGCAGGGTTCGTTGAGCGCCTTCAGCAGCCGACTGGCCATGGCCATCGCCTGCGCCGGATCGGGGTGGCCCTCCAGCATCATCAGGAACTCGTCGCCACCCGCGCGGGCCACGATGTCGCGGGGGCTGATCAGGCCGCGCAGGCGCTTGCCCATCTCGCACAGCACCGCGTCGCCGGCGGCCTGGCCGAGGGATTCGTTGACCGTCTTCAGGCCGTCCAGGTTGATGAACAGCAGCGCGACACGCTGGCCCTGGCGATCGGCACGGGTGGTGCCGCGCAGCAGCCAGGTCTCGAACATCGCGCGGTTCGGCAGGCCGGTGAGGGGGTCGGTCTGGGCCGCCACCTGCAGCTCCTCGCGGGCGCGGCGCAGCGCGGCCTTGAACTGCGATTCGAGGATCGACGACAGCAGCAGCAGCGCGATCAGGCTCGGCACGGCGAGGGTGGCCAGCGCGAAGAGGGTGTCGCCGCTGACGGTTCCCGTCAGGGCCGGCGAGACCGCGTCCCACGGCACCCCCACCCAGCGGGTGACGAGCGCGTTGGCGGCGACCATGGCCGTGCCGAGCGGAACCGAGGCGAGCGCCTGCCAGGCCAGCGTGTGGCGCGTGGCGGGCCGGCGGCAGCGCGAGAACGCGTACCAGGCCAGGGCCACGCAGCCCACCAGCGGGACGGCGCCGGCCAGCCAGGTGCCGGCATGTCGCCAGGCCAGGCCGGGGTTCAGCTCGACCGACAGCAGCGACAGCAGCGGCACC
>DATLIE010000264.1:0-8458 GCA_035539635.1 Burkholderiaceae bacterium
GCCTTCTTCCACTGCCCCGTTGAGGACACTCTCATGAACCGACTGCACTCGCTCTCCCTCGCTGCAGCCATGGCGCTCTCCGCGCCGCTGGCGGCCTTGGCCCAGAACCCGGCAGCGCCGACCCCGGCCGAGGCGACCTTCAAACGCGTCGACGCCAACGCCGACGGCAAGATCAGCAAGGAAGAGGCTGCCGCGATGCCGGGCCTGTCGGCCAAGTTCGTCGAACTCGACCGCGACAAGGACGGCGCGCTGAGCCTGGCCGAGTTCTCGGTGGCCTACGCCGCCACGCCGACCAAGTAAGCAGGTCTTCGCGCGGGCCGGGGCCAGGCCGCGCCCGGCCCGCGCGGCTTCAGCCGTCCGTCGACTGCCGCTGCAGTCGCTCGCTCTTCCAGTACACGTCGTCGCCGCCCAGCCCGTCCAGGTTGGCGCGGTTGAGCACGCGCGCCAGCACGAACAGCAGGTCCGACAGGCGGTTGAGGTACTGCCGCGGCGCCGCGTTCACCGCCTCGACGGCGGCCAGCGCCACCAGCGCGCGTTCCGCGCGGCGCGCCACGGTGCGGCTCACATGGGCCAGCGCCGCGCTGCGCGTGCCCGCCGGCAGGATGAACTCCGCCAGCCGCGGCAGCGCGGCGTTGTGCTGCGCCAGCGCCTCGTCCAGGCGCAGCACCGCGTCGTCCTTGAGCAGCGCGAAGCCGGGGATCGACAGCTCGCCGCCGAGGTTGAACAACTCGTGCTGGATCACCCCCAGCAACTCGCGCACGTCGTCGGGCAGCGGCTCGGCCAGCAGCACGCCGAGCGACGAGTTCAGTTCGTCGACGTCGCCCATCGCCTGGACGCGCAGCGCGTCCTTGCGCGTGCGGGTGCCGTCGCCCAGCCCGGTGCTGCCATCGTCGCCGGTGCGGGTGGCGATCTGCGTCAAGCGGTTGGCCATGCAGCGATGCTACCTACAATCGAGCGCTACCCCGGAGTGCCGCGATGAACGCACCGAACGATCTGCATCCGCGCGTCGAGCGCCGGCCCGTGCCCGCCGTGATGCACGAGGCCCTGAAGGCCCGCTTCGGCGAGCGCTGCTCCACCGCGGCCGCCGTGCGCGACCAGCACGGCCGCGGCGAGTCGGTGTACGACGCCGCCCCGCCCGAGGCGGTGGTGTTCTGCGAATCGACCGACGAAGTGGCCTTCGTCGTGTCGCAGGCGGCCGCGCACGCGGTGCCGGTGATTCCCTTCGGCGTCGGCTCCTCGCTCGAAGGCCACCTGCTCGCGGTGCTGGGTGGCATCAGCATCGACCTGTCGCGCATGAACCGCGTCGTGCGGATCAACGCCGAGGACCTGACGGTCACGGTCGAGGCCGGCGTGACGCGCGAGCAGCTCAACCGCGAGATCAAGGACACGGGCCTGTTCTTCCCGATCGACCCGGGCGCCAACGCCACGCTGGGCGGCATGAGCGCCACGCGCGCCTCGGGCACGAACGCGGTGCGTTACGGCACGATGAAGGAGAACGTGCTGGCGCTGACGGTCGTCACGGCCGACGGCAGCGTGATGCGCACCGGCACGCGCGCCAAGAAGTCCAGCGCCGGCTACGACCTGACGCGGCTGCTGGTGGGCAGCGAGGGCACGCTCGGCGTGATGACCGAGATCACGCTCAGGCTGTACCCACTGCCCGAGGCGGTGAGCGCGGCGATCTGCTCGTTCCCGACCATCGACGCGGCGGTGCAGACGACGATCGAGATCATCCAGATGGGTGTGCCGATCGCGCGCTGCGAGCTGCTCGATGCCAACGCGCTGCGCGCCGTTAACCGCCACTCGCACCTCACGCTGCGCGAGGCGCCGATGCTGCTGATGGAGTTCCACGGCAGCGAGGCCGGCGTGGCCGAGCAGGCCGCCACGGTGCAGGAGATCGCGCGCGGCCACGACGGCACCGACTTCGAGTGGGCGCGCACGCCGGAGGAGCGCACGCGCCTGTGGAAGGCGCGCCACGAGTCCTACTTCGCGGCGCTGCAGATGCGCCCGGGCTGCCGTTGCCAGAGCACCGACACCTGCGTGCCGATCTCGCGCCTGGCCGAGAGCATCAACGAGAGCATCGAGGAGGCCGAGGCCTCCGGCATCCCGTACTGGATCGTCGGCCATGTCGGCGACGGCAACTTCCATCTCTCGTACCTGATGGACCCGAACGACGCCGCCGAGTGCGCCAAGGTCGAGGACCTGAACGTGAAGATGGTGCAGCGCGCGCTGCGCCTGGAGGGCACCTGCACCGGCGAGCACGGCATCGGCCTGCACAAGATGCCCTACCTGCTCGACGAAGCCGGGCCGGCCGCGGTGGGCACGATGCGCCAGATCAAGCTGGCGCTCGACCCGAAGAACATCATGAACCCGGGCAAGATCTTCGCGATCTAGCCCGGGGCTCCCCGCTCAGCCGCCGGCGGGCACGGCCGTGTAGGTCGGCGCGCCGCCGCCCTGCGGGTAGGCGGCGGTCACGGTGTACGCCGTGCCCACGCCGCCGACCGTGATCGTCACCGCGTAGACCACCTGCACGGCCGAGGAGGCCGTGACGACCACGCCGATCGAGTTGGCGCTGGCGCTGATCGTGGCAGCCGAGCCGACGCTGGGTCGGCCCGCGGCCACGGTCCAGTTGGCAAAGTTGTAGTCGACGTAGGCCGATGCCGACGACCAGACCGCGCGCCGCAGGGCCACGGTGGTCAGCCCGTAGTTGAGTCCGTCGGCGACGGCGATGTTCTCGATGCCCGCGATGCGCACGCCGTCCATCGTGACCGTGGACGCTTCATTGGCGTCGTATTCGATCAAGGCACGCACGTTGTACGGCCCGAAGCTCACGCCCTCGGCGCTGCCCCCGAAGTCCTGCAAGGTCAGTTCCAAGCGCTGGTTGGCAAAGCTCGTCGAATTGAGGTCGAAGGTGGTCAGGAAGTCGATCCGCATCGCGCCGTCCAGGGCCAGCGAGTCGCCTTCCACCGTCGCGCGCAACGCGTTGAAGATGACGGTGATGTACGTGCCCGGCACGGCCACGGTGCTGCTGTCCGACAGGTTGGTGTCGATGGTCACCGTCCCGCTGCAACCGCTGATGCCGAGGAAGTCGACACAACTGACCGTCTGTCTGGCCAGCGCCTGTTCGCGCGACGATGCACCGGGCAAGGCGCGCGACAAGGCAGCCTCGCCCTGCGCGGTGATCGGCACGGGCCCCTGGCCCAGCGTGGCGTAGAGCTCCACCGCCTTGGTGGCCGATTCGACGGCGCCCTGCGCTGCAGCCGCAGCCTCCGTGGTGGACGCGCCCAAGGTGGCCGCCGTGGTCGGCGGCGACACGATGGCCGGCGGGCCGTCGTCACCCCCTCCACCCCCGCCGCAGGCGCCCAGCGCCAGCAGGGTCGAGATGGCGAATACCGACGCGGTCGTGCGAACCGACAAGAAATTCCACATCACAAGCCTCCCATCGCGGATCTGCCCGCAAGCGATGCTACCCAAGCACGAGCCCACCGCATTGAAGCGGATCAATGCCGCCGACGTGATTGAAGCGTCAAGTCACATCGGGTAGCGCCTCGTCACGTGCGCAGCGCGACATGGCGTTCCAATGGGCGGATGTTGAAGCGATCCGGCCGCTGGCTCGTCGCGGCGGGCGCGCTGGCGTTGCTGGCCGGCCTGGTCGCGGGCTGCGGCAGCATGCGTTGGCGCCAGGAGCCCAAGACGCAGATCGTGCTGGCCGAGCCGGGCAACGACGCACTCTCGCGCTGCTCGACGCCGATGGGCGTGGCAGCGGTGACCGAAGCCGACACGAATGCCCAGGCGCTGAGTTCGGCGGGCCTGCCGCGCTCGATGGCGCCGCTGGTGCGCCAGGTGCTGGTGCAGTCGCGCTGCTTCACGGTCGTCGAACGCGGGGCGGCGTTCGCGGCGCTCGAGAACGAGATCCGCATCCGCGAGCAGCAGGGCCAGGATCGCAAGATCCAGTTGGCGGCGATGAAGGCCGCCGACGTGGTGCTGCGGGCCGAGATCGTGTTCATGGAGCAGACGGGTGGGGCCAAGGCCGGCCTGGGTGCGGTGCTGCCGAGTTGGATCGGCGGCCTGGGCGGCGAAGTGCGCCACCGCGAGGCGATGCTGGTGCTGACGACGGTGGACGCGCGCACGAGCGAGATCCTCGCGTCCTCGTTCGGGCGCGGCGCGGAGTCGTCGGCCGGGCTCGGCAGCATCGTGCTGGGTGGCGGCGTGGTGGCCGTCGAGGGCGGCTGGCTCGACACGCCGCAGGCCAAGCCCGTGGCCGCGGCCCTGGTGGACGCCTGGAACCAGCTGCTGCCGCGCCTGGCGGCGGCGCGCGGCCTGCCCACGGCGCGCTGAAGTCGCAGCGCGCCGGTCAGTCCGCCTTCGGCTCGACCGCCCAGCGTTGCGTCACGTCGCCGTCGGTGTCCACCGACTCGAGGTGCACCGGGAAGCCCCACAGCCGCGCGACATGCCGCAGCACTTCCTGCGCCGAGTCGTCGAGCGGCCGGCTGTTGTGCTGGGTGTGGCGCAGCGTGAGCGCGCGGTCGCCGCGCACGTTGACGTTCCAGACCTGGATGTTCGGTTCGCGCGAGCCCAGGTCGTACTGGCGCGACAGCGCCTCGCGCACCCGGCGGTAGCCCGCGTCGTCGTGGATCGCGCTGACCTCGAGCTCCTCGTCGTCCTCGTCGTCGGTGATCGCGAACAGGCGCAGCTCGCGCATCAGCTTCGGGCTCAGGAACTGACCGACGAAGCTCTCGTCCTTGAAATTGCGCATCGCATGGTCGAGCGCCGGCAGCCAAGGCTTGCCGGCGAGGTCGGGGAACCACTCGCGGTCCTCGGGCGTCGGCTCGTCGCAGATGCGCTTCAGGTCGGTGTACATCGCGAAGCCGAGCGCGTAGGGGTTGATGCCCGAGTAGCCGCGGTCGCCCACGCGCGGCTGGTAGATCACGTTGGTGTGCGACTTCAGCCACTCGATCATCACGCCGTCGGTGAGGAACCCGTCGTCGTACATGGTGTTGAGCAGGCGGTGGTGCCAGAAGGTGGCCCAGCCCTCGTTCATGACTTGCGTCTGGCGCTGCGGGTAGAAGTACTGCGACACCTTGCGCACGATGCGCACCACCTCGCGCTGCCAAGGCTCGAGCAGCGGCGCGTTCTTCTCCATGAAGTACAGGATGTTCTCCTGCGGCTCCTCGGGGAAGCGCTTGGCCGACGCCGCGGCGTCGGCCTTCTCGGCCTTGCGCGGCAGCGTGCGCCACAGGTCGTTGACCTGCTGCTGGGCGTAGTGCTCGCGTTCCTTGCGCTCGGCCAGCTCCTGCGCCAGCGACTTGCGGCTCGGCCGCCGGTAGCGGTCCACGCCGTGGTTCATCAGGGCGTGGCAGCTGTCGAGCAGTTCCTCCACCGCGTCGATGCCGTGCTTCTCCTCGCAGGCGGCGACATAGTTCTTCGCATAGACGAGGTAGTCGATGATCGACGACGCATCGGTCCACATGCGGAACAGGTAGTTGCCCTTGAAGAAGCTGTTGTGGCCGTAGGCGGCGTGCGCGATGACGAGCGCCTGCATCGCCATCGTGTTCTCCTCCATCAGATAGCTGATGCAGGGATTGCTGTTGATGACGATCTCGTAGGCCAGGCCCATGCCACCGCGCTTGTAGTTCTTCTCGGTGGTGATGAACTCCTTGCCGTAGCTCCAGTGGCGGTAGTTCACCGGCATGCCGACCGACGCGTAGGCGTCCATCATTTGCTCGGCGGTGATGATCTCGAGCTGGTTCGGATAGGTGTCCAGGCCGAAGCGCTGCGCCGTGGCGCGGATCACCTCGTGGTAGCGCTCGACCAGTTCGAAGCTCCAGTCGCTCGGACCGGGCAGCGGCTCGGCCGGGCGCGAGGCCGGCGGCAGCGGATGGGTCAGCGGCTCGGGCATCGCGAGACAGGCCTCACGCAGCCTTGGGCTGCGCGCCCTCCTTCTTGAACAGGTCGCGGAACACGGGGTAGATCTGGTTGGCTTCGACCGCCTTGCGCATCGCGAAGTGCGGCTGGGTCTCGAGCAGCTGCGTGTACTCCTGCCACAGGTTCTGCTCTTCCTCGGCCACCTGCACATACGCGTAGTAGCGACACAGCGGCAGGATCTTCTGGTCGAGCAACTCGCGGCAGCGCCCGCTGTCGTGGTGCCAGTTGTCGCCGTCGCTGGCCTGGGCGCCGTAGATGTTCCACTCGCTGGGCGAGTAGCGCGCGCGGATGATCTCTTCCATCAGCACCAGCGCCGAGGACACCACGGTGCCGCCGGTTTCGGTGGCATGGAAGAAGTTCTGCTCGTCCACTTCGGCCGCCTGCGTGTGGTGGCGGATGAAGACGATGTCGATCTTGTCGTAGTGCCGCGTCAGGAACAGGTACAGCAGGATGAAGAAGCGCTTGGCCAGGTCCTTGCGGCCTTCGTCCATCGAGCCCGAGACGTCCATCAGGCAGAACATCACCGCCTTGGAGGTCGGCACCGGCACGCGCACCCGGTTGCGAAAGCGCAGGTCGATCGGGTCGAGATAGGGAATGCGGCCCAAGCGCGTGCGCAGTTCCTCGATGCGTTCCTGCAGGGCCGCGATCTTCTGGGTCGACGCGGCGTCGCCCACCGGCGCGCCCTCCAGCAGCGCCTCCAGCTCGGCCTCGAGCTCCCGCAACTCGTGGCGCGCATTGGCGCCGATCGCAATGCGGCGCCCGATCGCGCCGCGCATCGAGCGCACCACGTGCAGGTTGTTCGGCGTGCCGTCACTCGTGAAGCCGGCGCGGTGGCTCTTCCACTCGGGCACCTCGGCGAGTTGCGTGCGGATAAGGTGCGGCAGCGCCAGGTCTTCGAAGAAGACCTGCATGAACTCTTCCTTGGTCAGCGCGAAGACGAAGTCGTCCTCGCCCTCGCCGGAGTCGCTGGCCTGACCCTTGCCGCTGCCGCCGCCCTGGCCGCCCTTGGGCCGCTCGATGCGGTCGCCCTTGATGTACTCGCGGTTGCCCGGGTGCACCACCTCGCGCACCCCGCCCTGGCCGTGGTGGAACACCGGCTCGGAGATGTCCCGCTTCGGGATCGTGATGTCCTCTCCGCGCTCGATGTCGCGGATGCCGCGCCCGTCGATCGCCCGCTTGACCGCTTCCTTGACCTGGTCCTTGTAGCGGCGCAGGAAGCGCTCGCGGTTGCCCACCGACTTGTTCTTGCCGGCCAGCCGTCGATCGATGATCTGCTGCAGCACCGACTCTCCTTACGAACTCTTGCGCACGCGCAGGTACCACTCGCACAGCAGGCGCACCTGCTTGTGGGTGTAGCCCTTGGCCACCATGCGGGTCACGAAGTCCTCGTGCTTCTTGGCTTCGTCGGCGCTGGCCTTGGCGTTGAAGCTGATCACCGGCAGCAGTTCCTCGGTGTTCGAGAACATCTTCTTCTCGATCACCGTGCGCAGCTTCTCGTAGCTGGTCCAGTTCGGGTTCTTGCCGGCGTTGCTGGCGCGGGCGCGCAGCACGAAGTTGACGATCTCGTTGCGGAAGTCCTTCGGGTTGGCAATGCCGGCCGGCTTCTCGATCTTCTCGAGCTCGGCGTTGAGCGCCTGGCGGTCGAAGACTTCGCCGGTGTCTGTGTCGCGGTACTCGTGGTCCTGGATCCAGTAGTCGGCGTAGGTCACGTAGCGATCGAAGATGTTCTGGCCGTACTCGCTGTAGCTCTCGAGGTAGGCAGTCTGGATCTCCTTGCCGATGAACTCGGCGTAGCGCGGCGCCAGCAGCTCCTTGATGAAGCCGACGTACTTGTCCTCGGTTTCCTTCGGGAACTGCTCGCGCTCGATCTGCTGCTCAAGCACGTACATCAGGTGCACCGGGTTGGCCGCGACTTCGGTCGAATCGAAGTTGAAGACCTTGGAGATGATCTTGAAGGCAAAGCGCGTCGAGGTGCCGCTCATGCCCTCGTCGACACCGGCGTAGTCGCGGTACTCCTGGATGGACTTGGCCTTGGGGTCGGTGTCCTTCAGGTTGTCGCCGTCGTAGACCTGCATCTTGCTGAAGGTGCTCGAGTTCTCGGGCTCCTTCAGGCGGGTGAGCACCGCGAACTGGCTCATCATCTTGAGCGTGCCCGGCGCGCACGTGGCCTGCGACAGCGACGAGCCGCGCAGCAGCTTCTCGTCGATCTTGACCTCTTCGCTCTCGCGCAGGCAGTACGGCACCTTGACGATGTAGACGCGATCGAGGAACGCCTCGTTGTTCTTGTTGTTGCGGAAGGCCTACCACTCGCTCTCGTTGCTGTGCGCCAGCACGATGCCGTCGAAGGGAATGGCGCCGAAACCTTCGGTGCCCATGTAGTTGTTCTCCTGCGTGGCCGTCAGCAGCGGGTGCAGCACCTTGATCGGCGCCTTGAACATCTCGACGAACTCGAGGAGGCCCTGGTTCGCGAGGCACAGGCCACCGGAGTAGCTGTAGGCATCGGGATCGTCCTGGGCGTAGGTCTCGAGCTTGCGGA
>DATLIE010000265.1:0-16800 GCA_035539635.1 Burkholderiaceae bacterium
TTGGCGAAGGCCGGCGGCTGCTTGGCCTCCTTCCAGGTGCGGCCGAAGTTGGTGGAGCGAAAGACCGTGGGGCCGAGGTGCCCGGTCTTGGCCGCGGCCAGCAGCGTGCGGCCGTCGCGCGGGTCGAGCTTGACGTGGCTGATGTTGTGGCCGAGGAAGTGCGGGCCGTCGACCGTGAAGGCCTTGCGCTTGGCGTCGCTGTGGAACAGCCACGCGCCCTTGCGCGTGGCGACCAGGACGACGAGGCGGGTGGACGGGGCGGCTCGGGGCATGGTGGTTCCTCGGCGGGTTGCGGACGAAGGCGTCACCCCCACGACGATCGGGAGGGCCTGGTTTCGACGGCTAGCGCCGGCGCAGATGGCCCGGGGTGCAACCGTAGGCCTTGACGAAGGCGCTGTTGAGGTGGCTCTGGCTCGCAAAGCCGGTGGCCGTGGCCACCTCGGCCAGCGGCAGGCGGCTGCCTTCGATCAGGCCCTTGGCCTGCTCCAGCCGCCACAGCAGCACGTAGCGGTGCGGCGAGGTGCCGGTGGTGCGGCGGAACAGGCGCACGAAATGCGCCTTGCTGTAGCCCGCCGCCTCGGCCAGCGCCGCCAGCGACGGGGCGCCAGCAAGCGCCGCGTCGGCGGCGATCAGTTCGTCGACGCGCCGCAGCTGCGCGGCGGTCAGCGTGCCGCGCTCGCGCTGCACGCGCTGGCCATGCGTGGTCTGCAGCCGCAGCAGCACGCTGGCCGACAGGCTCTCGGCGTAGAGCACGCCGTGCGGGCAGCCCTCGGCCACCTCACGCACCATCGCGCGCAGCACGCCGGCCAGCTCGTCGTCGTGGAAGTGCACGTCCTGCCGCAGGGTGCCAGGCTCGTCGGCATCGTCGAAGCCGGCGCCTTCCAGGTCCACCATGATGCGTTGCACGGAGCGGCACTGCCATTCGCTCAGGCGGCAGGCGCGGCCGTCGAACAGGCCCATCGCGCCGCCGGCGAGCTCGTAGGTCTGCGCGCCGGCGCCGAAGTCGAAGCGCGCCTGCGCCACGCCGGCGTCCAGCAGCGCCAGGCGCCGGTGCGCCACGAAGTTGCGGTGGCGCGCAGCCGACCCGGCGTCGAACCAGCCGATCGGCAGGCCGCGCCAGCGCGCGATCTGCTCGGGCGCGAGGCGGCTGCGCTCGGCGTGCACGTTGAGCGTGTGGAGGTGCGCGTAGGTCGTGGTCAACGGTGGGCCGGCAGACTGCTCACGGAGGGAGTCGCAGGATAGGAGCGCCCCTGCACGAGGGCAACGGGCTAACCCCTATCGGCGATGCCGCGCCGAATGTGACAGACCGATCCATTCCTGCAAGACAGCGCGGGCGGCGCGCCGGACAGTGCGAGGTGGATCATCACAAGGAGACACGCATGAACCCCCGTCGCCTGCTTCCCCTGGCCACACTGCTCTCGGCGGGCGCGCTGGGCGCCCTGCCCGCGCACGCCACGGACAAGCCCTGGACCTACCAGCGCGCTGCGCAACCGCTGATGTGCTCGCAACTCGCCGGCGAGGCCGGCGGCCTGGTGGGCCAGCCGGGCGTCAAGGCGGTGACGGCCACCGTGGTGCCGGCCGCCGGCGCCAACGTGTCGTTCTGCCAGGTCGACGTGCTGTACGGCGAGTCGGCGGCGCAGAACATCAACGTGCGCGTGGGCCTGCCGCTCGGGCCGCTGGACGGTGGCACGGGTGGCGTGATCGGCGCGTGGAACGGCCGCACGCAGGGCATCGGCGGCGGCGGCTGCGCCGGCAGCCTCAACGTGAACGCGCCGGTGAACGCGGGCTACGTCGGCTCGGGCAACGACACCGGGCACGCGGGCGGCAACTGCGAACCGGGCGTCAACGCCGACGGCACGTACAACCTGCAGTTCATCAACGACTTCATCCGCAACGGCATCAAGCAGCAGGTGCTGCTGAGCAAGCAGCTGGCGGCGAAGTACTACGCGCAGAAGCCCGCCTACAACTACTGGAACGGCTGCTCCACCGGCGGGCGTCAGGGCTACCTGCTGGCGCAGGAGCTGGGCAAGGAGCTCGACGGTATCCTGGCCAACGCACCGGCGATCTACTGGACCCGCTTCCAGACGGCGCAGATGTGGGGCCAGGTGGCGATGAAGGACCTGACGGGCGGGCCGATCGCCGCCGCCAAGCTGACGCAGACCACCGCGTCGGCAGTGGCGGCCTGCGACGCGGTCGACGGCGTGGCCGACGGCGTGATCGACGAGCCGCGCGCCTGCACCTTCAGCGCCAAGGCCAATGTGTGCGGCGCGCCCGGCGCACCAGCCACCAACTGCCTGAACGCGGCCGAGGCCGAAGCGATCGACCGCATCTGGGACGGCCCTCGCAACCCGGACGGCAAGCGCATCTGGTTCGGGCTCGACCGCGGCACCGCGATCCAGGCGCTGAACGGTGCGGCACCGTTCTTCCTCGGCGTGACGCAGTTCCACTGGAACACGCACAACCCGACCTTTGACTGGACCACGGTGACGACGAACACTTACGCGGACGTGGCGCAGCAGGGCTCGCGCAACATCGCCGACGTGACCGACACCTTCGGCGACCTCGACGAGTTCCGCGCCCACGGCGGCAAGCTGCTGACCTTCGTCGGCATGAACGACCAGCTCATCATGCCGCAGGGGGTGCTGCACTACTACCGGCAGATGGCGCAGCGCTACGCGGGTGCGCAGGGCGACGACTTCGACGGCGTGCAGAAGTTCTACCGCCTGTTCCGCGGGCCGGGTGTCGGCCACTGCGCCGGCGGCGCGGGGCCGCAGCCGCAAGGCCTGTTCGACGCGCTGGTGAACTGGGTCGAGCACAAGCAGCCGCCGAAGACGATCAACGCCACCGTCACCAGCGGCGGCGCGGTCACGCGCACGCGGCCGCTGTGCCTGTACCCGCAGACCGCGATCTACAAGGGCACGGGCAGCACCGACGACGCGGCCAACTTCGTCTGCGGCGGCAACCTGGAGACCAAGGAGGAGGTCTGCGACAGCGTGCTCGTGAAGTACAAGCACGAGGTGGGCGGGCCGCTCGACTACAAGGCCGGGGGCACGTCACGCGGCGCGTGCCACAGCGGGGGCTGAATCTCCGCCGCCGAGGCCCTGCAGCGCGTCCGGGATGGCGACCATTGACCGGCACGAACACATGTCGGCGCGTCGACCACATCGTCGACACGTTCAAGGCGCAGGGGAGCGCGGAGCGGCTGAAGGCGAACTGAGCGCCGCGTGGCGGAACAGCGCCGCGGCCACCAGCCACGGGACGACGAAGCACGCCGAGAGCACCCAGGCCTCGGCGTTCCAGCCCGCGCCGAGGATGATCACCGCGACGGCGGCCATCGCGGCGGCCGTCGCCGCCATCGCCACGGCCATGCCGCGCGGACGGCCGCGCGCGACCAGGGCGCCGGCGAGGGCCAGCGCGACCACGCCGAAGAACATCAGGTTGGCCGGGTTGTGCTCGCCACCGATGATGCCCACGGCCAGGTTGATCCAGACGAGCGCGAACGACGCGAGCACCGCCACGGCGACCGCGGCGCGGTAGGACGTGCGGGCGCTCAGGCGCGCGCCCAGCTCGTAGGCGCCGCAGGCGGCGGCGAGCATCGCGGCGGCGAAGACGAAGTCGCCGCCGCTCCAGCGCACTTCGTCGCTGAACTGCATCGCCACCAGCGGCAGCGCCAGCAGGCCCGCGGCGCCGGCCCAGAGTCGCGGGTGCCATCCGCGTGCGTCGTGTGCGTCGGGGTGGGTCATGCCGGGTCTCCTGGGGCCGAAGGGGTCTCGAGGCTAGGCGGGTTGTGTGAGCTTGGCGTGAGGTGCCGGTGAAGCCGGGGCCGCAGCACAATGCGCCCATGCAGACCTCCACCCTCATCGCCTTTTCGCTGGTGGCCTTGGTGGCCATCGTGACACCCGGCCCGACGATGCTGCTGGCACTGTCCAACGGCACGCGCTTGGGCTTCCAGCGCTCGCTGCCGGGCATGCTGGGCGCGGTGGTGTCGGACATCGTGCTCGTGGCCGCGGTGGCGATGGGCCTGGGCGCGCTGCTCGCGGCGTCCGAGTTCTGGTTCTCGGTCGTCAAGTGGGTGGGCGCGGCCTACCTGGCCTGGCTCGGCTGGCGCCTGCTGCGCTCGTCCGGCGCTGGGCTGGACCTGCCGGCCGGCGAGGCGGCGGCAGCGACGGCCCAGCACACGCCGCGCGCCGTGTTCATGCGCTGCTTCCTGGTGGCCGTGACCAACCCCAAGGGGTACCTGTTCTGCGGCGCGCTGCTGCCGCAGTTCATCGACCCGGCCGCGCCGCAGCTGCCGCAGTACCTCGCGATCGGCGCGCTGTTCTGCGCCATCGACTTCGCGGTGATGTGCGGCTACGCCGCGCTGGGCGCGCATGCGCTGCGCCTGCTGCACCGGCGCGCGGTGCAGTGGCTCGACCGCTGCTGCGGCGCGGCGCTGCTGGCGCTGTCGGGCTCGCTGCTGCTGGTCCGTCGCTCGGGAAGCTGACGCGCGCCCCGTCCGCCCCATGAAGGCCTGTCGCGCGCGATGACCTGGCTGATCGGCCTGGCCATCGGCCTGCTGATGGGCATCACCGGCGCCGGTGGGGGCGTGCTGGCGGTGCCGGCCCTGGTGTTCGGCCTGGGCATCTCGATGCAGCAGGCCGCGCCGGTGGCGATGGTGGCGGTGTCGATCGCGGCCTGGGTCGGCGCGGTCGAGGGCCTGCTGCGGCGCGTGGTGCGCTGGCGCGCCGCGATCGTGATCGCGCTGGCCGCCGCGCCGTTCGCGGCGCTCGGCGTGGCCATCGCGCAGCGCGTGTCCGACCTCGCGCTGCGGGTCGTGTTCATCGGCGTGCTGTCGTTCGTGGCCTGGCGCCAGCTCGCGAGCCGCGCGCCGCGGGCGGAGGCGGAGAACCTGGCCGCGCGCGGCCACGTGGCGACCCTGAACCCGAGCACCGGCCGCTTCGTCTGGACGCGCCGTGCCTGGGCGGGCTTCGGCGCCATCGGCGCCGCGATGGGTTTCTTCTCCGGGTTGCTCGGCGTGGCGGGCGGCTTCGTGCTCGTGCCCCTGCTCGGGCGCTGGACCGCGCTGAGCGCGTCGATGCTGGTCGGCACCTCGCTGCTGGTGACGGCGATGGTGACGGTGTTCGGCGCCTTCTTCTCGGTGCTGCACGGTGCGTCGCTGCCCTGGCCGTCGACGGCCTGGTTCGCGGCCACGCTGGTGGCGGGCATGCTGGCCGGCCGCATCGCCGTGCGCCGCCTGCCCGAGCGCTGGATCAAGCGCGCCTTCCTGGGCCTGGTGATCGGCGTGGCGCTGGCACTGGCGGTCGACGTGGCGCGCCGGCTGATCTAGGCGGATGGCCGCGCCGCACGCTCCTCGGCGTACAGCCGCAGCGCGAAGCGGCCGGCCGCGCTGTCGCGCAGCTGCCGCACCTCGTCACGCATCGCCGCGGGCGCCCTGTCCAGCGCGGGATACGGCGCGCCGCATTGCGGCGGCAGCAGCACCGGCGAGGCCAGTGCGGCGAACGTGAGGTCGGCGGCGCTGAAGCGCCCGCCCACCAGGTAGCGCCGGCCGTCGGCGAGCAGCGCATCCACCAGCGCGAACTCCTCGCGCACGCGCTGGCGCGAGCGCTCGGCGCTCGCGGGCGTGATGCGGAAGGCACGCCGCACCAGCGGCACGATGGCGGGCATCAACACGACCAACAGCGCCGCCTCGAAACGCGGAACGCCGTGCGACATGATGCGGCGCAGGCCGGCACGGTCGGGCAGCAGCTGCGCGTAGGCCCAGCGCCGCGTGTGCACGCCGAGGGTGCTGTCGAAGCGCCCCTCCAGCGCGAGCACCTCACGCCGCGTCGCGGCATCGGCCGGCAGCAGGCGGTCGCCGCCGCAGGCCGCGTCGGCATGGCGCAGGATGTCGGCGGAGGCGGTCAGGCGTTCGGTGCCATGCAGCAGCAGCGGCACGCTGCCGCCGCCGCGGCGCATCGTGGCCACGCGGTGCAGCAGCGGCACATGACGCTCCTCGCGGTAGGGCAGCCCGAGCCAGTCCAGCGCCCAGCGCGCCTTCTCGGCGTAGTGGCTGTGCGGCATGGTGACGAGCACGGCGCGCGGGTCGGGCATGGCGCCGCAGCATACGTGCGGGCCGGCCTACACTGCCGCCGATGCAGTGCAGTACCCGCTCCCGCCCGGCCGTCGCGCATCGCACCCTGGCACTGGAGGCGGGAAGGCCGCACTCCGGCGCGCGATGAACACGGCCGCGAGCCGGCAGCCCGGGCGGCGCGCGATTGCGCTGACGCTGCTGATAGCGCTGGTGCTGGCCGGCGGCGCCGCGCTGATGTGGTGGCAGGCCGAGCGCGCACAGCAGGAGCTGCAGCGCCAGACCGCGCTGCGTGCCGAGCAGCGCGCGCAGCAGCTGGCGTCGGTGCTGGCAGCGCAGGTGCAGGCGCTGATGGTCAGCATCGACGTCGCGCTGGTGCAGCTGCGGCGCGAGTGGCGCGGCGACCCGGTGGCCTTCGACGCGGCGGTGCGCACCCTGGTGTCGGCGCTGCCGGGCGGCTCGATCAGCCACGTGACGGTGGCCAATGCCGAAGGCAACACGGTCTACAACAGCATTGCGCCGGCCGAGCGCGTGAACGTGGCCGACCGCGAGCACTTCCGCGCGCAGCGGGACGGCGGCCGCGACCGGCTGCACGTGGGCCAGGCCGTGCAGTCGCGGCTGGCGCGCGACGTCTGGAGCGTGATCGTCAACCGGCCGCTGCTGGAGGACGGGCGCTTCGCCGGCACCGTGAACGTGGCGGTGCCCACCGCCTACTTCGCCCGCCAGCTGGAAGCCCTGCCGCTGGGCGACCAGACGGTCGTCGCGCTGGTGCATGGCGACGGCTCGTTCCTCACGCGCAGCCGCGACCACGACAAGGCGATGGGCCGCAAGCTGCCCTCCGACCGGCCGTTCCTGCTCGACCGCACGGCGCCGCAGGGCCTGTTCCACGCCACCGGCGAGGTGGACGGCGTGACGCGGCTGTACGCCTGGACGCGCCTGCCGGACCTGGCGATCGTGGTGGCCGTCGGCCTGGCCGAGGACGAGGCGCTCGCCCCGCTCGCCGCCAGCCGCGAGCGCGAACGCCTGGTGTTCGCGGTGCTGCTGGCGGTGGTGCTGGCGGCCGGTGCCGCGGTGGCCTGGCTGCTGTGGCAGGCGGCGCGCCGGCAGCTGGCGCTGGAGCGCAACGAGCGCCGCTACCGCACGCTGATCGACACCTCCCCCGAGGCCATCTACCTGGCGCGCAACGGCCGCTTCGTCTACGTCAACCCGGCCACGCTGCGCCTGTTCGGCGCCACCGACCCGGCGCAATTGGTCGGGCATACCGTGCTCGACCGCATCCACCCCGACTTTCACGACAGGGTGCAGGCCCGGCGCGCTGTGATGGCACGCGAGCAACGGCCGGTGGCGCCACTGGAGGAGCGCTACCTGCGCCTGGACGGCAGCGAGATCGAGGTCGAGGTGAGCGCCGCGCCGTATGTCGACGAACAGGGGCCGGCCAACCAGGTGATCGTGCGCGACATCACCGAGCGCCGGCGCGCGGCGCGCGCACTGCAGCAGCTGGCCGACGACCTGGAGCACCGCGTGCAGGAGCGCACCGCCGAGCTGGAACGCGCGCGCGACGAGGCCGAGCGCGCCAACCTCGCGAAGAGCGACTTCCTCTCGCGCATGAGCCACGAGCTGCGCACGCCGCTGAACGCGGTGCTGGGCTTCGGCCAGTTGCTGGAGATGGAGCTGCTGCACAACGGCCAGCAGGCCAAGGTGAAGCAGATCCTCGCCGCGGGCCGGCACCTGCTGACGCTGATCAACGACGTGCTCGACCTGTCGCGCATCGAGGCCGGCCACCTCGCGGTGAGTGCCGAGGCGGTGGCGCTGCAGCCGTTGGTGGCCGACTGCCTGACCTTGCTGCGGCCGCAGGCCCAGGCGCGGCGCATCAGCCTGTCGGCCCCGGCGGTCGACGACCGGCGCCAGGCGCGCGCCGACCGCACGCGGCTCAAGCAGGTGCTGCTGAATCTGCTGTCCAACGCGGTCAAGTACAACCGCGACGGCGGCAGCGTGACGGTGCGCTTCGAGGACCACGGCGCGCACTGGCGCGTGTGCGTGGACGACAGCGGCCCCGGGCTCGACGCCGAGCAGCAGGCCAGGCTGTTCGTGCCCTTCGAGCGCCTGCAGGCCGGCAACTCCACGGTCGAAGGCACGGGCATCGGCCTGGCACTGTCGCGCCGCCTGGTGGAGCTGATGCACGGCCGCATCGGCGTGCACAGCGAACCCGGCCAGGGCAGCAGCTTCTGGGTCGAGCTGCCAAAGGCCGAGGACGCGACGCCCGCACCGGCGCTGCCCGCGTCGAGCGTGGACGCGACGGCACCGGCCGCCGAGGGCTCGCAGTTCGAGCTGCTGTGCATCGAGGACAACCCGGTGAACCTGCAGCTGATCGAGCACATCGTGGCGCTGCGGCCGCAGTGGCGACTGCTCTCGGCCGTGTCGCCGCTGCACGGGCTGGAGCTGGCGCGCACGCGGCGGCCGCGGCTGATCCTGCTGGACATCCACCTGCCCGAGATGGACGGCTGGGCGGTGATGCAGGTGCTGCGCGAGGACCCGGCCACGCGCGAGATTCCGGTGGTGGCGGTGAGCGCGCAGGCGATGGCGTCCGACCTGGCACGCGGGCAGGCCGTGGGCTTTGCCGACTACCTGACCAAGCCGCTGAACCTGCAGCGCGTGCTCGCGCTGCTGGACGAACACGCGGCCTGAGGCCTCAGGCCGCGCCGTGTTCGGCGCGCAGGATCTTCGCCGCCGCCACCATCGAGCGCAGCTTGCCCACCGCCACCTCGCGCGGCAGGTACTTCATGCCGCAGTCGGGCGCCAGGATCACGCGTTCCTTGGCCACGTAGGGCAGCGCGCGACGGATGCGCGCGGCCACCTGCTCGGGCGTCTCGACCGTCATGTCGCTCAGGTCGATGCAGCCGACCATGATCTGCTTGTCGTCGAGCTCGGCCAGCACCTTGCAGTCGAGCTTGGATTGCGCGGTCTCGATCGACACCTGGCGGCACGAGCAGCCGCGCAGCTCGGGCAGGAAGCTGTAGCCGCTCGGCCGCTCATGGATGATGGCCGCGTAGCCGAAGCAGATGTGCACCGCGGTCGTGCCCTCGATGCCGTCGAGCGCGCGGTTGAGTGCCGCCAGCCCGTACTGGCGCGCCTTCTCGGGCCGCGCCTGCATGTAGGGCTCGTCGATCTGCACGATGTCGGCGCCGGCGGCGAACAGGTCGCGGATCTCGGCGTTGACGGCCGTCGCGTAGTCCATCGCCGCGTCGGCCACGTCCTTGTAGTGGTCGTTCTGCGCCTGGCAGCTCATCGTGAACGGGCCGGGCACGGTGATCTTGACCTTGCGGTTGGTGTTGGCCTTGAGGAACTTCAGGTCCTCCACCTCCACCGCGTGCTTGCGCCGGATCGGGCCGACGATGCGCGGCACCGGGTTGGGGTGGCCCGAGCGGTCGAGCGCGCTGCCGGGGTTGTCCAGGTCGACGCCCTCGAGCGCGGTGGCGAAGCGGTTGCTGTAGCTCTCGCGCCGGATCTCGCCGTCGGTGACGATGTCCAGCCCGGCGTCTTCCTGGGCGCGGATGGCCAGCAGCGTGGCGTCCTCCCAGGCCTGCTGCAGGTACGGTTCGGCGACGCGCCACAGCTCCTTGGCGCGCACGCGCGGCGGAAAGCGCCCGGCGAGCTTCTCGCGGTCGATCAGCCAGTCGGGTTGCGGGAAGCTGCCGACGATGGTGGTGGGGAAGAGCATGGCGCGGCCTCGTATCGTGATGGCGTCGAAGCCGCATTGCAGCCGCGGACCGCGCGCCCGTGCATCGGGATCGCCCCCGGTCAAGGCGTCGCGTCGCGGAAAACTGTTCTTCGCCGGCGCACCCCCAGCTCCAGCGCCAGGTGCAGCGCGGTGGCCAGCGCCAGCGGCACCAGGTAGTACAGCGAGCGAAACACCAGCAGCCCGGCCAGCAGGCGGGCGGCGGGCACGTCGCGGCCGAGCACGCTGACGAACACCGCCTCCAGCACGCCCAGGCCACCGGGCACGTGGGTCGGCACCGCGATGACCGCGGCGCTGAGGTGGGTGGCCAGCACGCGGCCGTAGGCGAGGACGGGGGGCATGAGCTGCCAGACCACGGCGCCGATCAGCGCCCAGTTCAGCGACGACAGCGCCAGCTGGGCCAGCGCCAGCGGCCCGCTCGGCAGCTCGAAGCGGTGGGCGCGCCAGCGCCATTCGCGGCGCCGGGCGCCGAAGCACGCCGCCACGTAGGCCAGCGGCAGGGCGGCCATCGCCACGCCCAGCACCTGCAGCAGGGCCGCGCGCACGGGGAAGGCGGGCGGCAGCTCGAGGGCCTTGCCCGCCAGCGCCAGCCCGGCGAGCAGCAGCCAGCCGCTCCAGTTGGTGACGAGGCTGAGCGCGATCAGGCGCGCGATCTGCACGCCCGGCAGCCCGAGCCGGCTGTACAGGCGCAGGCGAAAGCCCACGCCGCCCACCAGCGAGCCCAGGTTCAGGTTGAACGCATAGCTGACGAAGCCCACCGCCAGCACGCGCCGCGCGGGCAGCGTGTGGCCGACGTAGCGGCGCCCGATCAGTTCGTACGAGGCGTAGACGCAGTGGCTGGCCAGGGCCAGCGCGGCGGCGCCGGCCAGGGCGCCCGGGTGCAAGGCGGCGATCGAGGCGCGCACCTGGCCCCAGTCGATCACCGTCAGCTGGCCGGCCACGAGCCAGCCCACCAGCGCCAGCAGCAGCAGCCCCAGGACCAGCCCGACCCAGGACCGGTGGTGCGAGCCGCGGCTCACCGCGCGCGCCCGCCGTCGGCCAGCGCCTCTTCAGGCGGCGCTTCGTCGGGCGGCGCCGGCGCCGCCGTGGCCTGCGGCGCGGCGATCGGCTTGATAACCGGGGCATGGGCCGGCAGCCAGCCGGCCCAGGACGGAAAGTGGCGCGCGACGTGGTAGGCCAGCGACTCGATCCACACGCGCCAGGGCGCGCGCTGCGGCAGGTCCTCCGCGCGCAGGCACCGGCAGTCGGCCGCGATGAGCCGGTCGAGCCGCGCGCGCAGCTCCTGCGCGAAGCCGTGGTCGCGGAGGATCACGTTGGCCTCGAGGTTGAGCGCCAGGCTCAACGGGTCGAGGTTGCTCGATCCGACGGTGGCCCACAGCCCGTCGACCACCGCCACCTTGCCGTGCAGCGGCTGCTTGCAGTACTCGTGCACCTCGACGCCGGCGCCCACCAGGCGCGCGTGCAGCAGCTCGGCCGCACGCTTGACGATCGCCATGTCGGGCTGGCCCTGCAGGATCAGGCGCACCTTCACGCCGCGCCGCGCCGCCCGTCGCATCGCGCGCAGCAGGCGATAGCCCGGGAAGAAGTAGGCGTTGGCGATCAGCACCTCGCTGCGCGCGGCACGGATCGCGGCGCGGTACTCGCGCTCGATCGCGTCGCGCTGGTGGTGGTTGTCGCGCGTGACGAACATGGCCTCGACGCCGCCGCCCTCGGGCGGCGGCGCGAGCCCGGGCGGCGCGGGCCGCTGCGGGCTGTCGATCTGCGCCAGGAAGAAGCCGCGTATCTCCCACGCCAGCGGGCCGTCGATCTGCACCGCGTAGTCCTGCTTGGCCTCGGGGCCGTAGTCGGCCAGGTGGTCGGCCGAGAAGTTGATGCCGCCGACGAAGGCAGTGCGGCCGTCGATCACCACGATCTTGCGGTGCATGCGGCGAAAGGCGTGCAGGCGCACGCCGAGAAAGCGCGGGTGCGGGTCGAACGCGCGCACCCGCACGCCAGCCGCCTCCAGCGCGGCCACGTAGGCCGACGAGAGCTCGGGCGTGCCCCAGCCGTCCACCGTGAGGTCCACCTTCACGCCGCGCCCGGCGGCAGCGACCAGTACGCGCTGCAGCTCGAGACCGACCTTGTCCTCGAACAGGATGAAGGTTTCGATCATCACCTCGTGCGTTGCGCGCTCAATGGCGCCGAACACGGCCGGGTAGTACTGCTCGCCGTTCTCGAGCAGCGTGGCGTGGTGGCCCGTGCGCCACTCGCGCCGGTGGCGGCGATGGAACAGCGCCCCCACGCTCACCGCGGCCTCACCAGTGCAGCTCCGCGGCCAGCGGCGCGTGGTCGGACAGGTGCGACCACGGCCGCGCGCCGAGCACCAGCGGGTGCGAGATGCGCGCGTGGCGCACGTAGATGCGGTCCAGCGCGAGCAACGGCCAGCGCGCCGGGAAGGTGCGCGCGGGCTGTCCGGTGGCGGTGACGAACACCTCGTGCAGGCCGGCGCAGTGCTGCAGCCGATCGTGCGCGCGCCGGCGCCAGTCGTTGAAGTCGCCGGCCACGATCAGCGGCGCGTCGGGCGGCACCTCGCGCTCGATCAGGCCGCACAGCAGATCGAGTTGCTGCCGTCGATCGCGCTCGCGCAGCCCCAGGTGCACGCAGATCGCATGCAGCATCCCGCCGGGCAGCTCGAGCACGCAGTGCAGGAAGCCGCGCGACTCGCCCGAGCCGAGCGACGCGTCGTGGTTGCGATGAAAGCGGATCGGGTAGCGCGACAGCAACGCGTTGCCGTGGTCGCCGTGCGGATACACGGCGTTGCGGCCGTAGGCGTGGTCGGTCCACAGCGTGTCGGCCAGGTACTCGTACTGCGGCACCGCCGGCCAGTTCTTGTGGCGTCGCGCGTGGCGCGAGTGCACGCCCACCACCTCCTGCAGGAACACCAGGTCCGCTGCCACCGTGCGCACCGCTTCGCGCAGCTCCTGCAGGATGAAGCGGCGATTCAGCGGGGTGAAACCCTTGTGCGCGTTCAAAGACAACACTCGCAGGCTCGGGCGGGACATGGCGCGTGGAAGGCAGGTGGCGTTCCCCACTGTGCCGGGCACCGTGTGCGGCGCTTGTAGGCGCCGTTCACCCCGCGCGTAGGGATTCGCCTATTCCGCGGCGGGCCGGGCGCGGAAAACACTGTTCCGCATCCCGGCTTGCCCGGTGCACGACGGCTTTGCTGCAATCGCGGTCGGCTTCGGGCGCCCGCACGCGCCCCCCACCCATGCAAGCTTTCGTCTACCAGGCTCCGGCCACACGCGTGATCTTCGGCCCCGGCACGCTGGCGCGCCTGCCCGAGGAGGTGGCGCGGCTGGGCGCGACGCGCGCGCTGGTGCTGTGCACGCCCGAGCAGCGCGCCAGCGCCGAGCGCGTGGCGGCGCTGCTGGGTGCGCGCGCGGCGGGCATCTTCGACCGCGCGACGATGCATGTGCCGATCGAGTCCGCGCGCGAGGCGCGTGCGGAAGCCGAGCGCCTGGGGGCCGACTGCGCGGTGGCGATCGGCGGCGGCTCGACCACCGGCCTGGGCAAGGCGATCGCGCTGGAATCCGGCCTGCCGATCGTGGCCGTGCCCACCACCTACGCCGGCAGCGAGATGACGCCGATCTACGGCCTCACCGAAGGCGGGCTGAAGAAGACCGGGCGCGACGAGCGCGTACGGCCGAAGAGCGTGATCTACGACCCCGAGCTCACGCTGTCGCTGCCCTTTGCAATGACCGTGACGAGCGCGTTCAACGCGATCGCGCACGCGGCCGAGGGGCTGTACGCACCGGACGTGAACCCGGTGATCGCGTTGATGGCCGAGGAAGGCATAGCTCGCTTCTACAAAGCCCTGGCCCTGATGTGGACCGACGGCCCACAAGACCTGGAAGCGCGTGGCGACTCACTGGTGGGCGCGTGGTTGTGTGGCACGGTGCTGGGCGCTACGACCATGGGCCTGCACCACAAGCTTTGCCATACGCTGGGCGGCAGCTTCAACTTGCCGCACGCCGAGGTGCACACGGTGATGCTGCCGCACGCGCTGGCCTACAACGCCAAGGCAGCCGAAGCGGCTTTGTGGCGCGTCGGGCGCGCGTTAGGCGTGAAGGGCAAGGGCGATCCCATGTCGTCGCCACGGGCGCTGCAGGACTTGGCGCGCCTCTATGGCGCCCCGACCTCGCTGGCCGAACTCGGCATGCCCGCCGATGGCCTGGACCGCGCGGCCGACCTGGCGGTGCAGAATCAGTACGCCAACCCGCGACCGCTCGAACGCGCGGCGCTGCGAGCGCTGCTGCAGCGTGCCTTCGACGGCGCACCACCCCAACCATGATCGACAAGACCGTTGCCAGCTGCGCCGCCGCCGTCGCCGACGTGCCCGACGGCGCCACGATCATGATCGGCGGCTTCGGCACAGCCGGCCTCCCCGACGAGCTGCTCGAGGCGCTGCTCGCGCAGGGCGCGAAGGGCCTGACGATCGTCAACAACAACGCCGGTAACGGCGACACCGGCCTGGCGGCGCTGATCGGCGCCGGCCGGGTGCGCAAGATCCTGTGCTCGTTCCCGCGCCAGGCGGACTCGTGGCACTTCGACCGCGAGTACCGCGCCGGGCGTCTGGAGCTGGAGCTGGTGCCGCAGGGCAACCTGGCCGAGCGCATCCGCGCCGCGGGCGCGGGCATCGGCGGCTTTTTCACGCCCACCGGCTACGGCACCGAGCTCGCCAAGGGCAAGGAGACGCGCGTGATCGACGGCCGCGGACAGGTGTTCGAAACGCCGATCCATGCCGACTACGCCTTCATCAAGGCCGAGCGCGGCGACCGCTGGGGCAACCTGACCTACCGCATGACGGCGCGCAACTTCGGGCCGGTGATGGCGATGGCCGCCAAGACCACGATCGCCACGGTGCACGAGGTGGTGCCGCTGGGTGCGCTGGACCCGGAGAGTGTGGTCACGCCGGGCATCTTCGTGCAGCGCGTGGTGCCGATCGAGCGCCGCGTGACCACGGCGGGTGGAGTGAAAGCCGCATGAGTACCCCGCGTTGGACCAAGGACCAGATTGCCGCACTGATCGCGCGCGACATTCCCGAGGGCGCGGTGGTCAACCTGGGCATCGGCCTCCCGACGCTGGTGGGCAACCACCTGCCCGCCGACCGCGAGGTGATCCTGCACAGCGAGAACGGCGTGCTCGGCATGGGGCCGGCGCCGCCCGTGGGTGCCGAGGACTACGACCTGATCAACGCCGGCAAGGGCCCGGTGACGCTGAAGGCCGGCGGCGCGTTCTTCCACCATGCCGACAGCTTCGCGATGATGCGCGGCGGACACCTGGACATCTGCGTGCTCGGTGCCTTCCAGGTGGCGGCCAACGGCGACCTGGCCAACTGGAGCACCGGCGCGCCCGATGCGATCCCCGCGGTGGGCGGCGCGATGGACCTGGCGATCGGCGCGAAGAAGACCTTCGTGATGATGGAGCACACCACCAAGGGTGGCGAAGCCAAGGTCGTCGAGCGCTGCAGCTACCCGCTGACCGGCCTGGGCTGCGTGGCGCGCATCTACACCGACCTGGCGGTGATCGACGTCACCGCCGAGGGCTTGCGCGTGCGCGATCTGGCGCCGGGCTGGGACCTGGCCGCCGTGCAGGCGCTGACCGGCGCCCGGTTGACAATGGCGGCCCCGCGATAACCCGCTTGCCGCCGCACCGGCGCTGCGGGCATCCTCGTGGACCTGTCTTCGCCCCCAGCTTCCACGGAGTTTCCCGAACCATGCGCCGTCCCGCCCTCGCCTGCCTGGCTCTCGCCGCCATCGCCGCTGTGTCCACCGTCCAGGCCCAGACCCAGGCCCCGCTGAAGGTGGGCCTGATGCTGCCGTCCACCGGCACCTTCGCGGCGCTCGGCGACATGATCGAGCGCGGCTTCAAGTTGCATGTGGAAGAGCAAGGCGGCAAGCTCGGCGGCCGCACGATCCAGTACTTCAAGGTCGACGACGAAAGCGAGCCGAGCAAGGCCACCGACAACGTCAACAAGCTGATCAAGCGCGACAACGTCGACGTGATCGTCGGCACCGTGCACTCGGGCGTGGCGCTGGGCATGGCGCGGGCGGCCAAGGAGAGCGGCACGCTGCTGATCGTGCCCAACGCCGGCGCCGACGCGATCACCGGGCCGCAGTGCGCGCCCAACATCTTCCGCTCGAGCTTTTCCAACTGGCAGCCGGGCTACGCCACCGGCGTGGTGGCGGCCGGCAAGGGCTACAAACGCGCGATGACGATCACCTGGGGCTACGCCGCGGGCATCGAGACCGTGAAGGGCTTCACCGAGGCCTTCGAGAAGGGCGGCGGCAAGGTGCTGAAGGACCTGACGTTGCCGTTCCCTGGCGTAGAGTTCCAGCCGCTGCTGACCGAGATCGCGGCGCAGAAGCCCGACGTGGTGTTCGCCTTCTTCGCCGGCGGCGGCGCAGTCAAGTTCGTCAAGGACTACGACGCCGCGGGCTTGAAGCGCAGCATCCCATTGATGGGCTCGGGTTTCCTGACCGACGGCACGCTGGAGGCGCAAGGCGCCTCGGCGCAGGGCCTCATCACCTCGCTGCACTACGGCGACAACATCGAGACGCCGCGCAACACCGCCTTCCGCAACAAGTTCGCCGTGACCTACAAGGTGAACCCGGACGTCTACGCGCTGCAGGGCTACGACGCCGCGCAGATGCTGGCCGCCGGCCTCGCCGCGGTGAAGGGCGACATGAGCAAGAAGGACGCGCTCTACGCGGCGATGAAGAAGGCGCAGATCGACAGTCCGCGAGGCAAGTTCACGCTCAGTGCCCAGCACAACCCGACGCAGGACTTCTACGTCCGCGAGGTCAAGGGCAACTACAACGTGGTCACGGGCATCGCCGTGAAGGCCCTGGCCGACCCCGGCCGCGGCTG
The DNA here is from genome assembly GCA_035539635.1 of Burkholderiaceae bacterium. Lineage (GTDB taxonomy): Bacteria > Pseudomonadota > Gammaproteobacteria > Burkholderiales > Burkholderiaceae_C > CADEEN01. The sequence continues at coordinate 16,713 of DATLIE010000265.1, forward strand.
CAAGATGTGAGGGTGACGCAGTGATCCTCGAAGTCGCCGACATCCGCATCCGCCCGGGCGAGCAGGCCGCGTTCGACGAAGCGATCCA
>DATLIE010000266.1:0-8944 GCA_035539635.1 Burkholderiaceae bacterium
CCCGTCGATGTGGCAGCCGCCAAGGTCGAGGCCCAGGCCGTGATCGCCCAGGCCGCGGCCAGCGATGCACCCGTCAAGAACGAAAGCAAAGGAGCCTGACATGCCCTGGACCCAAGACCAGATGGCCGCGCGCGCGGCGCAAGAGCTCGAAGACGGCTTCTACGTGAACCTGGGCATCGGCATCCCGACCCTGGTGGCCAACTTCGTGCCGGCCGACAAGGAAGTCTGGCTGCAGAGCGAGAACGGCATGATGGGCATCGGCCCGTTCCCGACCGAGGACGAGGTCGACGCCGACCTCATCAACGCCGGCAAGCAGACCGTGACCACGATCCCCGGCTCGAGCATCTTCGGCAGCCACGAGAGCTTCGCGATGATCCGCGGCGGCAAGATCAACCTGTCGATCCTCGGGGCGATGCAGGTCAGCGAAAAGGGCGACCTCGCCAACTGGATGATCCCCGGCAAGATGGTCAAGGGCATGGGCGGCGCGATGGACCTCGTCGCCGGCGTGCCGCGCTGCATCGTCGTGATGGAGCACGTGGCCAAGAAGAAGGACGGCAGCACCGACCTCAAGATCCTGCCCCAGTGCACGCTGCCGCTCACGGGCGTCGGCGTGATCCACCGCATCATCACCGACCTGGCGGTGATGGACGTGACGCCGCAGGGCCTGAAGCTGGTCGAGCTGGCGCCCGGCGTGACGCGTGACGAGGTTCAAGGCAAGACGGGCGTGCCGCTGCACTGAGCCCGTTCCGGTTCGCGCGACAGGGCACGCCAAGGCGTGCCCTTTGTTTTCTAGGGACGGCTCGTTGCTGGCGCTCTTGTCCGGGCGCAGAATCCGCGCGCCCGTCGACGCACTGGATGTACCTGTGCGCCGCGCCGGACAGAACGAGGAGGCCGTATGCGATTCCACGTTGTGGCCCAGGCGGCAGTTGCCGCCATGTCGTGCGCGCTGCTCGGAGCAGCGATGGCGCACGAAGTCGAAGAGGGCAAGGGCCAGCTCGGCAAGGTGTCCTTCGCCAATTCCTGCGATGCGAAGGTGCAGGGCGAATTGCAGCGCGCCGTGGCGATGCTGCACTCGTTCTGGTTCTCCGCCGGCGAGAAGGCGTTTCGGCACGTGCTGGAGGACGACCCCACCTGCGGCGTGGCCACCTTCGGCATCGCGGCGGTGCTGATGAACAACCCGCTGGCGGGCCAGGGGGCGCAGCCCAAGGCGGCCGAGAGCGCGCTCGCCGCGATCGAGCAGGGGCGCCGCGTGGGTGCCAAGACGCAGCGCGAGCGCGACTACATCGACGCCGTGGCCACCTACTACGCCGACTTCTCGAATCGTCCCGAGCGTGCGCGGCAGGCCTCGCGCGCCCAGGCCTTCGAGGCGCTGGCGGCCAAGTACCCGGACGACGATGAGGCGCAGATCTTCGCGGCGTTGTACGTGGCCGGCACCCAGTCGCAGGCCGACCAGACCTACGCGGCCTACCTCAAGGCCGCCGCCGTGCTGGAGAAGCAGTTCGCGAAGTACCCGGAACACCCGGGTGTGGCGCACTACCTGATCCACAGTTACGACGCGCCGCCGATCGCCGGCAAGGGCCTGTCGGCCGCGCGTCGCTACTCGCAGATTGCGCCGGATGCGCCGCACGCGCTGCACATGCCGTCGCACATCTTCACCCGCGTGGGTGCCTGGCAGGACTCGGCGGCGGGCAACCGTCGGTCGGCCGATGTGGCCAAGAAGGACAACGATGCCACCAGTGCGTTCCACGCCGCCGACTACATGGTGTACGCCAACCTCCAGTTGGGGCGCGACCAGCAGGCGCGCAAGGTACTCGACGAGTTCCGGGCCATCGCCAACGTGCCGGCGGTCTTCGTCGGTCCGTATGCGGCGGCGGCGATGCCCGCGCGCATCGCATTGGAGCGCGGCGACTGGGCTGCCGCCGCGCAATTGCCTCAGCAGGGTTCGCAGTTCCCGTTCGTCGAGGCCATCACCACCTTCTCGCGCGCCCTGGGCGCGGCGCGCAAGGGCGACACCGCGGCGGCCGAGCAGGAGGCGCAGCGCCTGGACGCGCAGCACAAGGTCCTGGTCGACGCCAAGAACAATTACTGGGCCACCGAGGTCGAGGTGCAGCGACTTGCCGCGGCGGCCTGGATCGCCACGGCCAAGGGCCAGAACGAAGAGGCAATGCGCCTGATGCGCGCCGCGGCCGATCTGGAGGACCGCAACGAGAAGCACATCGTCACCCCGGGCCGCGTGGTGCCGGCGCGCGAACTGCTCGCCGACATGCTGCTCGAGCTGAAGCAGCCGGCCGCCGCGCTGAAGGAGTACGAGCAGTCGCAGATGCGCGAGCCCAATCGCCTGCGCGGTTACGCCGGCGCGGCGCAGGCCGCCGAAGCGGCGGGCGAGCGCGAAAGGGCCAAGACGCATCACGCCAGGCTGGTCGAACTGACGCGTGACGCCGACACGTCGCTGCCCGAGGTCTCGCGCGCCAAGACCTATCTCGCGTCCGCGAAGTGATGCGGCTGCGCCGCCAGGCCCTCGCAGCCGCCGCGCTGGCGGTGCTGCTGCGGGTGGCCGGGGCGGCGCCTTCGGACGATGCCGACGACGCGGCGCTGCTGGCCGACGCCGACTACGCCGCGGGGCTCGTCTCACTCAAGGCGGGCGATGCGGCGACGGCGCTGGCGCGCTTCCAGTCCGCACTGAGGCGGTTTCCCGACGCGGCCGACCTGCACAACGAACTGGGGTTCGCGCACCGACAGGTGGGGCAGCTCGACAAGGCGTTCCAGCATTACAAGCGGGCGCTGTCGATCAACCCGTTGCACCGCGGGGCGCACGAGTACATCGGCGAGGCCTACTTGATGGCGGGCGACGTGGCGAGCGCGGAAAAGCACCTGGCGTCGCTGCGCTCGATCTGCGTCCTGCCCTGCGAGGAGCTGAACAGCCTGGGCCGGTCGATTGCCCGGCACCGCGCTCAGGCCACGCCGCGCTGAGCGACGGCGCTTACCAGACCGACGAGCGCATCTGCATGCGCCACACGCCGCCGTCGGCGCGGTAGACGCCGATCGACGCGTAGCGCTGTTCGCCGCTGTCGTCGAACTTCATCTGCGTGTTGACGCGGGTGCGCGGCTCCTGCGTCCTCAGGTGCTGGACCAGCTTGGCCGGCTCCACCGAGGCCGTGCGCGCCGCGGCATCGGCCAGTGCGTACACCGCGTCGTAGGCGTAGTGCGCGCCCCACACCGGGCGCTCCTTGTGGCGGCGCTCGAAGTCGGCCACCAGCTTGGCACCGCTGGTGAACTCCTCGGGGTCGATCGCGGTCGCCGTGGCGTAGAGCGCGGTCACCGGGATCGGCGCGGCCGCCACGTTCTTGTTGCGCACGACGTTGGAGCCGACCACCGACACGTTGGTGTGTCCGACCTCCTGCAAGCCCTTGAACAGCCCCTTCAGGTGCGGCTCGCGCGAGAACAGCACGACCACGTCGGCCTTGGCGGCCTTGAGCTTGCCGGCGAGCTCAGCCGTGAGTTCGGCCTTGGCGTCGAGGGCCTGCGCGAACTCGACCTTGCCGCCGGCCTTGGCCAGCGCGTCGGTGAACACCGTGTTCAGGCCCTTGCCGTAGTCGCCGCTTTCGTAGATCACGGCCACATGCTGGCCGCGCAGCGTTTCGTGCACCAGCGAGGCCGCGGCGCGCGCCTGCAGGTCGTCGTTGGCCAGCAGGCGGAAGGTGTTGCCCTTGCCCAGGCGGTGCAGGCTGGCTGCGGTGGCGGTGAACAGGTGCGGCTTGCCGCTCTCGGCCACCGCCGGGATCATCTTCACGGCCTGCGGCGTGTTGAGAGGGCCGATGATGGCGGCCGCTCCGTCCTGCACGAGCTGCTGGGCACCGCTGACCGACAGGTCGACCTCGCCCTTGTCGTCGAAGGTGGCGATCTCCACCTTGACCGTCTTGCCGTCGATCTTGAACGGGCCCAGGTTGAGCTCGTCGGCGGCGAGTTGCGCGCCGCGCACCAGGTCCAGCCCGCGCAGCGCGAAGGGGCCGGTCTGCGCGACCACGACGCCGATCTTCAATGTCTCGGGCACCGACGAGCCGCAACCGGACAGGCCCGTCGCCAGCGCGGCAGCGATCAGGGGAAGGGCCAGCGCGGCCGAGCGACGACGGATCATGGGGGACTCCTGGGACAGGGGCCCGCGCAGGCGCGGCGGGCCGGGCGGTCAGCAGTCTAGAGAGCCGGCGGGGCCGTTCGAGCCCGCTGTTGCATCCGCATGCAGATGTCGCGTGAACCAATGCACGGCCGGCGCCCGCACGCGCCTAGGATGACCCGATCGCGCTCCCCAACCGCATCGAGGCCCCATGAACCGAAAGCCCGTTTGGCCCTCCGCGTCCGCGTGGCGACGCCCTGCGCTCGCCGCCCTCCTGGCACTCGCCGGCCTGGCCGCCTGCGCGCCGCTCGCGCCGTCGCGCGACGCCGCGTTGCCCTACACCGTGCCGCCGATGCCCGAGGGCCCCTCGGGCTACATCGACAAGCCGGGCTGGACCGCGCAGCGCTTCATGGTCGCGGCCGCCAACCCGTTGGCCACCGACGCGGGCTATCAGGTGCTGAAGGCCGGCGGCAGCGCGCTCGACGCCGCGGTCGCGGTGCAGATGGTGCTGGCGCTGGTGGAGCCACAGTCCAGCGGCATCGGCGGCGGGGCCTTCCTGCTGCATTGGGACGGGCAGGCCGTCGCCGCGTGGGACGGCCGCGAAACGGCACCGGCGGCCGCCGACGAGAAGCTGTTCCTGCTCGCCGACGGCAAGCCGATGCCCTTCCGCGAAGGCGTGGTCGGTGGCCGTTCGGTGGGCGTGCCCGGTGCCGTGCGCATGCTCGAGGCGGCGCACCGGGAGCATGGCCGGCTGCCCTGGGCGGCCCTGTTCCAGCCCGCGATCACGCTGGCCGAGCAGGGCTTTCGCATCAGCCCGCGCCTGCACACGCAGCTCAAGGCGGAGACCGCGCTGAGAAGCGACGCCCAGGCACGGGCCTACTTCTATCGTGACGATGGTGAACCCCGTGCCGTGGGCACCTTGATGAAGAATCCGGCGCTGGCGCAGGTGCTGCGCGGCATCGCCGAGCGCGGCAGCGACGCGCTGTTGGGCGGCCCGGTGGCGGCCGACATCGTGCAGCGCGTGCGGGGGCACGGCAGCAACCCGGGCCGCCTCGTCGAAGCCGACCTCGCGGGCTACGTACCGAAGCGGCGCGAGTCGATCTGCACCGACTGGAAGGCGGTCTATCGCGTCTGCGGCTTCCCGCCGCCCTCGTCGGGCCACATCGCGGTGATGCAGATCCTCGGCCTGCTCGAACGCAGCGCGCCGGTGGCGCAGCCGCTGGCCGCGAACCTGCCCGGCACCGACTGGCTGCACCAGTACACCGAGGCGGCGCGCCTGGCCTTCGCCGACCGCGCGCAGTACGTGGCCGATCCCGACTTCGTTGCCCCGCCCGCGGGGCGCTGGACCAGCCTGCTCGACGACGAGTACCTGAAGGACCGCGCGTCGCTGATCGGCGCGCAGAGCATGAAGACGGCCAGGCCCGGCGTGCCGCGCGGTGCATCCGTGGCGTACGCGGCGCAGCCCGAGCAGGCCGAGGCGGGTACCAGCCACATCTCGATCGTCGACGCGCAGGGTCGCGCGGTGGCGATGACGACGACGATCGAGGACGTGTTCGGCGCCCGCATCATGAGCGACGGCGGCACCGGCAAAGCCGGCGGCTTCCTGCTCAACAACGAACTGACCGACTTCTCGTTCGCGCCGTCCGACGCCGATGGCAAGCCGATCGCCAACCGCGTGCAGCCCGGCAAGCGCCCGCGTTCGTCGATGAGCCCGATGCTCGTGTTCGACAAGCGCGACGGCCGCCTGGCGATGAGCCTGGGCTCGCCCGGCGGCGCGGCCATCATCCACTACAGCGCCAAGACCCTGGTTGGCACGCTCGAGTGGGGCCTCGACGCTCAGCGCGCGATCGACCTGCCGAACTTCGGCAGCTTCAATGGGCCGACGGTGCTCGAGCGAGGACGCTTTCCGGCCGCCACGCTGGAGGCCCTGCGCGCGCGCGGGCACACCGTGGACGAGATCGACATGACGAGCGGCCTGCAGGCGATCCAGCGCCGCGGCAGCGCCTGGCACGGCGGCGCCGATCCGCGGCGCGAGGGCGTCGTGATGGGGGACTGAGCGTCAGGCGCTGCGCAGCGCCCGCGCCACTTCCGGCACCAGGGCCGGCCCCTTGTAGATGAGCCCGGTATAGAGCTGCACCAGGTCGGCGCCGGCCTTGATCTTGGACGCCGCGTCGGCGCCGCTCATCACACCGCCCACGCCGATGATCGGGTAGGCACTGCCGAGTTCGGCACGAAGCAGGCGGATCACGCGGTTGCTGGCCGACAGCAGCGGGGCGCCCGACAGGCCGCCCGTCTCCTGGCCGTTGGGCAGCTGGTGCACATGGTGGCGCGCGACCGTGGTGTTGGTGGCGATCACGCCGTGGATGCCGTGGCGCTTCAAGGTCGCGGCGATCGTCTTGATCTGGTCTTCGTCGAGGTCCGGCGCGATCTTGACGAAGATCGGCTTGGGCCCATGGTCGCGCGCCAGTTCGGCGCGCCGCTCCATCAGCAGCTGCAGCAGCCACTGCAGCTGCTCGTCGCTCTGCAAATTGCGCAGGTTCTGCGTGTTGGGGCTGGAGATGTTGACCGTCACGTAATCGGCGTGCGGGTACACGCCGCGCAGGCAGGTCAGGTAGTCGTCGGCCGCACGGTCGATCGGCGTGGCGGCGTTCTTGCCGATGTTCAACCCCAGCACGCCGCCGCCGGCACGGAAGGTCGAGGCCTTCAGCACGTTGGCGAGGAAGGTGTCGAGCCCGTCGTTGTTGAAGCCGAAGCGGTTGATCAGTGCACCGGCTTCGCGCACGCGGAACAGGCGCGGCTTCGGGTTGCCCGGCTGCGCCTTCGGCGTCACGGTGCCGACCTCAATGAAGCCGAAGCCCATCGCCCCCAGCCCGTCGATGCAGCGGCCGTTCTTGTCCAGCCCGGCGGCGAGGCCGACGCGGTTGGGAAAGCGCAGCCCGGCCAGCGTGACCGGGTCGTCGATGCGCGGCTGCTGCCACAGGCATTGCAGCGGCGTGTTCTGCAGGCGGGCGATCGAGCCCAGCGTCAGCTCATGGGCGTGCTCGGCGTCGAGGCCGAACAGGAAGGGGCGGGTCAGCGCGTAGGGAACGAGGGACATGCGGCGGATTCTCTCCGAGCGCCGGGCCGGGATAATCGGTGCCATGAACCAGGACGACCTCAAGACCCTCGTCGGCCGCGCGGCCTTGGCTTACGTGCCCGAGGGCGCCATCGTCGGCGTCGGCACCGGCTCGACGGTGGACCGCTTCATCGACGCGCTGGCCGGGATGAAGGACCGCATCCGCGGCGCGGTGTCGAGTTCGAACCGCAGCACCGAGCGGCTGCGCGCGCTCGGCATCGCGGTGTTCGACGCGGCCGAGGTCGAGCGCCTGCCGGTCTACATCGACGGCGCCGACGAGATCGACGGCCGCGGCCACATGATCAAGGGCGGCGGCGCGGCACTGACGCGCGAGAAGATCGTTGCCGACCTGGCCGAGCGCTTCGTCTGCATCGCCGATGCGTCCAAGCGCGTCGATGTGCTGGGCCGCTTCCCGCTGCCGGTCGAGGTGATCCCGATGGCCGCGGCGCAGCTGGTGCGGCGCTTCGCGGCGCTGGGCGGCACGGCGACGCTGCGCGAGGGCGTGGTCACCGACAACGGCCAGGCCATCCTCGACGTCCGCGGCCTGGCGATCACCGACCCCGCAGGCTTCGAGCTCGAGGTCAACCAATGGCCGGGCGTCGTGACGGTGGGCGTGTTCGCCCGCCACAAGGCGAGCGTCTGTCTGCTCGGCACGCCCGAGGGCGTGCAGACGCTGACCTACTGAGGAAGGTCGTTCAGAACCGGATGCCGCTCGGCGCCGCTTCCAGCGCCGGCGGCAGCGCGGCCGGCGCCTCGGCGCGCGGCGGCGGCGGGGGCGGTGGGCTGCCGGCCAGCGGACTCGGCTCCCAGCCGCGGTAGCCGAGCGGCAACTGCGAGCTCGCCGGGTAGCCGGCAAGATCCAGGTCGGACGCCCACTGCGCCTCGGCAAAATTGCGCAGCACCTGCTGGCCGATGCGCAGCACCGGCGCCTCGTTGCCGATGTTCAGCGCCGCCCAGGCCTGCTGGTCGCGCGGCGAGGTCACGATCTTCTCCGTATAGGGAATGCCGCGCTGGCGCAGGTAGGCGCGGCCGCGGTCGCAGGGGCTGCAGTCCGGCATCGTGTACAGCGTGACCGGGAAGCGCGCCGCCGGCTGCTGCAACGCATAGGGCAGACCATCGCCGGTCGCCGGCGTGCCGCGGCGCAAGTCCAGGGTCTGCACGCGCGACGTGGTCTCGACCGGCGGCCGGTCGGTGTAGGTCACCCGGCCGTCCGACCCGATGACCTTGTACTGCGCCTGTGCCGAGGCGGCCGACAGCAGCAGCAGGGCGGACAGCGTGAGGTGGCGGCGACGGCTCATGGGCGTCTTCCCGGGGTGGCGGTGGGCCTATCCTAGCTCGCCATGCCCTGGTGGCGCAGCAGCGCGTCGATGCGCGGCTCGCGGCCGCGGAAGGCCTTGAAGCTGTCGATCGCCGGGCGGCTGCCGCCGGCCTCGAGGATGGCCTCGCGGTAGCGCCGGCCGACGGCCGGGTTGAACACGCCTTCCTCCTCGAAGGCCGCATAGGCGTCGGCGCTCAGCACCTCGGCCCACTTGTAGCTGTAGTAGCCGGCCGAGTAGCCGCCCGCGAAGATGTGCGAAAAGCTGTGCTGGAAGCGGTTGAAGGCCGGCGGCGGCATCACCGAGACCTCGGCGCGCACGCCGTCGAGCACCTGCTGGATCCAGCCCGGGCCGGCGGGCGCCGCGGCGTGGATGCGCATGTCGAACAGCGCGAACTCGACC
>DATLIE010000267.1:0-12571 GCA_035539635.1 Burkholderiaceae bacterium
GGTACATCAGCGCGATGCCGGAGATCAGCGCGGCGCCGAGGTTGCTGTACACCTCCTGCTGGTCGCGCGAGGCGCCGGCGAGCTCGAGCCCGTAGCCGGTGGGGAACGGAATCGCGCGCGCGATCTTCAGCGCGTCGGCCGTCACCTCGCCGGGCGAGCGGCCCTGCGCGTTGGCCGAGACCGAGATCTGGCGCTTGCCGTCGCTGTGCTGGATCTGGCTCGGCGCCTTGCCGATGGTCACGGTGGCGATCTGGTCCAGCGGCACGATGCGGTTGGTGCCGGAAATCGCGATCGGCAGGCGCTCGATGTTGCTCGCGTCGACCCGGTCCTCGGGCGCGAGGCGCACCGCCACGTCGCGCGTCTCGCCCGCCGGATCGACCCAGTCGCCGACCTCGACGCCGGCGAAGGCCACGCGCAGCGCCTGCGCCGCGTCGGCCACCGAGATGCCCAGCGAATTGGCCAGGCCGCGGTCGAGTTCGATCTTCAGCTCGGCCTGCGGGTCCTGCTCCGACAGGCCCACGTCCACCGCGCCCGGCACCTGGCGCAGCTTGGCCATGAACTCGTTGGTGATCTCGAGCAGCTTGCGCGAATCGGTGCCCGTGAAGCGGATCTGCACGGGCTTCTGCGCGCCCATGTTCAGGTCCTCGAGCACCACGTACTCGGCGCCCACCAGCCGGTTCGTCAGCGCCCGCAGGTCCTTGGCCACCTCGGTCAGCTTGCGCTGGCGTTCGTAGACCTTGCCGATGTCCACGTAGACGCGGCCGCCGTTGACGTTGACGTTGCTGTTGGTCGCCTTGGTTTCGGGCAGCGTGCGCGCCAGCGTCGCCGCAGCCTCGACCTTGAGCTTGTTGTACTGCAGGCTCGACGACGCCGGCGTGCGGATGTCGATCGCGATCGTGCCGTAGTCCGAGGTCGGCAGGAAGCTCGAGCCGACCTTGGTGGCAGCCAGGAAGATCGCGAGTGCGAAGCTGGCAAAGGCGAGCAGGAACATCCACGCGCGGTGATGCAGCGCCCACGCGATGACGTGGCCGTAACGATCCGCCTGGTGGTCGAACCAGTGGTTGAACTTCTGCAGCTGGAGGCTGATGCCCGTCTTCGGCGCCTCGTGATGCCCGGGCGGGTCGCCCCAGTAGGCCGACAGCATCGGATCGAGCGTGAAGCTGATGAACAGGCTCACCAGCACCGAGGCCACGACGGTCAGGCCGAAGGGCCGGAACCATTCGCCGGTGACACCGGGGATGAAGGCCACCGGCACGAACACCGCGACGATCGCGAACGTGGTTGCGGCCACCGCCAGGCCGATCTCGGCCGTGCCCTTGAGCGCCGCGGCGCGCCGGTCGGCGCCCCGCTCCATGTGGCGCACGATGTTCTCGCGCACCACGATCGCGTCGTCGATCAGCACCCCGATCGCCAGCGACAGGCCGAGCAGGCTCATGAAGTTGAGCGAGAAGCCGCACAGCCACACCGCGATGAACGCGGCCACCACCGAGGTCGGCAGCGACAGCGCGGTGATCAGCGTCGAGCGCCAGGAGTTCAGGAAGATGTAGACCACGAACACCGTGAGGCCAGCGCCGAATACCAGCGCATGCACCACGTTGTTCAGGCTGTTCTGCGCGTCCTTGCCGCCGTCCTGCGTCACCTCGAGCGTGGTGCCGGCCGGCAGCGTCTTGCGGATCTCGCCGATCATCTTGCGCACTTCGTCGGCCACACCCACCGTGCTGGCGTCGCGCGAGCGCGTGACCGACAGGCCGACGTTGGGGTTGCCGTTGCGCACCGAGTGGCCGGTGAGTTCGGCAAAGCCGTCCTCGACCGTCGCCACCTGGCCCAGGCGCACGACCTGCTCGCCGCGCCGGCGCACGACCATCTGCTCGAACTGCGCCGGGCCCTCGATGCGGCCGACGAGCCGGATGCTCTGGTCCTCGAGCGCGCCGCGCACCTTGCCCACCGGCGCGCTGGTGTTCTGCGCGCGCAACGCATTGACCACCTCGGTGACCGAGATCTCGAACTCGCGCAGCTTCTCGGCGTGCAGCAGCACGGACAGTTCGCGGCGCAGCGCGCCGTTGACGTTGACCGTCGCCACGCCGGCAATGCCGCGGAAGCGGTCGGCCAGGTCGTCCTCGGCCAGGCGCGAGATGTCGGCGTGCGTCAGCGACGTCGACGACAGCGCGAGCTGCATGATCGGCTGCGCACTCGGGTCGACGCGCGTCAGCACCGGCTCGCGGATCTCGGTCGGCAGCTTGTGGCGCACCGTGCCGATGGCGTTGCGCACCTCGTCGGCCGCCTCGACCATGTTCTTGTCGAAGTTGAAGAACAGCAGGAACTGGGCGTTGCCCTCGCGCGCCGTCGCCTGCACGCGGTCGATGCCCGAGATGGTCTGCATCGACTTCTCGATGCGGTTGATCACCTCGCGCTCGGCCGTCTCGGGCGAGGCCCCGGGGTAGCTGATGTTGACCACCAGGATCGGTTGCTCGACGTCGGGGATCTGGTTGACGCGCAGCTTGGTCAGCGCGAGCAGGCCCAGGCCCATCAAGGCGATGATGATCACGATCATCGCCACCGGACGCTTGACGCTGAAGTCGGAGAGGAACATGGGGTTCTCCTGACGGATCAGGGCTTGGCGGCGGCCGCCGCAGCGCCCGAGGCCCCCGACGCGCCGCCGGTGGCCGAGGCCTTCGCGAACTCGACCCGCTGGCCGTCGACCAGCGTGCTGCCGGGGTTGCGCAGGATCACGTCGCCCTCGGCCAGGCCGCTCTTGAGCGGCAGTTCGCCGGTGCGCGGGTCGCGCTCGCCGAGCTGCACCGCCACCAGGGCCAGGCGCCCGTCCTTGCCGACGCGCCACACGCGGGCTTCATTGCCGCGCCGCACCACCGAGGCTTCGGCCAGCATCGGCAGCGCCACGCCGCTGCCCTCGATGCGCCCTTCGGCGTACAGGCCCGCCACGCGCGGCGCCTTGCTGGCGTCGTCGAAGGTGACCAGCACCTCGACCTGGCGCGTCACGCTGTTGGCCGCGGCGTCGACGCGCTGCACCTTGCCGGCGAACTCGACGCCGTCGACGCCGTTGACACGAAAGACCACGCGCTGGCCGATCTTGATCTCGGCCATGCGGTCGGCCGACACCAGTCCCTCGAAGCGCATCGAGCGCGGGTCGATCACCTTGAGCAGTTCCTTGCCCACCTGCGCCGTGTCGCCCACTGAGGCCTTGCGCTCGCTGACCACACCATCGAACGGTGCACGCACCTCGGTGCGGCGCAGCTGCTGCTGCGCGGCGACCACACGCGAGCGCGCGGCCACCAGCTCGCTTTGCGCCGCGTTGCGGCGCCCTTCGGCGTCGTCGAGCGCCTGGGCCGAGGTCATGCCCTGGGCCTGCAGCGTCTTCAGGCGCTCGACCTGGCGCTGCGCCTGCTCGAAGGCCTGCTGCGCGGCGCGCAATCCGGCGTCGGCCGATTGCAGCGACTCGCGGATCGCCGTGTCGTCCAGGCGCATCAGCAGGTCGCCCTTCTTCACCGCCTCGCCATTGCCCTTGAGCAGCTGGGTCACCACGGCGGCCACCTCGGCGCGCAGGTCGGCGCGCGTCTCGGGCTGGATCGATCCGGTGACCACCGGCCCGCCAGCCGCGCCGCTGAGGCTGACAGTGCGCAGGTCCTCGGGCGACAGCAGCAGCACCGGGGCCGAGGCCGCGGACGCCACGGCCGGCGCCGAGGCCGCACCGGCCGGGGTGCCGGGCGCCTGACCGCCCTTGCCGCAGGCGGTGAGCGCGAGGGTCAGCACGGCGGTGCCGCCCAGGGCAACGAAGCGAAGGGAAAAAGGCATCTCGGGATCTCCGAAGATCGTGTCGCGCCGTGGGTGGGCGCGCTGTTCTGGGTGCGTGGGTGCCTGCAAAGGCGGCGTAGCTTACCCGCGACGACCCCCGGTGCCGATCCCATGCGACGGAACGACAGGCGCGCGGACCGAAGCGCCGCCCGCCGGGGCGAACGGCGGAACCCGGTGCTTCAGGCGATCGAGAGCGCCTCGATCAGCTGCCGCCGGTCGAACGGCTTGCACAGGAAGCCGTCCATGCCGGCGTCGGCGCAGCGCTGGCGGTCCTCGGCCATCGCGCTGGCGGTCAGCGCGATCACGGTCACCCGCGGCCGGCCGGGCTGCGCTGCTTCCTGCTCGCGCCAGCGGCGGGTGGCCTCGTAGCCGTCCATGCCTGGCATGTGGCAGTCCATCAGCACGACGTCGAAGTGGCGCTGCGCCAGCGCGTCGAGCGCCTCGCGTCCGTCGCCCGCCAGCGTGACCTGGTGGCCGAGCTGTTCGACCTGGCTTTGCGCGTAGAGCTGGTTGACCGGGTTGTCCTCGACCAGCAGCACCGACAGCACGGTGTCCGACAGCAGCGAGGGCATCGACATCTCGTCGCGCGGCGGCGCCTCGGTGGGTGGCAACTGCAGCTGCACGACGAAGCGCGAGCCGCGCCCGAGCTCGCTGCTCGCGTCGATGCGCCCGCCCATCGCCTGCGCCAGCCGGCTCGCGATCGCCAGACCCAGGCCCGTGCCGCCGTGGCGCCGCGCCGTGCCGGCGTCGGCCTGCATGAAGGGCTCGAACAGGCGCGACAGGGCTTCGCCGCCGATGCCGCAGCCGGTGTCGGCGACCTCGATCTCCAGGCCGCCGGCACCGAGCGCGGGCACCGGCCGCACGCTCAGGCGCACCTCGCCGCTGTCGGTGAACTTGACGGCGTTGCCGAGCAGGTTGTTGACGATCTGCTGCAGCCGCATCGCGTCGCCGCGCACCCAGGCGGGAACACCCCGGTCGCGGTGGTAGTGCAGCTGCACACCCTTGCGCGAGGCGCTGGGCGCCATCAGCTGCACGCAGTCGTCGAGCGCCGAATGCAGGTCGAACGGGCGCGACTCGAGCGTCAGCCGGTCGGCCTCGATCTTCGAGAAGTCGAGCAGGTCGTTGAGCAGCGCCAGCAGCGAGCGCCCCGAGCGCGACAGCGCGCTGACGAAGCGCCGCTGCTCGGCGTCCAGCGGCGTGCGCTCGAGCAGCTCGGCCATGCCCAGCACGCCGTTCATCGGGGTGCGGATCTCGTGGCTCATGTTGGCGAGGAAGGCGCTCTTGGACTGCGTCGCGCGCTCCGCGAGGTCACGCGCCGAGGCCAGGTCGCGCTGCGCCGACAGCAACTCGGCGCGCTGGGCCTGGACCCGGCTCGAAGCCCACCAGACGAGCAGCCCGAGCGCCAGGCAGATCAGCAGCGCGACCAGCACCACGAGCACGGTCACGCGCTGCTGCTGCGCGCGCACCTGCGCCAGCAGCGGCGACAGGTCGACGTAGACCTCGGCCACCGCGGCCACGCGGCCGGCCGGGTCGCGCAGCGGTTCGTAGGTGGACAGCAGGTCGCGCGACGTGACCTCGCCCTCGAGGGCGCTGAAGCGGTCGCGGTGGCTCAGCGCGGTGACCGCCTCGCCGGCCAGGGCGCGCTGCAGCGCGGGCTGGGTGCCCTTGTCCTCGCCGATCTGCGCCGCCTCGGTCGAGTAGATCGTCAGGCCGCGCGCGTCGTAGAGCTTGAACTTCAGCACCGCGGTGCCGTTGAGCACGCTGCGCACGGCGCGGTCGGTCGTGGCCGCCCAGGCGAGCCGGCGCGGGTCGTCGCGCGGCGCCGTCAGCCAGGGGTGGCCGAGCAGCGCCGCGTCGTGCGCGGCCTCGACGGCGTTGACCGTCAGCAGGCCGATGGCCACGTTGGCCTGCGCGCCCTGGTGCACCAGCGCTTCCTCGGCCAGCTTGCGGTAGCCCAGCACGAGTGCGGTCGCGCCGGCCGCCACGGCCAGCACGGCAGCCAGCGCAAAGCGCAGCGCGAGATTGAAGAACTTGTCCAATGGCCGGGCGGCGGCCACACGAGGCCGTGGCGCCGATCGTAGCCACGGACCACCACCGCGAACAGGCAAGAAACGCGACCGCGGCCGACCTGTTCGCCGCTTCAGGCGGCGGCGCGGGCGGGGACCCGGCCGCTCGCGTGCGCGAGCAGCGCCAGCACGCGCGCGGGCTCCTCGCCGAGCATCGCCCAGTCGAAGCGCCAGCTCCAGTTGGCCATCGTGAGCGTGCCGGGCAGGTTCATGCGGTGCTCGCTGCCCAGGCCCAGCACGTCCTGCAGCGGGAACACCGCGAGCTTCGAGACCGAATTGCAGCAGGCGCGGATGGCGGCCCAGTGCACGTCGTTCGCGTCGCACGCCAGGTAGGTGCCGGCCAGGTGGCGCTCGGCGTCGCCCGCCCGGCGCCACCAGCCGACGATGGTGTCGGTGTCGTGCGTGCCGGTGTAGACCACCGTGTCGGGCACGTAGTTGTGCGGCAGGTATTCGTGCGTGCCGTCGCCGCCGAACGCGAACAGCAGCACCTTCATGCGCGGGAAGCCACAGGCGTGGATCAGCTCGGCCACATCGGGTGTGATGAGCCCCAGGTCCTCGGCAATGATCGGCAGCCGGCCCAGGCGCCGCTCGATGGCCTGGAACAGCGCCAGGCCCGGCCCCGGCACCCAGCGCCCGGTGCGCGCGCTGGGCGCCGTGGCCGGGATCTCCCAGTACGCGGCGAAGCCGCGGAAGTGGTCGATGCGCGCGATGTCGGCCTGCGCCAGCACGCGCTCGATGCGCGCGCTCCACCAGGCGTAGTCCTCGGCCGCCATGCGGTCCCAGCGGTACAGCGGGGTGCCCCAGCGCTGGCCGTCGGGGCCCAGCGGGTCGGGCGGCGCGCCGGCCACCACGGTCGGCAGGCGGTCGTCGCCGAGCTGGTAGAGGTCGGGCCGCGACCAGACATCGGCGCTGTTGTCGGCGACGTAGATCGGGATGTCGCCGATCAGCGCGATGCCGCGCTGGTTGGCGTAGGCCTTCAGCGCGCGGCACTGGGTGTCCCAGCACCACTGCACGAAGCACCAGAAGTCGATCTCGCCGGCGTGTTGTTCGCGCGCCAGCGCCAGGGCCTGCGGGTCGCGGTCGCGCAGCGGCGGCGCCCAGTCCCACCACGGCCGCATGCCATGGGCGTTGAAGAAGGTCATGAACAGCGCGTAGTCGTCGAGCCACGCCGCCTCGCGCGCGCACCAGGCGGCGAAGTCCGCGCGTTGTGCGGCCGTGGCGCGGGCGAAGAAGCCGGCCGCCGCGCGGCGCAATTGCGCGTCCCGCCACGGGATCACGCGCGCGAAGTCGACGCGATCAGCGCGCAGGGGCGGCGCCGGCGCCTCGACCGGGTCGAGCCAGCCGCTTTCGACCAGCGGCTCGAGCGCCACCATCAGCGGACTGCCGGCAAACGCCGAGGGGCTCTGGTACGGCGAATCGCCCGGCCCCACCGGCGTGGTCGGCAGCCACTGCCACAGCGTCTGCTTCGCGCTCGCCAGCCAGTCGACGAAACGGTAGGCGTCGGGGCCGAAGTCGCCGATGCCGTGCGGTCCGGGCAGCGAGGTGAGGTGCAGCAGGATGCCCGCGGCGCGCTGGGTGAACGGGGTGTGGGCCATCGAGGGGTCTCAGGGTTCACTGCCGCGCAGCACGATCAGCGTGCGCGCCGGCACCGCGAGCGGCTTGTGCGGCACGATCGGCGGCAGGGCGTCGGAGCTGTCGAGCGCCACCTGCCAGTCGCCGGGCGGCAGCGTGAACGCGGCCGGCGCCGGTTCCGGGTTGAACGCGATCAGCAGGTGGCGGCAGCCCTCGCCGTTGCCGTTGCCCTTGCCGTCGAGCGGCCGCGGCGACGCGTCGATGCGGCAGGCAAAGGCGTGCTGGCCGCCGTCGTGCCAGTCGTGCACCTGCATGTCGTGGCCCGAAGGTGCGAGCCAGACCACGCTGCGCTCACCCGGCGCCGCGGGCACATGCTGGAACCAGCGCTCGTGGTGCAGCGCCGGCTCGGCCCGCCGCAGCGCGAGCACGCGCTGGACGAAGGCGATCAGCGCCGGATCGGCGTGCGCCCAGTCGAGCCAGCCGGTCGGGTTGTCCTGGTTGTAGGCGTTGTTGTTGCCTTGCTGGCTGTTGCCGAACTCGTCGCCGGCCAGCAGCATCGGCGTGCCCTGCGCCAGCAGCAGCGTGGCCAGCAGCGCGCGCCGCACACGCTCGCGGTCGGCGCGCACCGCCGCGTCGTCGCTCGGCCCTTCGGCGCCGAAGTTCGCGGCCGGCTCGTCGTGACGGCCGTCGCGGTTGCCCTCGCCGTTGGCGTCATTGTGCTTGTGCGCGTAGGCCGTGAAGTCGGCGAGCGTGAAGCCGTCGTGCGCGGCGATGAAGTTGACGCTGCAAAGCGGCGCGCGCCGACCATGGTGGAACAGGTCGCTCGACGCGGTGAAGCGGCGTGCGAACTCGCCGCGCGACACGCCCGCGTGCAGCCAGTAGCGCCGCACCGTGTCGCGGAACTTGTCGTTCCACTCGTGCCAGCGCCCGGGGAAGCGCCCGACCTGGTAGCCCTCGGGCCCGGTGTCCCAGGGCTCGGCGATCAGGTGGGCGCGCGCCAGCACCGGGTCCTGTGCCAGCGCGGCGAAGAACGGCGCGTTGGCGTGGAAGTGCTGGTGCGTGCGGCCGAGCACCGGCGCAAGGTCGAAGCGAAAACCGTCGACGCCCATCTCGTGCACCCAGTAGCGCAGCGAGTCGAGCACGAACTGCGCGACGCGCGGGTGCGCGACGTTGAGCGTGTTGCCGCAGCCGGTCCAGTTCTCGTAGCGGCTGCGGTCGTCGTGCGCGAGGCGATACCAGGCGGCGTTGTCCAGCCCGCGCATCGAGATCGTGGGGCCTTGCTCGCTGCCTTCGGGCGTGTGGTTGTAGACCACGTCGAGCACCACCTCGAGGCCGGCCTCGTGCAGCGCCCCGACCATGGCTCGGAACTCCTCGGCCACCGCACTCGGGTCGTGGCGGTCGCCCGCGGCGTAGCGCGGATCGGGGCAGAAGAAGCCGAGCGTGTTGTAGCCCCAGTAGTTGACGAGGCCCTTTTCGACCAGGCCCGGCTCGTCGAGGTGGTAGTGGATCGGCAGCAGCTCGAGCGTCGTGATGCCGAGCGCCTTGAAGTGCGCGATCGACGCCGGGTGCGCGAGGCCGGCGTAGGTGCCTGCCAGCGCCGCCGGCAGGCCCGGCAGGGCCTTGCCGAAGCCCTTGACGTGCAGCTCGTAGATCACCTGCTCGCGCAGGGGGATGCGCGGTGCGTTGTGCCAGCCCGGCGCAGCGGCCGGCGGCGCGGCCACGCGCGCCTTCAGCGCGGTGCGCGCGTTGTCGCGCACATCGAACGAGCGCGTGCCGTCGGGGTGGCCGCGCTCGTAGCCATGGTGCTCGGCCTGCCAGCCGAAGCGGCCGACGATCTCGCGCGCCCACGGGTCGAGCAGCAGCTTGTGCGGGTTGAAGCGGTGCCCGCGCTCGGGCGCGTAGGGTCCATGCGCGCGCAGGCCGTACACCAGGCCCGGGCCGACGCCGTCGAGAAAGCCGTGGAACACGCCGTCCGCCGCGGCATGCAAGGCATAGCGCTTCAGCTCGCGCGTGGCGCCGGCGTCGAACACGCACAGCTCGATCTTCTCGGCATGGTCCGAGAACACCGCGAAGTTGACGCCGCCGTCGCGCGCCAGCGCGCCGAAGGGTTCGGCGCGGCCCTCATGCAGTCGCTCGGGCAGCTTCATGCCGGCACCAGGAACAGGGTGGCCAGCGGCGGCAGGGTCAGCTCGATCGAGCGTGCGCGGCCATTGCGGGGTTCGGCCTGCACCGGCAGCACGGCCGCGCCATTGCCGAGGTTGCTGCCGCCATAGAACACCGAGTCGGTGTTGAGTGCCTCGCACCAGGCGCCGGGGCCGTCGGGCACGCCGAGCCGGAAGCGCTCGCGCGGGACCGGCGTCATGTTGCAGGCCACGATCACCTGGCCGCCATGCCCGTCGCGCCGCAGCCAGGCATAGACCGAGTGCTCGGCGTCGTCGGACTCGATCCACTCGAAGCCCGTGCCTTCGCAGTCGAGCCGGTGCAGCGCAGGCTGCTCGCGCTGCAGGCGGTTCAGGTCGCGCACGAGGCGCTGCACGCCGGCGTGGAACTCCTGCTGCAGCAGCCACCACGGCAGCTCGACGTCATGGTTCCATTCGGTGCCCTGGGCGAACTCCTGCCCCATGAAGAGCAGCTTCTTGCCCGGGTGGCCCCACATGAAGCCGTAGTAGGCGCGAAGGTTGGCGAAGCGCTGCCATTCGTCGCCCGGCATGCGGCCGAGGATCGAGTGCTTGCCGTGCACCACCTCGTCGTGCGACAGCGGCAGCACGAAGTTCTCGCTGAACGCATAGACCAGGCCGAAGCGCATCTTGTCGTGGTGCCAGCGCCGGTGCACCGGGTCCTGCTGCATGTACTCGAGCGTGTCGTGCATCCAGCCCATGTTCCACTTGAAGTGGAAGCCCAGGCCGCCCGCGAAGGTGGGCGCGCTGACGCCGGGAAAGGCCGTGCTCTCCTCGGCAACGGTGATCGCGCCCGGGCACTCGGCACCGATCACCTCGTTGACGCGCTTCAGGAAGGCGATCGCCTCCAGGTTCTCGCGCCCGCCATGCACGTTGGGCAGCCACTCGCCTTCGCGGCGCGAGTAGTCGCGGTAGAGCATCGAGGCCACCGCGTCGACGCGCAGGCCATCGACGCCGAACTGCTCGATCCAGTACAGCGCGCTGCCGACCAGGAAGTTGCGCACCTCGTGGCGGCCGAAGTTGTAGATCAGCGTGTGCCAGTCGTGGTGGAAGCCCTCGCGCGGATCGGCGTACTCGTACAGCGCGCTGCCGTCGAACTGCGCCAGGCCGAACTGGTCGGACGGAAAGTGCGCCGGCACCCAGTCGATCAGCACGCCCAGGCCCTGCCCGTGACAAGCGTCGACGAAACGCGCAAAACCTTCGGGCGGACCGAAGCGCGCGGTCGGCGCATACAGGCCCAGGGTCTGGTAACCCCAGGAGCCGTCGAAAGGATGCTCGCTGACCGGCAGCAGTTCGATGTGCGTGAAGCCGAGGTCGGCCGCGTAGCCCGGCAGCGCGGCGGCGAGTTCGTCCCAGCTGTACAGGCGGCCGTCGGGATGGCGCCGCCACGACGCGGCGTGCAGTTCGTAGACCGCCATCGGCGCCTGCCGTGCGTTGGCCCCGGCACGCTCCGGCGGCAGCGAGCGGGCCTCGTGCAACGGCGGCGCGACGCGGCTGGCGGTGGCCGGGCGCAGCTCGGCCGCGCGCGCGTACGGGTCGGCCTTGGCCGGCAGCACCCGACCCTCGCGGCTGCGAATCTCGAACTTGTAGCGCTCGCCCACGCCGACATGCGGCACGAACAGCTCCCACACGCCCCCGCCGCCGCGCGAGCGCATCGGGTGGCGGCGCCCGTCCCAGGCGGTGAAGTCGCCGACCACCGAGACGCGGCTCGCGTTGGGCGCCCAGACCGCGAAGCGCACGCCGGCCACGTCGCCGACCACGATGGGATGCGCGCCGAGGAAGGTGTAGGGCCGCAGGTGCGAGCCCTCGCCGAAGTAGTGCAGGTCGGCCTCGGGCACCTGCGGGCCGAAGGCATAGGCGTCGGCATGCAGCCCCTCGTCGCCGGACGGCCACTGCACCGCGAGCCGGTAGTCGAAACGCTTGCGGCGGCGCGGGATCGCGGCCTCCCACAGACCACTGTCTCCACGCGGCGACAGCGCCGCCACCGTCTGGCCCGAGGCCGCGTCGTGCACCGCGACCGACGCGGCGCCGGGCAGCATCGCGCGCGCCCAGAGCTTGCCGACGGCATCGGCGTGCAGGCCGAGCACGGCGAACGGGTCGCCATGGCGCGCCTCGGCGAGGGCGGCGACGTCGGCGTCGCTCAGCACGGGCAGCGAAGCTGCAACGGGGGGTGGGCGCTCATCTTCGCGGCGCGGTCCAGACCTTCTGCACGTACTCCCGGATCGTGCGGTCGCTCGAGAACGGGCCCATCGCGGCGACGTTGCGGATCGCGCACTGCGCCCAGGCCGCCGGGTCGCGCCAGAGCGCGTCGACGCGTGCCTGCGTGGCGACGTAGTCGGCGAAGTCGGCCATCAGCAGGTAGGTGTCACGGTTGAGCAGCGCGTCGACCAGGCCGCGGTAGCGCTCGGGCTCGCCGGGCGAGAACGCGCCGTGCGAGATGGCGTCGAGCACGCGCTTGAGCGCGCGGTTCTCCTCGACATACAGCCGGGCGTCGTAGCCGAGCGACTTGATTCGCGCCACCGCGTCGGCACGCAGGCCGAACACGAACATGTTCTCGGGCCCCATCGCCTCGCCCATCTCGATGTTGGCGCCGTCCCAGGTGCCGATCGTCAGCGCGCCGTTGAGCGCGAACTTCATGTTGCCGGTGCCCGAGGCCTCGGTGCCCGCCGTGGAGATCTGCTCGGACAGGTCGGCCGCGGGGATGATGGTCTCGGCCAGCGACACGCCGTAGTTGGGCAGGAACACCAGGCGCAGCCGGTCGCCCACGCGCGGGTCGCTCGCGATCACGCGGGCCACGTCGTGGATCAGGTGGACGATGGTCTTGGCCGTCAGGTAGGCGCTGGCCGAGGTGATCCTGCCCGCGGCGGACCTGTCGGAGCAGATCTCCACCGCCGGCACCGAGGCCTCGGGCACCGGCAACATGAAGATGGCGCTGAACGGCGCGCT
>DATLIE010000268.1:0-11688 GCA_035539635.1 Burkholderiaceae bacterium
CGAGGTGACGGCGCCGCTGCACCGGCTGCCGCTGTTCGTGCGCGGCGGCGCGCTGGTGCCGGTGGCCGACGGCACGAACGACGGCGCGCGCACCGAGGAACCCTCGCGCGCGCTGCTCTGGTTCCCGGGCCGCAGCGGCGACGATGCCGCACTGCTGTACGAGGACGACGGCCTGCGCCCCGCCGACGCGGCGGATCGCCATGTCGTGCACCGCTTCACCGCGCAGGCGCATGCGGCGCGCCTGAACCTGTCGCTCGCGAGCGATGGCCGCTGGCCGCTGCCTTACAAGCAGATCCGCGTCGTGCTGCCGGCGGGCGAGACGCGCAAGGTCGACATCGCGGCACCGGCTGGCGGGGTGTCGCTGGTGGCCTGATGTGGCCCTGGCTCGGTGACGCCGACGCGACGTCACGCCGGCGCGAGGATCTGTGGCGCCTGCTCGGGCCGCGGCCCTGGCCTGAGGCCGGCGCGCATGCCGTCGGCGGCGAGTGCCTCGACCGCAGCGACAACGTCGAACGCTGGCGCCTGCGCCTGAACCGCGAGCAGGGCGTACCGGCGCTGCTTCTGAGGCCGCGCGACCGCACGCTGCGCGGCGTGGTGCTGTACTGCCACGCGCATGGCAACCGCTTCGAGACCGGCAAGGACGAACTGTTGCAGGGCCGGCCCGCGCTGCAGTCGCCTCCGTATGGCGACGCGCTCGCCGCGCGCGGCTGGGCCGTGCTCGCGATCGACCACGCGGGCTTCGGCGAGCGGCAGACGCCGAGTGAACGCGCCCTCGTCAAGCGCGCGCTCTGGCAAGGCGAAACGCTCTGGGGCTGGCGCGTGCACGACACGCTGGCCGCGCTCGACTGGCTGCGCGCACAGCCGGGCTTTGAAGCGCTGCCGGTGGTCACGCTCGGCCTGTCGATGGGCAGCACGATGGCGCTGTGGGCCGCCGCGCTCGACGAGCGCATCGCCGGCTGCATCGAGCTGTGCTGCGCCGCCGAGTACGACGCGCTGCTCGACAGCGGCGGCATCGACGGCCACGGCGAGTACTTCTTCGTGCCCGGCTTGCTGCGCGAGTTCACGCTGGCCGAGATCGCCGCGCTGATCGCACCGCGCCCGCACCTGTCCTGCGCCGGCGCGCTCGACCCGCTGACGCCGCCCGCGGGCCTGGCCTCGCTCGACGCCCGGCTGCGCGAAGCCTATGCGGCGCTCGGTGCCGCGGCGCAGTGGCGGCAGTGGGTCGAACCGGTCGGCCACAGCGAGACGCCGGCGATGCGCGCGCAGGTGCTGGCCTGGCTCGAGCGCCTGGCCGCCTGACGCAGAACAGAGGGGCGTTCGCGCCCCTTGTCGCCGCGCGCTTACGCCGGTTACCTCCGGTCCCAAACTCGGGCTCAGGTGCCGTCCCAGCCGGCCGAAACGTCAGGCGACCGGCACCGGAGTTCCGCCATGACCATTGCCCACCTGTCCTTCACCACATCGAGCCGCTGGGGCGAGCTAGGGCCCGCCCGCGTCGCCGAAGCGAAGGCGACCGCGCCGACAGCGCCCCACAAGACCGAGCGCACCGAAGCCGAACGGGAAGGCGGCCCGCGCCGCTCGCCTCTGTTCGGCGCGATCGTGGGAGCGATCGAGGACTGGGTCGCGCAGACCCAACCGCCTGTGGGCACTGACGCCGCGTCAGACGCCGCGGCCGAAGGCGAGGCCGGCAGCGACAGCGACGCGCTGGCGCAGGCGGTGACCGAATTCGCCCGGGCGCTGATGCATGCGCTGCGCGAGGGCCGCGGGCCACACGGGGAAGGCCGCGGCCTGCACCTCGGCCACGCCTACGGCCGCCCGGGCTGGGGCGATGCCACGCAGCGCGTGGAGCAGCTCGCCCAACAGTTCGCCCCCGCGCCGCTAACGCAGCCGGTCGAGCCGCCGGCCGACACGGCGAGCGCCCCGTTGCCGGTCGAGCCGTCCGAGGGCGCTGCCACCATCGAAACGCCGGCGCCCACCAGCGTCGAGACGGACCCGGCCCTGCCGCCGGTGATCCCCGCGGACACCGCCGCCACGCCGTCCCTGCACGTGACGATCGACCTGGGGCTGCCGGAGTCGCCGTGGAAGGCGGTGCACGACGGGCTGATCGAGTCCTTCGCCGAACTGCAGCGTGCGATCGGCGGTCCCGACACCGAGCGCGACGACAAGTCGCTCGAGGAACAGCTGAGCGACATGCTGGTGGCGCTGGCCGTCAAGCTGCAGACCAGCGAGCTGAACACCGCCGCGCTGGCACCGCCCGGCTCGCTGCTCAGCGTGGTGGCCTGAACGCGGCGCGGCGCGCGCGCAAGACCTCACGCTCGCGCGCGCCGTCACATCGCGATACGCCGCGCCGTGGCGCGTGGCTCCCGTAAGCTGGCCGGACCGTGTCCACCGTCACGCCGCCGCCCACCGAGAGCCAGCACGCCTTGCCGCTCGGGCTGCGCCTGGACGAGTTCGAGATCCGCTCGGTGCTCGGCGTCGGCGGCTTCGGCATCGTCTACCACGCGTTCGACCATGCGCTCGAGCGCGACGTGGCGATCAAGGAGTACATGCCCTCGTCGCTGGCCTCGCGGAGCCGCACGCTGCACGTGAGCCTGCTGTCGCAGGGCCATGCCGAGACCTTCGCGCTCGGCCTGAAATCCTTCGTCAACGAGGCGCGCCTGCTGGCGCGCTTCGACCATCCGTCGCTGGTCAAGGTGCATCGCTTCTGGGAGGCGAACGGCACCGCCTACATGGTGATGCCGCTGTACCGCGGCCGCACGCTGAAGGCGCTGCGCGCGGGACTGTCCGAGTCGCCGAGCGAAGCCTGGCTGCGCCGCCTGCTCGAGCCGCTGCTCGGTGCCCTGGACGTGCTGCACGCCGAAGGCGTGTTCCACCGCGACATCGCGCCCGACAACATCCTGGTGGGCGACGACGGCCGCCCGGTGCTGCTGGACTTCGGCGCCGCGCGTCGCGTCATCAGCGACCAAAGCCAGACGCTCACCGCCATCCTGAAGCCGAGCTACGCGCCGATCGAGCAGTACGCCGAGGCGGCCGGGTTGCGCCAGGGTGCGTGGACCGACCTCTACGCGCTGGGCGCGACGCTGTGTTTTGCGGTCACCGGCCGCGCGCCGCAGCCCGCCACCGCGCGTGCGCTCGGCACCGAGCGGCACCTGCTCGCCGCCGAACCTCGGCGCGGCCTGTCGCACGAGTTCCTGCAATTGATCGACTGGATGATGGCGCCGCGCCCCGAGCACCGGCCGCAGAGCGTCGCCGCACTGCGCGAGGTGCTCGACGGCCGCGCCGCCGCCCCCGTGCCGCCGGCGCCCACGCCGCCGCCGGTGTCGCCGGTGGCCTGGGAGCCGACCCTGGTGCCGGCGGATGCGGCCGATGCGCCAGGCGGCGCGGACTCGGTGCTCGACCTGTCGGTGGCCGCGCCGGCCGCTGCCGCGGCGCCAACGGCGCACGCGCCCGCCCGTTCGCCGCGCTGGCCTGTCGCCTTCGCCGTCCTGGCCCTGGTCGGCGTCGCAGCCGCCGCGGCGTGGCAGTTTCTGCCGCAGGATGCGCCGCCGGCACCCACGGCGGCCGCGCAGCCCGTGCTCGAGGGGGCCGAGCCCGCCTCGCGCAGTGCGACGCCGCCAGCCGCCGCGATGCTGGCGCCTGCGGCGGTCGAGCCACCGACACCGGCCGCGTCGATGGCCACGCCGCCCAGCGCGCCCGCCGTGGCCACCGCGGCCGCAGTGACGGCGCCACGTCCCCGGCGCGCGGCGCCGTCGGTGCCCCCCGACGCGCCAGGCACCACCGCCGCCACGCCGGCCACCGAGCCGGCCGCACCGTCACCGGTCGCGGTCGCGGCCACGCCGCGCCGGCCGCGCGACCTGTGCGACGGCCGGCTGCTGATCGCGCTGCACCGCTGCCTGAAGCGCGTGTGCCAGGACCCGGCACTCAGCGGCCATCGCGACTGCCAGCGCATGCGCCAGGTCGAGGCCGGCCAGGCCCGCGCCGAAGGGTACTGACGCGGCGCTTCGGCGCTGGGCCTCAGTCGTCAGTGAAGGCCCGCTCGACGCGGCCCGGTGCGCCGCCTATGCTGCCTTGGCCGGCGCACCACGTGCCGGGGAGCGTCCGATCATGACCCTGTGCCCGATCGCCATCGCCGTGGGCTGCAAGAAATGCCCGGCGTTCTCCGTCTGCCCGCTCAAGGGCGTGATCGGCGACCAGAAGAAGGAAGACCCGCCGGCGGCGAAGGCCGACGCGCCGGCCGGCAAGACGAAGAAGTAGCCGCGCCCGCCGGGTCGATGCGCCTCGGCCGTACGTGGGTGCTGGGCCTGTGCCTCGCGCTCGCGGCTCGCGCCGCACTGGCGCAGCCAGGCAGCTGCGGCGAGCTGGTGACCCTGCCCACGCACGAGCGCAGCACGACGCATTACGCGCTCGCCGGGCCGGCCACCGGGCCGGCCGGCGTGCTGGTGCTGCTGGTGGGCGGCGGCGGCCACCTGGACCTGGACGAGCGCGGTTGCCCGCGTGCGCTGAAGGGCAACTCACTGGTGCGCTCGCTGCCGCTGTTCCACGCCGCCGGCTTCGCGACGGCCCTCGTGGATGCGCCGTCGGACCACACCGGCGAGGATGGGTTGGCGGGCTTTCGCATCAGCGAGGCGCATGCGCAGGACATCGGCCGCGTGATCGCCGACGTGCGCACGCGCGTCGGCGACAAGGGCGACAAAAAAGGCGTCAAGGGCCCGGTGTGGCTGGTGGGCACCAGCCGTGGCTCGATCTCGGCGGCCAACGCGGCGTCGCGCCTGGCCGGCGCGGCGGCCCCCGACGGTCTGGTGCTCACCTCGGCCGTGACGGCCGGCGCGCGCGCCCGCAAGGCCTGGGTGATGCAGAGCGTGTTCGACGTGCCGCTGGAGGCGGTCCGCATGCCGGTGCTGGTGGTCGGCCACGCCGACGACTCCTGCGTGCGCACACCCGCGGCGCTGATGGAGCGCATCACCGAGCGCACCCTGGGCACGCGCGAGCAGGTGGTCACGGTGACGGGCGGCGCGGGCAAGGCAGGAGCCCCGGGCGTCGACGCCTGCGAGGGCCGTTCGCCGCATGGCTTCATCGGCCAGGAGGCCGAGGTGGCGGCGGGCATCGCACGCTTTGTCGGCGGCGGGCGCTACTGAGGGCCTTAGCTTCCGCCGTCGATCTTCTCGAAGCGCGGGAGTTGCACACCGTCCACGAGCACGGTCTCGAAGAACATTGCGTGCGGGCGCACCCACCAGCCGCTGTCGTTGTACAGCGGCCGGTACACCACCAGCGGTTCGTGCGTCTCGCTGTGGCGGGCCACGCCGATCACTTCGTACTCACCGCCCTTGTAGTGCCGGTAGCGGCCGCGCGGGGTGGCGGGCAGCGCGGGAAGTTCGGGCATCTCAATGGTTGTCGCGCGGCACGAAGGACCCGTTCGCGCCCTCGGGTTCCGGTTCGTCCGGGCGCGGCACGAAGGACCCGCGGCGGCCGCGCAGGAAGGCGAGGTCGGCGCCTTCGTCGGCCTGCAGCACGGTGTCGACATACAGCTTCCAGTAGCCGCTGCCCAACGGCGGCGCGGGGCGCTGCCAGGCGGCCATGCGCGAGGCCAGTTCGGCGTCGCTGATGTCCAGGTGCAGGCGCCGCCGGGACACGTCGAGCTCGATGAAGTCGCCGTTGCGCACCGCCGCCAGCGGCCCGCCGTCGGCCGCCTCGGGCGCGGTGTGCAGCACCACGGTGCCGTAGGCAGTGCCGCTCATGCGCGCGTCGCTGATGCGCACCATATCCGTGATGCCCTTGCGCAGCACCTTCGGCGGCAGCGGCATGTTGCCCACCTCGGCCATGCCAGGGTAGCCCTTGGGGCCGCAGTTCTTCAGCACCAGGATGCAGGTCTCGTCGACGTCGAGCGATTCGTCGTCGATGCGGGCGTGGAAGTCCTCGATGTTCTCGAACACCACCGCACGGCCGCGGTGCTTCATCAGCGCGGGCGTCGCGGCGCTGGGTTTGATGACCGCGCCGCGCGGCGCCAGGTTGCCCTTGAGCACCGCGATGCCGGCCTTGTCCTTGAACGGCGCCTCGACAGTCTTGATGACCTCGGGGTTCCAGTTCTGCGCCTCGCCCACGTTCTGCGCCACGGTGCGGCCGTTGGCCGTGACGGCATTGGCGTGCAGCAGCGGCAGGATGGCCTTCATCACCACGGGCAGGCCACCGGCGTAGCAGAAGTCCTCCATCAGGTACTGGCCGCTGGGCTGCAGGTTCACCAGGCACGGCAGCTCGCTCGCGAGCTTGTCGAAGTCCTCGACCTTGAGCGGCACGCCGATGCGTCCCGCAATCGCGATCAGGTGGATCACTGCATTGGTGCTGCCGCCGATGGCGGCGAGCGTCTTGATCGCGTTCTCAAACGCCTCGCGCGTGAGGATCGACGACAGCTTCTGATCCTCGTGCACCATGTCGACGATGCGCCGCCCCGCCTCGCGCGCCAGCACGTTGCGACGCCCGTCCACCGCGGGATACGCCGCATTGCCGGGCAGGCCGACGCCGAGCGCTTCCACCATGCTCGCCATGGTGCTGGCGGTGCCCATCGTCATGCAGTGGCCGTGGCTACGGTGCATGCAGCTCTCGGCCTCGAAGAAGTCCTGCAGCTTAAGCGTGCCGGCGCGCACCTCCTCGCTCATGCGCCACACGCCCGTGCCCGAGCCGAGCTGCTGGTCGCGCCAGCGCCCGTTGAGCATCGGCCCGCCCGACACGCCGATGGTCGGCAGGTCCACGCTCGCGGCACCCATCATCAGCGAGGGCGTGGTCTTGTCGCAGCCCATCAGCAGCACCACGCCGTCGATCGGGTTGCCGCGGATGCTTTCCTCGACATCCATGCTCGCGAGGTTGCGGTACAGCATCGCGGTCGGGCGCAGCAGCGTCTCGCCGAGGCTCATCACCGGAAACTCGAGCGGGAAGCCGCCCGCTTCGTAGACGCCGATCTTGACCTGCTCGGCGAGCGTGCGGAAATGCGAGTTGCAGGGCGTGAGCTCGGAGAAGGTGTTGCAGATGCCGATCACCGGCCGGCCGTCGAACTGGTCGTGCGGCACGCCCTTGCCCTTGACCCAGCTGCGGTAGTTGAAACCGTCGCGATCCTGGCGCCCGAACCATTGCTGGCTGCGCAATTCGTGAGGGGCCTTCTTCTTGGTGCTGCTGCTCATGGTCAGGGGTGCTGCGAAAAGTTGTATGACAACTTTAGCCGGCTTTGCCGCGCGGCGCACCCCGGGCATTCACATAGACGGCGTACAGCGACGTGGTGGCGCAGATGAACAGACGGTTCAGCTTGGGGCCACCGAAGCACAGGTTGGCCACGGTCTCGGGCACGCGCACCTTGCCGAGCAGCGTGCCGTCCGGCGCATGGCAATGCACGCCGTCGCCGGCCGACAACCACAGGTGGCCGCTCGCGTCGACACGCAGGCCGTCGTACAGGCCGGCGGGGCAGGTGGCGAACACCTCGCCGCCGGCCAGCGTGCCGTCGCCGCGCACCTGGAAGCAGCGCACATGGTGCGGCCCGTCGCGCTTGTGCGTGACGCCGGTGTCCACGACGTAGAGCAGCGATTCGTCGGGCGAGAAGGCCAGGCCGTTGGGCTGCACGAAGTCGCTGGCCACCGCGGTGACGCTGCCGCTCGCGGGGTCGAAACGGTAGACGCGCTGCGCGCCCTGTTCGTTGGGCGCGGCGTCGCCCTCGTAGTCGGAGTCGATGCCGTAGCTCGGATCGGTGAACCAGAGCGTGCCGTCGGACTTGACCACCACGTCGTTGGGTGAGTTCAGGCGCTTGCCGTCGAAGCGCTCCACCAGCACCTCGCGCCGGCCGTCGTGCCCGGTGCGCGACACGCAGCGGCCGCGGTGCTCGCAACTGATCAGCCGACCTTCGAGGTCGAGCGTGTGGCCGTTGCTGTTCCACGCCGGCTGACGGAACACCGATACCGAGCCGTCGGTCTCGTCCCAGCGCAGCATGCGGTCGTTGGGGATGTCCGACCACACCAGGTAGCGCCCGGCCGCGAACCAGGCCGGGCCCTCGGCCCAGCGGCAACCGCTGGCAAGCTTTTCGAGGTGCACGTTGGGGAAGACGAGGCGGCGAAAGCGCTTGTCGATCACCTCGAAGTCCGCGGTGAGCTCGATGACGGACATGGCCGTGCCCTCCTCAGTCCGAATGCCGCTTGCCGCGGCCGTACACCAGCAGCATCGCGATGATGACCACGCCGTAGATGACCTGGCGCCCCATCTCGGGCATCTGCATCACCGACAGGATCGACTGCAGCAGCGTGATCAGCACGACGCCGACGACGGTGCCGAGGTAGGAGCCGCTGCCGCCGAGGATGTTGGTGCCGCCCAGCACCACCGCCGCGATGGCGGGCAGCAGGTAGGCGTCGCCCATCGCCTGGTAGGCCTTGGTGGAGTAGCCGGTGAGCAGCACGCCGGCGGCGGCCGAGCAGGCGCCGGCGAGCACAAAGCACCAGAGCGTGACCCGCCGCGTGTCCACGCCCGACAGGTAGGCCGCGCGCTCGCGGTTGCCCACCGCGTAGACCGCGCGGCCGAACGAGGTGCGGTGCAGCAGGAACATCGTCGCCGCGCCGATCGCGAGCCACACCAGCAGCGCATTGGGCAGGCCGAGCAGCGCCCGGCCGTTGGCCAGCGCGTGCATGGCGGGCGTGGCGCGGTCCTGCGGCGCAAAGCCGCCGGTGTGCACGATGACGAGGCCCTGCACCACCGCGTTGACGCCGAGCGTGAAGATCATCGACGGCACGCGCAGGTAGGCCACGCCGACGCCGTTGACCAGGCCGCACAGCGCGCCGGCGGCGATGCCGATGGGAATCGCGAACGTCGCGCCCGCGCCGCCCCACCACGCCGACGAGGCCGCGGCCATCACGCCGCCCACCGTGACGACCCAGGGCACCGAGAGGTCGATGCCGCCGAGCAGGATGACGAGCATGGCGCCGGTGGCCACCACGCCGAGGAAGGATGCGATCTGCAGCTGCAGCAGCAGGTAGTCGGCCGACAGGAAGTTGCTCGAGTACAGGCTGCCGACCAGCAGCAGGCCGAGCGTGCACAGCGCCGCCGCCACGACGGGCAGCTGGCCGTTGCGGCGCAGGCGGGCGATCACCGCAGTGCTCATCGGAACAGCTCCAGCCGATCGCGCACCTGCAACAGCCGCAGCGCCGACAGGCTGACGGCCGCGAGCAGCACGAAGCCCTGGAACAGCGGCTGCCACAGCGGGTCGAGGTCGAACACGAACAGCAGGTCGCCGATGGTGCGCAGCGCCAGCGCCCCGAAGATCGAGCCGATGGCGCCGCCGGCGCCGCCGGCCAGCGAGGTACCGCCGATGACCACGGCGGCGATTGAGTTGAGCGTGTAGGTGCCGCCGATCACCGACGAGGCCTCGCCCGAGTAGGTGATGAAGGTGAGCAGCACGCCGGCCAGCGCCGCGAGCAGGCCCGACAGCGTGTAGGCCACGATCTTGGCGCGGCCGATCGGCACGCCCGACATGTAGGCCGCCGCCTCGGACGAACCGATGGCGTAGGCCGCGCGCCCGATCACGCTGCGCCGGTACGGCCACCACACGAGCAGCACGGTGGCCGCCAGCACGATCAGCATCGACGGCACGCCCAGAGGCGCGCCGGTGACCGCGTCGGCGATGTCGGTCTGCACCGCGCCGCCGGGCACCGGGCGCAGGCCGAGTGCGAGCCCGTAGTACACGGTGCCGGTGGCCAGCGTGGTGATGATCGGCTGCAGGCGGCCAACGACGATGATCAGCCCGTTGATGAGGCCGCACAGCGCGCCCGCGGCCAGCACGACCACGGCGCCGAACAGGGCCTGCGCCGGCGTGCCGACCACGAGATGCGAGGCCAGGCAGTTGGCGAGCACGAACACCATGCCCACCGACAGGTCGATGCCCGAGGTGATGACGACGATGGTCTGCGCCATCGCGACGATCGCCAGCAGCACGCCCTTGTTGGCCGCGGTGGTGACCACGTCAATGTTGAAGCCGCCGCTGTGCTTGGCGATGTAGAGGGCGAAGATCAGCACGAAGAGCACGGCCGCGGCGATGGCGCCGACATGCTCACGCAGCGCGTAGCGCCAGTCGGTCGAGGCGACGCTCATGCCGCGGCCTCCTGCACCTCGGCCATGCCGAGCGCGCTGGCGATCAGTGCGTGCTCGGTCAGCGCCTCGCCCTGCAGCCAGGCGGCGATGCGACCCTCACGGAACACCGCGACGCGGTCGCAGCAGCCGATGAGTTCAGCGTAGTCGGTCGAGTACAGCACCACGCAGGCGCCGCCCTCGGCCAGGCGGCGCAGCAGGGCGTAGATCTCCTGCTTGGTGCCGACGTCGATGCCGCGCGTGGGGTCGCTCAGCAGCACGGTGCGCGGCCCGGTCATCAGCCACTTGCCGATCACCACCTTCTGCTGGTTGCCGCCCGACAGCGTGCCCACCGCGTCGTCGAGCGCCGGCGCCTTGATCGCGAGCTGCTGCACCTGCGCGGCGCAGGCCGCGTCTTCGGCCGCGCCGGTGATCAGGCCGGAGGGGAACAGGCGCGGCAGTGCGGCGAAGCTCAGGTTGTCGCGCACCGACATCGGCAGCATCAGGCCGTCGGTCTTGCGGTCCTCGGGCGCGAGCGCGAGGCCGAAGCGCGCGCTCTTGGCTTCGCGCGGGCTGCGCGGCAGGCCAGGCCGACCCTCGATGCTCACCTCGCCCTGCACACCAGCCAGCACACCGAACAACGCGAGGAAGAACTCGCGCTGGCCCTGGCCGTCCAGCCCGCCAAGGCCCACCACCTCGCCGGCATGGGCCTCGAAATCGATGCCGCGCAGGCGCTCGGCCCAGGCCAGGCCGCGGGTGGCGAGCGCGGGCGTGCGACTCGCGTCCCGGTTCAGTGCCGGCTTGGGCGGGTAGGCATGCGCGATGTCGCGCCCGATCATCATCTCGACGATCTGCGCGTCGCTCACCGTGCCGGCCTCGAAGCTCGCGACATGGCGGCCGTTGCGGAACACCGAGCAGTCGTCGGCCAGCGCCGCGATCTCCTTCATGCGGTGCGAGATGTAGACGATGGCCAGGCCTTCGCTGCGCAGGCGCGCGAGCAGGTCGAACACGCGCTGCACGTCGGCCGCCGACAGCGCCGAGGTGGCCTCGTCGAGGATGAGCAGCTTGGGCTCGCGCGCCAGCGCCTTGGCGATCTCCACCATCTGGCGGCGCGACAGCGGCAGCTCGCGCACCGGGGTCAGCGGGTGGATGTCGGCCACGCCGGCACGTGCGAGCGCGGCTTCGGCGACGCGACGCTGAGCGGCGCGGTCGATCAAACCGAGCCGTCGCGGGGGATCCGCGATGCAGATGTTGTCGGCCACCGTCAGGTCCGGCAGCAGCGACAGCTCCTGGAAGATGCAGGCGATGCCGGCTGCCGCCGCGTCCTGCGGATGCGCGAATCGGCGCTCCTTGCCCTCGAGCACGATGCGGCCGGCGTCGGGCTGCACCACGCCGGCCATCACCTTGATCAGCGTCGACTTGCCGGCGCCGTTCTCGCCCAGCAGCGCGTGGATGCGCCCGGGCCGGCAGTCGAAGCGCGCACCCTCGAGGGCGCGCACCCCGCCATAGCGCTTGTCGATGCCGTCGAGTTCGAGCAGCGGAGCCTGCAAGCGCGGACCCCGTTGCTAGCAAAACGCTGCGCTGCCGGGGCAGCCGCGGCGGAAG
>DATLIE010000269.1:0-8865 GCA_035539635.1 Burkholderiaceae bacterium
GCGCCAGTACGCGAGCACGCCGGCCGCCTGCTCGCGCGCGGCCTCGGGCAGCGCCACGAGCACCGTGTTGCCACAGGCCAGTGCCGCCAGCCATTGGCGCTGCGTCCCGGCGTGCGCCTGCGCGGCGATGCAACCGAACACTCCGCGCGGGTGCAGGCGCAGTTCGTTGCTTTCGCCGGTCGGGCCGGGCAGCGCCTGCGCTGCGAGCTGTTCCCGCGCCAGCGCGGCCAGTGCCGACGCGCGGATGCGCACGAGCCAATCGCCACGCGCATCGACCGTCGTGGCATCCCATCCGCTGGCCGCGGCCCGGGCCAGCGCGTCGTCCAGCGCCATGCCCGTGCCACGTTCGGGCAGCGGCGTCGCGTTCACCGTCGGAGCGTTGTCGCCGGCATCGACCGCGAAGCGCCGCAGGTAGTGCGGCCCGCCCGCCTTGGGCCCGGTGCCGGACAGCCCTTCGCCGCCGAAGGGCTGCACGCCGACGACGGCGCCGATCATGTTGCGGTTGACGTAGACGTTGCCCACCCGCGCGCGCTCGGCGATGCGCAGCGCGCGGCTGTCGATGCGCGTCTGCACGCCCAGCGTCAGGCCGTAGCCGAGCGCGTTGATCTGGTCGACCACCGCGTCCACGTCGCCCGACCAGCGCACGATGTGCAGCACCGGGCCGAAGACCTCGTCCTTCAGGTCGGCGATGCGCGCGATCTCGAAGGCGATCGGCACCTGGTGCGTCGGACCCGCCACGCCGCGCGGCGTGGCGGCGACCAGGCGCGCGTGGCGCAGCAGGCGTTCGACGTGGCGCGCGATGTTCGAGTGCGCCTCGGCATCGATCAACGGCCCGACGTCGGTGGCGAGCTCTGCCGCGTCGCCCACGCGCAGCTCGGCCATGGCGCCGGCCAGCATTGCGATCACGGCATCGGCCGTGCTCTCGTGCAGGCACAGCAGGCGCAGCGCCGAGCAGCGCTGGCCCGCGGAGCGGAAGGCGCTCTGCACTACCGCATCGACCACCTGCTCGGGCAGCGCGCTGCTGTCGACGATCATCGCGTTCAGGCCACCGGTCTCGGCGATCAGCGGCCGCAGCGGATCGCCCTGCGTGGCGAGCGCACGGTGGATGTGCTGCGCCACCGGCGTGCTGCCGGTGAAGGCCACGCCGGCGGTTCGCGCATCGGCCACCAGGGCGGCGCCGACCGTTTCGCCCGGGCCGTGCAGCAGCGCCAGCGCGTCCGCAGGCACGCCGGCGTCGTGCAGCAACGCCACCAGGCGCTGCGCGACGAACGGCGTCTGTTCGGCCGGCTTGGCGGCCACGCTGTTGCCGGCCACCAGCGCGGCGGCGATCTGGCCGGCGAAGATCGCGAGCGGGAAGTTCCACGGGCTGATGCAGACGAAGACACCTCGGCCCTGCAAGGGCTGCGACTCGGCGCGGGCCGCGTAGTAGCGCAGGAAGTCCACCGCCTCGCGCACCTCGGCCACGCAGTCGCCGAGCGTCTTGTGGGCCTCCTTCACCAGCAGGCCGCAGAACTCGGGCAGATGGGCGTCGAGCGCATCGGCGGCGCGGCGCAGCACCGCCGCGCGTTCGCCGCCGGTGCGCGCATTCCAGCCGGCGAAGCCGCGCGTCAGGCGCGTCATCGCGGCGTCGACCTCGGCTGGCGTGGCGCCGGGCACCGTGCCGACCCGCGTGGCGGCGATCGCGGCGTCGAGCGGCGCGCGGTCCTGCGGGCTGGCGAGGTCGGCGCCGGTCGAGTTGAGCCGTTCGCCGCCGTACAGGTCGCGCGGCAGCGGCAGGCTGCGCGCTTCGATGCGCTTTAGCGGCGATGCCAGCAGCTGTTCGGGGCTGACGTCGTCGTCGGCCAACTGGTGCACGAAGGACGAGTTGGCGCCGTTCTCGAGCAGGCGGCGCACCAGGTAGGCCAGCAGGTCGCGGTGCTCGCCCACCGGCGCGTAGACCCGCAGCGGAACCCCCGGATGCGCCGCCAGCAGTTCGCGGTACACGCCTTCGCCCATGCCGTGCAGGCGCTGGAACTCGAAGCGCGCGCCGGCCGCGCGCGCCATCTGGCCGATCGCCGCCAGCGTGGCCGCGTTGTGGCTGGCGAACTGCGGGTAGATCACGTCGGCGTGGCCGATCAGCGCACGTGCGCAGGCCAGGTAGGCGATGTCGGTGTGCTGCTTGTGCGTGAACACCGGGTAGCCGGCCAGGCCGAGCTCCTGCGCGCGCTTGACCTCGCCGTCCCAGTAGGCACCCTTGACCAGGCGGACCATGAACTTCAGGCCCCCTTTGCAAGGCGCCTCGCGGGCGATGCGCGCCACCTCGTCGACCACCGCCAGCGCGCGCGTCTGGTAGGCCTGCACCGCGAGGCCGAAGCCGCGCCAGCGCGGATGCTCGCGCGCGATGCGCCGGGCCAGCTGCTCGAACACCTCGAGAGACAGTTCGAGCCGGTCGCTCTCCTCGGCGTCGATCGTCAGGTTCATGTCGGCACGCGCGGCCGCGTCGACCAGCGTCCAGACACGCGGCACGAGCTCGGCGAACACGCGCGCGCGCTGGGCGTCCTCGTAGCGCGAGAAGAGGGCCGACAGCTTGATCGAGATACCGTCGCAGGCCTCGGGTCCATCGCCCCGCGCCGACCCCGCGATCGCCGCGATCGCGCCCTGGTAGGCCGCGAGATAGCGCTGGGCGTCGCGCTCGGTGCGGGCGCCTTCGCCGAGCATGTCGTACGAGAAGCGCAGCGCCTGGTGCTGCTGGCGCTGCTCGTCCGCGTGCCTCATCGCCTCGCCCATGTGCCGGCCGAGCACGAACTGCCGGCCCAGGAGCTGGATCGCGCGCACCGTGGCGGCGACGACCGTGCGGGCCCCGAGGCGGGCCAGCACGCCGCCGTCCTCGCCGGCGTCGGGCAGGAGCCGCTTGGACATCGCGATCGCGGTGCTCGACAGGCTGGCCAGCATGCGGTGCGGGCCTTCCGCGGATTCGTCGAA
This sequence comes from Burkholderiaceae bacterium, assembly GCA_035539635.1. Taxonomy (GTDB): domain Bacteria; phylum Pseudomonadota; class Gammaproteobacteria; order Burkholderiales; family Burkholderiaceae_C; genus CADEEN01. Next base: position 2,962 of record DATLIE010000269.1, read on the forward strand.
GTCGGCGCGGCCGAGCTGGTCGGCGGTCAGCGCGATCGCGGTTTCGGCATCGGGCACGCGCAGCAAGGCCTCGGCCAGGCGCATCAGCGCCAGGCCCTCGGCGCTGCTGATCGGGTACTCGCGCAGGAGCGACTCCATGGCCCAGAACGGCGCCGGCGAGGCGCGCACCCCTTCGACCCACGGCCGCGCCTCGGCCACCACGGCCGCCCAGTCCAGCCCGCTCAGCCGCGCCAGCGCGGCGTCGACCACGTCGGCCTCGTCGCGATAGGGGTAGGGCAGTCGGGCCGGCGGCGGAAGGTCGGGCATGGGGCACCTGCGCGTGAACGAATCGCAAGCCTATCGACGAGCCCGCCGAATGAATCACCATGATGACCACACTTGGTGGTGAAATATCCATCCATGCCAAGCCCCGAGACGCCCTACCCGCTGGACGTGATCGACCGCCGCATCCTGCGCGAGCTGCAGGCCGATGGGCGCATCACGAACCTGAAGCTGGCGGAGGCGGTGCACCTGTCGCCGACTGCCGTGATCGAGCGCGTGAAGCGGCTGACGCGCGACGGCGTGATCGAGGGCTACGAGGCCCGGTTGAATCCGGCGCGGCTGGGCGCCGGTCTGATGGTGTTCATCGAGGTGCTGCTCGACCGCACGGTGCCCGACGTGATGGACACCTTCCGCGCTGCGGTGCAGGCGCGGCCCGAGATCCTCGAGTGCCACCTGGTGGCGGGCGGCTTCGACTACCTGCTCAAGACCCGAGTGGCGGACATGGCGGCCTACCGGCAATTGCTGGGCAACAGCATCTGGTCGCTGCCGGGCGTGCGCGAGACGCGCACCTACGCGGTGATGGAAGAGGTGAAGTCGACGCAGCGGCTGGTGGTCTGACGCGCTCGGTCATTCGCGCGCGCCGAAGATGGCGCTGCCCACCCGCACGAGGGTCGCGCCCTCCGCGATCGCCGCCTCGAGGTCGGCACTCATGCCCATCGACAGCGTATCGAGCGCGAGCCCCTCGGCGCGCAGGGCGTCGAACAGCGCGCGCAGCCGGCGGTGGGGGGCGCGCTGTGCCTCGAAACCCTCGACCGGCTCGGGAATCGACATCAGCCCGCGCAGCCGCAGGCGCGGCAGTGCGGCGACCGCGCGCGCCAGCGCCGCGGCCTCGGCGGGCAGCACACCGCTCTTGCTCGCTTCGCCACTGACGTTGACCTGCACGCACACCGACAGCGGCGGCAACCCGGCCGGCCGCTGCGCCGACAGGCGCTCGGCGACCTTCAGCCGGTCGATCGTGTGCACCCAGTCGAACGCCGCCGCGACCTCGCGCGTCTTGTTGCTCTGCAGGGGCCCGATCAGGTGCCACTGCAGTTGCGGCCGCAGGCTGGCCAGGGCGTCGATCTTGGCCAGCGCCTCCTGCACGTAGTTCTCGCCGAACGCCCGCTGCCCGGCCGCGAGGGCCTCGCGCACCGTGTCGGGGCCGAAGGTCTTCGATACGGCAAGCAACGTGACGCTTTGCACGTCACGCTGTGCCAGTGCGCACGCCTGCGAAATGCGGTGTCGGACTTGTTGTAACTTGGCTGCGATGCTCGCCATAATGGTTCGAGACTAATCCAAGCAGAGAGTAGAGCGCGCTCGAATGGACATCACCCAGCTGCTGGCCTTTTCGGTCAAGAACAAGGCCTCGGACCTGCACCTGTCGTCGGGCCTGCCACCGATGATCCGCGTGCACGGCGACGTGCGCCGCATCAACGTCGACCCACTCGAGCACAAGCATGTGCACGACATGGTGTACGACATCATGAACGACTCGCAGCGCAAGCACTACGAGGACACGCTCGAGTGCGACTTCTCGTTCGAGATCCAGGGACTGGCGCGCTTTCGCGTCAACGCGTTCAACCAGAACCGCGGCGCCGGCGCCGTGTTCCGGACCATCCCGAGCAAGATCCTGACGCTCGAGCAGCTCAACGCGCCCAAGGTCTTCGCCGACCTCTCGCTGCGCCCGCGCGGCCTGGTGCTGGTGACCGGGCCCACCGGCTCGGGCAAGAGCACCACGCTGGCCGCCATGGTCAACCACCTCAACGAGAACCAGTACGGTCACGTGCTGACCGTCGAGGACCCGATCGAGTTCGTGCACGAGTCGAAGAAATGCCTGGTGAACCAGCGCGAGGTCGGCCCGCACACGCTGTCGTTCAACAACGCGCTGCGCGCCGCGCTGCGCGAGGACCCGGACGCGATTCTGGTGGGCGAAATGCGCGACCTGGAAACGATCCGCCTGGCGCTGACCGCCGCCGAGACCGGCCACCTGGTGTTCGGCACCCTGCACACCTCGAGCGCGGCGAAGACGATGGACCGCATCGTCGACGTGTTCCCCGCCGCCGAGAAGGACATGGTGCGCGCGATGCTGTCCGAGTCGCTGATCGCGGTGATCTCGCAGACCCTGTGCAAGCTGAAGGACGGCAGCGGCCGCGTGGCGGCCCACGAAATCATGATCGCCACCTCGGCGATCAAGAACCTGATCCGCGAGAACAAGGTGGCGCAGATGTACTCGGCCATCCAGACCGGCCAGTCGCTCGGGATGCAGACGCTCGACCAGTGCCTGACCGAGCTCGTCCGCCGCAACGTCGTCTCGCCGGCAGAAGCGCGCGCCCGCGCCCGCTTCCCCGAGAACTTCCCTGGGTGAACTGAAGGACCGTCATGGAACGCGACCAGGCCTCGAAATTCGTCAACGACCTGCTGCGGTTGATGGTCAGCCGCAATGGCTCGGACCTCTTCCTCACCGCCGACTTCCCGCCCGCGATCAAGGTCGACGGCAAGATCACCAAGGTCAGCCCGCAGCCGCTGTCGGGCCAGCACACGATCTCGCTCGCGCGCGCGGTGATGAACGACAAGCAGGCCGCCGAGTTCGAGCGCACCAAGGAGTGCAACTTCGCGATCTCGCCCACCGGCATCGGGCGCTTTCGCTGCAACGCCTTCGTGCAGCAGGGCCACGTGGGTCTCGTGATGCGGACGATCCCGCAGCAGATCCCGACCATCGACTCGCTCGGCCTGCCGCAGATCCTCAAGGACGTGTCACTGTCCAAGCGTGGCCTGGTCATCTTCGTCGGCGCCACCGGCTCGGGCAAGAGCACCTCGCTGGCCGCGATGGTCGATCACCGCAACGAGAACTCCTACGGCCACATCATCACGGTGGAGGATCCGGTCGAGTTCGTGCACCCGCACAAGAACTGCATCGTCACGCAGCGCGAGGTCGGCATCGACACCGACGACTGGTTCTCGGCGCTGAAGAACACGCTGCGCCAGGCGCCGGACGTGATCCTGATGGGCGAGATCCGCGACCGCGAGACGATGGAGCACGCGGTGGCCTTCGCCGAGACCGGCCACCTGTGCATGGCCACGCTGCACGCCAACAGCGCCAACCAGGCGCTGGACCGCGTCATCAACTTCTTCCCCGAGGAGCGGCGCGCGCAGCTGCTGATGGACCTGTCGCTCAACCTCAAGGCCATGGTGTCGCAGCGCCTGCTGCCGCGCCAGGAGGGCAAGGGGCGCATCGCCGCCGTCGAGATCATGCTCAACACGCCGCTGGTGGCCGACATGATCTTCAAGGGCGAGGTCGGCGACATCAAGGAACTGATGAAGCGCTCGCGCGAACTGGGCATGCAGACCTTCGACCAGTCGCTGTTCGACCTCTACGAAACCAACATGGTCACCTACGAGGACGCGCTGCGCAACGCCGACTCGGTCAACGACCTGCGTCTGCAGATCAAGCTCAACAGCCAGCGCGCCCGCACGAGCGACCTGGCCGCCGGCACCGAGCACCTGACGATCGTGTAATCTGGCGCTTCGCTGAATCGACACGGCCTCTCGCGAGGCCGTGCCCCTTTGTGGAGCCGCCATGACATCGTCAAAGTCTTACGCCGCCATCGCCCCGCAGACCGTCGCTTTCCTTGGCCTCGGCGTGATGGGCCACCCGATGGCCGGACACTTGGCGCGCGCCGGCCACCGCGTCACCGTCTACAACCGGACCGCGGCGAAGGCCGAGGCCTGGGCCGTCGAGTACGCCGGCCGCGCGGCACCCACGCCGCGCGAGGCGGCGACGGGTGCCTCGATCGTGTTCGCCTGCGTCGGCAACGACGACGACCTACGCTCGGTGGCGCTGGGCAACGACGGCGCCTTTGCCGGCATGGCGCCGGGCGCGGTCTTCGTCGACCACACGACTGCGTCCGCCGCCGTCGCGCGTGAGATGGATGCCGAAGCGAAATCGCGTGGACTGGCTTTCGTCGACGCCCCCGTCTCGGGCGGCCAGGCAGGCGCGGTCAACGGCGTGCTGACCGTCATGTGCGGCGGCGACGCGGCGGCGTTCGATACCATCAAGCCGGTGTCGATGGCCTTCGCGAAGGCCGTGACCCTGATCGGCCCCTCGGGCGCGGGTCAACTCGCCAAGATGGTCAACCAGACCTGCATCGCCGGCCTGGTGCAAGGCCTGGCCGAGGGCATCGCCTTCGGCCAGAAGGCGGGGCTGGACATGAAGCTGGTGCTCGAGGTCATCGGCAAGGGCGCCGCGCAGAGCTGGCAGATGGACAACCGCGGCACGACCATGATCGACGACCAGTTCGACTTTGGCTTCGCGGTCGACTGGATGCGCAAGGATCTCGGCCTCGTGCTCGACGAGGCGCGCCGCAACGGCGCCCAACTGCCGGTCACCGCGCTGGTGGACCAGTTCTACGCCGAACTGCAGGCGATGGGCGGGCGGCGCTGGGACACGTCCAGCCTGGTTCGCCGCCTCAGGTAGGCGTCACTTCTTCTGGTCGCTCAGGGTGGCGAGTTCGGCCTCGGTCAGGATCTCGAACACCTTGACCACCTTCTGCACCCCCGACACGCCGCGCGCCAGGTCGGTCGCGCGGGTGGCTTCGCGCTCGGTCACGCGGCCCATCAGGTAGACCACGCCGCGCTCGGTCACCACCTTCAGCGCGCCGGCATGCAGGTCCTTGGCGTCGATGAAGCTCGCCTTGACCTTGCTGGTCAGGATGGTGTCGTTCGAGCGTGCGGTCATGGAGCTGGCACCCATTACCGTCAGTTCGTTGACAACGGAGCGCACGCCCTCGATGCGGCCGATCGACTGCTCGACCGCAGTGCGGTCGGCGTCGCTTTGCACCTCGCCGGTCAGCAGGACGAGGCGGTTGTAGCTGGTGGTGTTGATGTGGCCGCGGTCGCCCACCGACTCGCGGATGCGCGTCAGCGCCTTGAGCTCGATGTTCTGGTCCTCGAGCTGGGTGCCGGCGGTGCGGCGATCGGTCACCACCAGCGCGGTGCCGGCCGCGGCGCCCACCACGATGGCCGCGCAGCCGGACAGGGCCGCGGCCGCGAGCACGCCGGCGCAGAGTCGAAGCAGTGTCGTGTTCTGGTTCATGCGGAATCCTGTTCACCCATCAGTTGCAAGTCCACCGCGTCGGCCAGGCAATGCAGCACCAGCGCGTGCGACTCGAAGACCCGAGCCGCGCGTTCGTGCGGCACGGCGATATGCACATCGGTCTCGCCCATCAGCTCGATCACCCCGGTGTCCGGGCCCGTCAGCGCCACCACCGTCATCTCCTTGGCCAGCGCCGCCTGCAGCGCCGAGATCAGGGAGGATGTGGCGCGCCCGGCGGCAATCACCACCAGCACGTCGCCTGGCGCGCCGAGCGCCTGCACTTCCTTGGCCAGCGCCTGCGTCGGCTCGCCGATGTCGCCCACCAAGGACGCCAGCGTCGGGTTGGTGCCCAGCGCGATCGCGGTCAGCGCCGGGCGGTCGCGCTCGAAGCGCCCGGCCCACAACGCCGCCGCGTACGGCGCCAGCGCGGCCGCGGCGCCCCCGCCGGCCACCAGCACCTTGCCGCCGCCGGTGATGCACGTCAGCAAGGCATTGGCCGCCTGCGCGATCGG
>DATLIE010000270.1:0-15726 GCA_035539635.1 Burkholderiaceae bacterium
CACTCATGCTGGATTGTCGATCTCGATGAACTCGTGCTCCAGCCCGAACTTCTCGGCGAGGTGCACCCCGAGCGCCGGTGCGCCATAGCGTTCGCTGGCGTGGTGGCCGCAGGCCAGGAAGGCGACCCCGGTCTCGCGCGCCAGGTGCGCCTGCGGCTCGGAGATCTCGCCGGTGACGTACGCATCGGCGCCCGCCGCGATCGCCGCCTCGAAGTAGCCCTGCGCGCCACCCGTGCACCACGCCACGCGCTTGATCGGCCGGCCCGGCGCCCCGTCGGCCACCACCGGGTCGCGGCCCAGCCGGAACTTGAGCAGCGCCGCCAGGTGCGCGCCAAGGTCGTGGGCACCGACCCCGAGACCGACGTGGCCGTGCTGAAGATCGAACTCGACAAGCTGCCCGTCATCGCGTTCGGCAGCGCAGACACGCTGGAGGTGGGCGACGTGGTGCTCGCCATCGGCAACCCGTTCGGCGTGGGCCAGACCGTCACCTCGGGCATCGTCAGCGCACTCGGCCGCAACCAGCTCGGCATCAACACCTTCGAGAACTTCATCCAGACCGACGCGGCGATCAATCCCGGCAACTCGGGCGGCGCGCTGGTCGACTCGGCCGGCAACCTGGTGGGCATCAATACCGCGATCTTCTCGCGCACCGGCGGCAGCCTGGGCATCGGCTTCGCGATCCCCGCCGCCACCGCACGCAGCGTGATGGAAGGCCTGGTCAAGGACGGCCGCGTGGTGCGCGGCTGGATCGGTGTCGAGCCGCGCGACCTGACGCCGGACCTTGCCGAGTCGCTGCGCCTGCCCGTGCGCAGCGGCGTATTGATCACCGGCGTCCTGCAGGACGGCCCGGCCAGCAGCGGTGGCATCCGGCCGGGCGACGTGGTCACCCGGATCGGCGGCAAGGCGGTGACCAACACCGCCGAGCTGCTCAACGTGGTGGCCTCGCTGCCGCCCGGCAGCGAGGCGCCGATCGGTGTGCAGCGCGGCGACAAGTCCCTGGACGTCACCGTGCGCGTGGCGCAGCGGCCGGCGCGCCAGGCCGTTCGCTGACGCTTCCCGCGGCGACTTCTCGCCGGCTTCACACAAGGCGCCCGCGGCCTTCCTAGGCGGTTCACCGCCGCACGCGAACCTCTGCCCCACGCCACCGATCGGTGGCGCGACGCGCAGCAAGGAGAGCGTGCATGCCCTTCCCCGAACTTCATCTGTTGCGGCCGCACTCGCAGGTCGGCCGCGTGATCCTGGCCGCCGCAGCCTCGGTGTGCGCGGCGCTGCTGCTCGTCGCCTGGGCGCCCGCCTGGGCCGACGACGCCGATGCGGCCCCCGCCGAGGGCCCGTACTTCCACATCGCCAGCGACGACCCCACGCTCGACCGCCTGCCGCTGAAAGGCACCAAGGTCGAGGCGCGCATCGTCGGGTCGATCGCCGACGTCACGGTCACGCAGCGCTACCGCAACGAAGGCTCGCGTGCGATCGAGGCCAAGTACGTCTTCCCGGGTTCGACGCAGGCCGCGGTGCACGCGATGCAGGTGCGCCTGGGCGACCGGGTGCTGAACGCCACGATCCGCGAGAAGCAGCGCGCGCGCCTCGAGTACGAGGCCGCGAAGAAGCAGGGCAAGACCGCCGCCCTGCTCGACCAGCACCGACCCAACGTGTTCCAGATGAACGTCGCCAACATCCTGCCGGGCGACGAGGTGGTGGTCGAGCTGCGCTACACCGAGCTGCTGCAGCCGACCGAGGGCCGCTACCGCTTCGTCTACCCCACCGTGGTCGGGCCGCGCTACCACGTGGCCGCCAAGGACGGTGGTTCGTCGAACTTCCCCCCGACGCCGCACCTGCCGGAAGGGCAAGTCTCGAGCACCGCGTTTGACCTCTCGGTGCGCTTCGCATCGCCGCTGCCGGTGAGCGACCTGCACTCGAGCTCGCATCGCATCGAGGTCCAGGCCGAAGGCAGCGCGCAGGCCGAGGTCGCGCTTGCGGACGACGGTGAAGGCCCCGGCCACAACCGCGACTTCATCCTCGAGTACCGCCTCTCGGGTGCCAGCACCAGCGGCGGCCTGACCCTGTACCGCGGCGCGCCCGGGCAGGAGAACTACTTCCTCGCGCTCGTCGAGCCGCCGCAGGCGATCCCCACGGCGCAGATCAACCCGCGCGAGTACGTCTTCGTCGTCGACATCTCGGGCTCGATGCACGGCTTCCCGCTCGACACCGCGAAAACCCTGCTGCGCCACCTGATCGGCGGTCTGCGCGCCAGCGATACCTTCAATGTGCTGCTGTTCTCGGGCAGCAACCGCATGCTGGCCGAGCAGCCGGTGCCGGCCACGCGCGCCAACGTCGAACGCGCGATCGCCACCCTGGAGCAGATCCGCGCCGGCGGCAGCACCGAGATCGTGCCGGCACTCGAGCGCATCGCCGCGCTGCCGAAGAACCCCGAGGTCGCGCGCACGGTGATCGTGATCACCGACGGCTACGTCACGGTCGAGGACCGCGTGTTCCAGCTCGTGCGCAAGAACCTCGGCAACAGCAATGTGTTCGCCTTCGGCATCGGCTCCTCGGTCAACCGGCACCTGATCGAAGGCATCGCCCGCGCCGGCCAGGGCGAGCCCTTTGTCGTCACGAAGCCAGCTCAGGCCCAGGCCCAAGCGGACCGCCTGCGCAAGATGATCGACGCACCAGTGCTCACCAGCGTCAAGGCGCGCTTCGACGGCCTGGAGGTCTACGACGTCGAACCCGCTCGCCTGGACGCATTGCCCGACGTGCTCGGCGGCCGCCCGGTGGCGCTGTTCGGCAAATGGCGCGGCGAGCCGCGCGGCCAGCTCGTGCTCGACGGCCGCACTGCCAGTGGCGACTGGCAGCAGGTGGTGCCGGTGGCCGCGCCCGACGCCGAAGCGCAGGCGCTGCGCCTGCTCTGGGCGCGGCAGCGCATCCGGCAGCTGTCCGACGAGGAGGCACTGGTCGGCGGCAACGCCAAACGCGAAGCGATCACCTCGCTCGGGCTGCAGCACAGCCTGCTGACCCAGTACACGAGCTTCATCGCCGTGGATCACGTGGTGCGCAACCCCGACCCGGCGAACGCCGCGAGCGTGAACCAGCCGCTGCCGTTGCCGCAGGGCGTGAGCAACCAGGCGGTGGGTGCCGCGGTGCCGAGCACGCCCGAACCGGCGGCCTGGCTCGCACTGCTCGTCGCACTCGGGCTGGTGCTCGCCGGCGTGGCGCATGCGCGCCGCCATCGCTGAGGGGCGCGCGATGACACTCGCCCACACCTTGCCCTGCGCTCCGGTGCGCGTCGGCGCCAGCGGCTGGCTCGCCCTGCACGCCGCGGCGTTCTGGCCCCAGGGCCTGTGGATCGGACAGCGCGTCGCCGACGGCTCGGACGATCCGCTCGGCGTCGCCGCGGCGGCCGCGCTCCTGGTCTGGCTCTGGCGTGCGAAGGCCACGCTGCGCCTCGCGCCGCAGTTGCCCTGGCTCGCTGCCGCCGCAGCCCTGACGCTGGCCGCCACCGCCGCGTGGTTCGTCGCGCCGCCGCTGGTGGCGGCCCTGCTCGCCGCACTGGCACTGGCCGCACACCTCGCGGCCTGGCTGCCGGCCCGCTCGCCGCGGCTGGCGCTCGCCGGGCTGGCGCTGCTCGCATTGCCCGTCGTGGCGTCGATGCAGTTCTACGTCGGCTACCCGCTGCGGATCTTCACGGCGCAGTTCAGTGCCTGGCTGCTGCAGGCCGTCGGCGTCGCCGCCGAGCGCAGTGGTGCGGCAATGACCGTGGCCGGCCGGCTGGTGATCGTCGACGCGCCCTGCTCGGGCGTGCAGATGGCATGGCTCGCCTACTTCGCCGCCTGCGCGGTCGCTGCCTTCGCGCCGCTGCGCGATGCGAACCTGGTGCGCCGCCTGCCGCTGGTGGGCCTGCTCGTGCTGGCTGGCAACGTGCTGCGCAACACCGTGCTGGTCGCCCTCGAGGCGCGGCCGCAGGGGCTGGCACCCGCGCTGCACGAGGCGATCGGCCTCGTCGCGCTGGTGCTGGTGGTCGGTCTCACGGTGCGGCTGATGGCGCCGCGCCGCGCGCCGCAAGGAGCATCGGCATGAAGCGCAGCCGGGTCACCCGTCTGCGCGACCACGCGGCCGAACAGTGGCCGTACGCGCTGGTCGCGCTGCTGCTGTGGTGCGCGACGTTGCCGCTGGCACGGACGCAGCAGCCGCCGGCACGGCCCGCGGCAGCCCCCTCGGCCGAGTGGCCGGCCGAGTGGCGCGGCCAGGCCCTGCAACCGCTCGCGAGCTCGGCGGTCGAACGCCGCTTCGCCGCGCAGTTCCCCGGCCGCATCGCCCGCTTCGCCCTGGCCGACCAGAGCGAGCTGGTGCTGCGCGAGGTGAGCCGTCCGACGCGCATGCTGCACCCCGCGGCTGACTGCTGGCGCGGCATCGGTTGGCAGGTGCGTGCCACGCGCCTGGTGCAGGACGAGGGCGCCGCACTGTGGCGCTGCTTCGAGGCGGAACGCGAAGGCGAACGCGTGCGCGTCTGCGAGCGCATCGTCGACGCGCAAGGCCAGGCCTTCACCGACACCTCGGCCTGGTTCTGGGCCGCGTCGCTCGGGCGCAGCCAGGGGCCGTGGCGGGCGATCACGCATGTGGAGGGCCTGTGAACTGGCGTCGTGTCTCGACGGTGCTGGCGCTGCTGGTGCTGACGTTCGGGCTGCTGGTCGCCGCCATCGCCGCGATGGCCTGGCGCTCGCTCGCGGCGCGGGACGGCGAGTGGTCGCACCGCTTGCGCTTCACGCTGGCCGGCCGCACGGTCGAGCACCCCGTCAGCGTGGTCGTGCTGGCGCGCACGGCGACGCATCCGCTGGTGCGGCCGCTGCTCGACGGCCGCTCGATCGACACGGCGCAAGGCCGCTGGCAGCTCGCCTTGCGCCCCGACGGCGGCGTGGCGGCGCGTTGCGAACCCTGCCGATTCGCGCTGCCCGCGCTCGGACCGCAGCCGCTGCCAGTGGAGCGCGCCGAACTGATCGTGTTTGCCGACGGCGCCGACCGTTACCACGGCACGCTGAGCCTCGGACGCGTGCCGCGCGCGCTCACGCTCGACTGGCGTGGCCGCTTCGACACGAAGGCGGGCCGCCTGCAGCTCGACGCCCGGCTGCCGCACACGCCGCTCGCGCATGCGGTGCACGTGCTCGGCAGCGAATTGCCCGAACGCGATCGCGTGCAGGTGCGCGGCCAGCTCGCGCTGTCGCTGGCGGCCCGCCTGCCCGACGGTCCGTGGCGCATCACGCCCTGGGTCGACGGCTTCGAGGTTCACGGCCTCGGCACCGAGCGCCTGGCCGACCTGCAGCTGCCGCACGCCTGCCGCGTCGACGCGGAGGCCGGCGTGCCGACGCTGACGGGCTGGCTGCCGCGCGCGGTGATCGCCGCCGAGGACCAGCGCTTCTTCGAGCACCCGGGCTACGACCTCACGGCGATGCTCGACGCCTGGCAGCACAACCAGAAGCCCGGCGCGCCGATCGCCGGCGCGAGCACGCTGACGCAGCAGCTCGCCAAGCTCACGGTCACCGGCGACGAACGCAGTGCGACACGCAAGCTGCGCGAGCTTCTGCATGCGGTGGAGATGGAGCGCACGCTCGGCAAGGCGCGCATCCTGCAGCTGTACCTGGCGCTCGCGCCCTGGGGCGAGGGCGTGTGCGGCGCCGAGCGCGCGGTGCGCGTGCACCTGGGCCAGCGCGACGCCTCCACGGTGGGTCCGCTGGCGGCGGCTTGGCTGGCCAGCCTGCTGACCGCCCCCGACGCCCACCTGCGCACCGAGCAGGCCGCCGGCCAGGTGGACGCGGCGCGCGTCACGCGCGTGCTCGAGGCGATGCGGCCGATGCGCCCCGAGCGGCGCGAGAAGGCGCTCGCCACCCTGCCCTTCTGGTCGCCGCCGGCGCTGGCACGGCCCCGTCAGGCCGCGCCGCCGCCCGCCACCGCGCCCGACCCCCGGCCCGACGGGCCCGCAGCGGGTTCACCCTCCCCCTAGCTGCACGGCCTTCACCGGCCACCGCCGCGCGCAACATCGGGGTCACCGACAATCACACTCCTTACCAGACCCTGCGGCCCACGCGCCGCGATCCGCCCTGCGTTTGGGGTCCAATCGCGGCTCCGTGCACCGACCGCCCGCCTCCTGGCCCGGTGTGCAAAGTCCAACCAGATTCCGTCCGACCGTGTTCACCACCGCTCTCGCCCTCCGCGTGGCCGTGCGCGTTTCCTTCGCGGCCGCGGCGCTGTTGATCGGCGCCTGTTCGACGACCGGTCGCTCGGGCCCGCCGTACGGTGGGCCGGTCGAGCCGCCGGCCGTGCCCGGCGGGCCGAACGCGCCCGGCACTCCGGGTGCAACGACGCCGAACACCGCGCCGCCGCCGGCCACGCCGCTGGCCACCGAGCAGCGCTACTTCGAGGACTGGTTCCGCGGCACGCCGGTGGTGATCGCGGCCGCGGCGACGGGTTCGACGCTGCAGGTCGACGTGCCGCTCGCCAACTCGTTCGACGCCGGCAAGGCCGACATCAAGCCGGCGCTGGGCGCGGTGCTCGATCGGGTGGCCGAGAGCCTGCGGCGCCAGGTCGGCGCGCGCGTCAGCGTCGCGGCGCCGGGCGACCCCGGGGGCGCCAACGCGCTGGCGCAGGCACGCGCCGAGCGCGTGCGCGAGCACCTGGTGTCGCGCCGCATCGCGGCGCCGCGCATCGTGGTGGGCGGCAGCCTGCGGGCGGGCGCCCCGGTGCAGCTGCGCATGACCATCCCGCCCGCGGCCTTCCCGCAGGCCGTGTCGCGCTACCAGTCGCCCAACGTGGTGCCGTCGCGCGGGGTGTCGCGGGTGGCCGCGACGCAGGCCGAGAGCGAAGCGAAGCGCTGAGGCCGCGGCGGCTCAGGCCGCCTGCAGCGCGCCGAACAACGGGTCGTGCAAGCCGCGCGGGCGGTACGGCGAGACCTTGCGAGCGATGGCCGCGATGTGCTCCGGCGTCGTGCCGCAGCAGCCGCCGACGATGTTGAGGAAGCCGCTCTTCGCGAAGTCCTCCATCAGGCCGGCGGTCACGTCCGGCGTCTCGTCGAAGCCGGTCTCGCTCATCGGGTTGGGCAGGCCGGCGTTGGGGTAGCAGGACACGTAGGTGTCGGCGGCCACCTTGGCCAGCTCCTCGATGTAGGGCCGCATCAGCGCCGCACCGAGCGCGCAGTTCAGGCCCACCGCGAGCGGGCGGGCGTGGCGCACCGAGTGCCAGAACGCCCCCACGGTCTGGCCCGACAGGATGCGGCCCGACGCGTCGGTCACGGTGCCCGAGATGATGACCGGCAGGCGCTCGCCGGTGTCTTCCATCAGTTCGTCAAGCGCGAAGATCGCGGCCTTGGCGTTGAGCGTGTCGAAGATCGTCTCGACCAGGAACAGGTCGGCGCCCCCTTCGAGCAGGCCCTCGGCCTGCTCGCGGTAGGCCGCGCGCAGCTGCTCGAAGCTGACGTTGCGCGCGCCCGGGTCGTTGACGTCGGGGCTGATGCTCGCGGTGCGTGGCGTCGGGCCCAGGGCGCCGGCGACGAAGCGCGGCTTGTCCGGCGTGCTCGCGGCCACAGCGGCCGCCTTGGCGATGCGTGCCGCCTCGACGTTCATGTCGCGCGCGACATGCGCCAGGCCGTAGTCCTCCTGCGCGATCGAGGTGGCACCGAAGGTGTTGGTCTCGATCAGGTCGGCGCCGGCGGCCAGGTACTGGTCGTGGATCTGGCGCAGCACGTCGGGACGCGTGAACTGGAGCAGCTCGTTGTTGCCCTTCAGGTCCTTCGGGTGGTCCTTGAAGCGCTCGCCGCGGAAATCGGCCTCGCCGAGCTTGTAGCGCTGGATCATCGTGCCCATCGCACCGTCGATGACGACGATGCGCCGTGCCAGCAGCGCGGGCAGTTCGGCGGCGCGGGTGTAAGGGGCGGGCTTCATGCGAACATTGTAGGCAGCGATGAAACACCTCACGCCCCGCGAGGCCCACACGTTCCTGCAGTCGCGCCCCGACGCGCTCTTCGTCGACGTGCGCATGGAGATCGAGTACCTGTACGTCGGTCACCCCCCGGGCGTGGTGCACGTGCCTTGGTACGAGTACCCCGAGATGCAGCCGCACCCGCAGGCCTTCGTCGCGCAGGTCGCGCGCGAGGCCGGCGGCGACCGGTCGCGCCCGGTGGTGCTGCTGTGCCGCTCGGGCAAGCGCACGGTGGACGCCGGCCAGGCCCTCGAGGCCGCGGGCTTCTCCGAGGTGGTCAACGTGCTGCATGGTTTCGAAGGCGAGCTCGATGAGCACTTCCAGCGCGGGCGCCTGAACGGCTGGCGCCACGACGGGCTGCCCTGGGAGCAGCTCTAGGCGCGGCCTACTGCAGCAGCGTCGGCGGCAGCGCCGGCCGCTCCGACGCCGGGTGGCGCTCGACGGTGAGCAGGGTCGACGCCTCTCCGGCGGCCCACAGCGCCAGGCGATCGGGCGCCATCGGCCGCGCGAACAGATAGCCCTGGTACTCGTCGCAGCCGAGCGCGCCGAGGATCTCGCACTGGCGCTCCGACTCCACGCCCTCCGCAACGACGCGCAGGCCGAGCGCGTGCGCCAGACGGATCACCGCGTCGACCACCGCCATCGCATCGCCGGAGATGCCCAGGTCGCCGATGAAGCTGCGATCGATCTTGAGCTGGCGCGCCGGCAGCGTGCGCAGGTAGGCCAGGCTCGAGTGCCCGGTGCCGAAGTCGTCGATCGCGAGCGACACGCCGGCGCGTGCGAGCTGGGCGAACGAGCGCATCGTGGCCTGCGTGTCTTCCATCGCCACGGTCTCGGTGATCTCGAAGGTCACCAGGGCCGCATCGACGCGGTGCGTCTCGAAGGCCTGGCGCACACGCTGCACCAGGTCGTCCTGGCGCAGCTGGTGCGCCGACAGGTTGATCGCGACACGGATGCGCAGGCCCTGGTCCTCCCAGCGCCGGATCTGGCGGCAGGCCTCGCCGATGACCCATTGGCCGATCGCGCCGATCAGGCCGAAGCGCTCGGCCACGGCGATCAGCTCGGCCGGTCCGACCGCGCCGCGCGTCGGATGCTGCCAGCGCACCAGGGCCTCGACGCCCGTCATCGCGCGGGTGCGCGCATCGACCTTCGGCTGGTAGAAGAGCTGCAGCTGAGCGCGCTCGATCGCCAGGCGCAGGTCGTTCTGCAGCTCGAGCTGGTCGCCCGCCTCGAGCTCCATGCGCGGCTCGAAGAAGGCGTAGGTCGATCCGCCGGTGCGCTTGACCGCGAACATCGCCGAGTCGGCGTTGGCGATCAGCCGTGTCGTCGGCCCGTGCTCCGGGAACATCGCGATGCCGATCGAGCACGACAGCCGCACTTCGCTGCCGCCGGGCAAGGCGTACGGCGCCATCAGCGCATGCAGCGTGCGCTGCGCCGCCGCGGCGACCTGTTCCGGCGACCCCGGCTCCGCGACGAGCAGCAGGAACTCGTCGCCGCCGGCGCGTGCCGCGGTGTCCTGGTCGCGCGCGACCGTCATCAGGCGTCGGCCCACCTCGCGCAGCACCTCGTCGCCGGACGCATGGCCGAACGTCTCGTTGACCGCCTTGAAGCCGTCGAGGTCGATGAACAACACGGCCATCGCACTCGGCTGCCGGCCCACCCGGGCCAGCGTCACGTCCAGCCGCTCTTCGAAGTGCAGCCGGTTCGGCAGCCCCGACAGCGCGTCGCTGAACGCGAGCTCGCGCAGGCGGCGGTTGGCCGTCTGCAGCGAACCGGCCAGCGCCTGCGCGCGCTGCCCACCGCGCCGGTCCACCAGCGCCGAGAGGACCGCAAGCGCGAGCAGGCAGACCGCAAAGCCCATCACGACGCCGGCCAGACGCGCGTCGACCGCGTCGGGTGGCATCAGCGCCACGCCGGCCGCAGTGGGCACGGGCAAGGGCGCGGCGCGCAGGCCCACGCCTTCGGCCAGCAGCAAGGCCACTGAAAACAGGAGCACGCCGAACGCGCGCTGCGCTGCGCGGTGGCGCAGCCAGGCCCGGCGAGGGCCGTCGAGCAGGTGCAGCGCGAGGCCGAGCCCGAGCGTCGCGATCGCGAGCGCGCCCGCGACCGGCGCGGCGCCGATCTCGCTCCAGCGCGGCGCCGGTGACAGCGCGGCCCCGCTGGCGACGAACACCACCGCCAGCGTGGGCAGCAGGAACAGCAGCACCGCGGCGTTGGCCACGCCACCCACCGGCATCCAGCGCGACACGAACAGCGCAACGGCGACTCCGGCCACCGCCGCCAACCACGCCAGCACGAAGGGCAGCAGCTCGAACCAGGGCGCCGCGGCCGGCTGCATCTGGCGCCAGGCCAGCAGCTGCAGCAGCCACAGGCCGGTGCCGATCGCGAACGACCCGCCGAGGCTCCACCCCAGCGCGACGAACCAGTCGCTCGAACGCACCTTGCGCAGTGCATGCGCCAGCAGGCCACCGACCACGGCCCCGACTCCGAGCAGCACGGCCGCGCCGGGCACGGTGAGGGATTGCACGTCGGCGACCGACGGGATCAAGGGCATTGGGGAGCGAGGGCGCGGGCAGAGGCAGGACGGGGCCGATTGTGGTCGACGCAGGCGCGCCCGCCGCGCCCCACCCCCACGTCCGAGGTGTCAGCCGGCGGCGGTGAATCCGATGCTGCGCCGCTCGCGCACGCCCGGCTTGACGCGGTGTTCGCTCTCGAGCTGGGCCAGGAACTCGTCGGGCTCGAAGGCCGCGCCGAGGATGTCGACCTGACGCTTCACGGCCGCGAAGTCGCCGGGCGCCAGCTGGTCGAGCGCGGCCAGACGCGCGCGCTGCTCGGCCGCGAGACGCACCGCGTCGCCATCGAGCGCCTCGGCGACGAACATCGCCTCGCGCTGCGTCGCCGTCAAAGGTCGGAAGCGCATCTTGAACGTGAAGCGGCGCAGCGCCGCCTCGTCGAGCTCGTTGAACAGGTTGGTGGTGCAGATGAACAGGCCGCCGAAGCGCTCCATGCCCTGCAGCATCTCGTTGACCTCGGTCACCTCGTAGCTGCGCTCGGCGCGCTGGCGACTGCGCAGGAAGCTGTCGGCCTCGTCGAGCAGCAGCACCGCGTTCTCGGCCTGCGCCTCCTCGAACATCTTGGCCATGTTCTGCTCGGTCTCGCCGACGAACTTGCTCACCAGGTCGCTCGCCTGGCGCACGACCAGCGGCCGCTGCAGCTCGCCCGCGATGTGCTCGGCCAGCGCCGTCTTGCCCGTCCCTGGCGGCCCGTGGAAGCACAGCGTGCCGTGGCCGCGCCGGCGCAAGGCCTCGACGATCTTCGGCACCGGGAAGCGCGACTCGACGTTGAGCAGTGCGAGGTCGTAGTGCGTGACGACGTGACGCGTGCGGATGTCCTTGCGCGACTGGCCGAGCGCCTTGTCGGCATTGCCGATCTGGCGCTCGATCAGCGCCTCGGCGTCGCCCGCCTCGCTCGCGAGTTGCGCGAAGCGCACCGCGGTGCGGATCTGCGCCGGGGTCAGGCCGCGTCGCTCCGCCAGGCGCGCGGCAAAGCCTTCACCGACCGGCACCCCTTCGAGCGCACGCACCACCAGCGCCTCGCGCGCCCCGGGCGGCGGCGACTTCAGCTCCAGGTGGTACTGGAAGCGGCGTCGGAAGGCCGGGTCGATCTGCTCGATGCGGTTGGTGACCCAGACCACCGGCACCGGATTGGTCTCGAGGATCTGGTTGACCCAGGCCTTGCCGCTGACGCTGGCCGACGGCGACGCGTCGCTCGCGTCCAGGCGCGCGAGCAACTGCGCCGCGTCGGCCGACACCGGCGGGAACACGTCCTCGACCTCGTCGAACAGCAGCGCGACGTTCGGGCTGCTCTTCAGGAACACCTGGCTGATCTGCAGCGAGCGGTAGCGGTCGCGGCCCGACAGCGCGTTGCCGTCGCGGTCGGCGTACTCGACCTCGAACAGCTCCAGCCCGGCGGCCTGCGCGCACACGCGCGCCAGCTCCGTCTTGCCGGTGCCGGGCGGCCCGTAGAGCAGCACGTTGACGCCAGCCACCTTGCCCGCCACGGCCCGCGTCAGCAGCGTGGTCAGCACACGCACGTCGTCGGCGACGAAGGCGAAGTCGGACGCCGTGAGCGTGCTCTTGGCCGACGGCCGCGTGAACACCGCCATCAGCTCGGCCGGCGCCTTGTACTCGCGCATCAGCACCGGTGGCAGCTGCTCGCTGACCTTCATCAGGTCGGCCAGGTCGGTGATGTTGTGCTCCGAGATCAGGTTCTCGACCATGCCGGTGCGCTCCAGGCGCGAGCCGGCGCGCAGCGCCTCGGCCACCTCCTGCTGGCTCACGCCGGCCACCGTGGCGATCGCGGCATAGGCCTCCTGCGCGCTCGCGACCTTGAACTCGACCAGCAGGCCGCGCAGTTCACGCTGGTACCGCGCGAGCGTGCCGTACAGCAGCAGCGCGCGCTCGGCCGCGTTGAGCTGCAACAGTCCGGCGAGCGCGTCGATGTTCTTCTCGACCAGCGTCGATTCCTTCTTCAGCGAACGTTCGAGCCAGTCCGAGGTGGCGCCGAGCACGGCCAGCAGGTCCTTCGGCGCGTCCTTCACGTACTCGTCGACGTAGAAGAACAGCGTGCCCTCCTCGTACGGACCGCGCCACGCGCCATGGCGCGCCATGAAGGCCTCGTCGGACAGCGCCTCGTGGCCGGTCCATTGCGGGTTGCCCTGGCAACGGCGGCCGAGAAAGTCGCGCAGGCGCGCGAGCACATTGGCCGGCCACGCGAGGTGGCGGCCGGTCAGTGACAGCAGATTGGACCAGTCGCGGCGCAGGTTGAAGCGCCCGGCGTTCTTCAGCGTGAGTGCCAGCACGAACTGCGTGCACATGCGGTCGAGCACCGGCGCCTCGCGCAGCGAGGGCGACAGCACGACGGAAGCGGCGGAACGGCTCTTGATGACCACGGACAGGGCCCTTCGCCAGTCAAGTGGCGGCGCCCAATCTTGGCGCGCGCCTGTCGACGCGGCAAGGCCTGCCGCGTCAGCGTGTCAGTGCAACACCAGCGGCTGTTGCGCCATCGCGCCGTAGCGCCCGATGAAGGCGTCGAGCTCCTCTTCGGTCGGGCCTTGTTCCACCAGCGCGTCGACACCCGCCTTGAACTGCTCGGCCAGCGTGCCCTCGAGGAAGATCTCCTTGCGCGCGAACTTGTCGACGATTTCGTAGCCACCGCGCACGGGCGTGCTACTGCCTTCGTCGCTTTCGAACTGCACGACGGCGAAGTTGTCCGAGTTGTAGAGCATCAACATGGGCTGCAAAGGCCTCCTGGGACCCACTTGAGCCCTCCAACGCGAACTTCAAGGTCCGGTTGACGGGGTGTCGAGCTGCAATTCGAGCGGCGGCCCACCGTCGGGCTGCGTCAGCAGTGCCCGCAGGGGCAGGTGGCCACGCGCCGGGTCGAGCCAGATCTCGACCTGCGTGTCACGCGGCCGGCGCGCCTCGCGCAGCAGCTTGAGTGCCGGCGTGTCGGCCACGCGGTCGTGGCCCACCACCGTGAATGTCCACACATCGGCGCCTCCACGCGCACCGACCACCATCAAGACCACACGCGAACCGGGGCCGAATTGGCCGGGTGCGGCGTCGATCACTGCGGGCAGTTGCAGCAGCCAGCCGAGGCGGTCCTGCACGCCGGGCAGCAGCGGCAGCTCGTAGGTCGGCCCCGAAAAGGTGATCTTGCCGGCCTCGCGCTGGAAGTTGGCGGCCTGGTGGTCGCGGCCGCGGCGCCGGACCGAGAAGCGATCGGGTGCGAGCCCATGCGCATCGACCGTGCCGCGGCTCACCCAGTCGAGCACGGTCACGCCGGCGATGCGGCCTTCGAGGCGCAGCTCGTAGCGGCCGTCGCCCGCAGGCGCCCAGCCGAGGTCGGCCTCACCGGCGGCAATGCCGCGCTGCAGCTGGTAGCGCCACCGGCCCGCCGCCGGCAGGCGGGTGGCGTACACCGGCAACTCGATCGCGGACGGCGCGGGCGCCGACTCGGCAACCACCGCCTCGGGTGGCGGCACAGGCCCGGGCGTCGAGGCGGCCAGCGCGTCGGGCGCCGGCGCGACCGGCGCAGCCGGAGGTTCCGTGGCAGGCAGCGCGGCCTTGGGCGCGCGCGCGGGCCGCGTGATCTGCGGGGCGGCCACCGGTGCGGCAGGTATCGGCGCCTCGGCGACGATGGCCGCCGGTGCCGCCACGCTGCGCACGCTCAGCCGCGGCGGCGCCGCTGGCGTGTCGTCGGGGTCGATCCAGGCCGGCGCCAGGCCGAACAGCAGCACGCCATGCAGCGCCAGCACGACGAGCGTGGCCAGCACGAGCAGACGCGCGCGCCGGCGACCGGGCGATGGCGGATCGGACGACAATCGCAGAACCATGAAGCTCGCCACCCTCAAGGACGGATCGCGCGACGGCCAGCTGGTCGTCGTCTCGCGCGATCTCACGACGGCGCATTTTGCGACCGGCATCGCCACCCGACTGCAGCAGGTGCTCGACGACTGGAACTTCCTGTCGCCGCAGCTGCAGGACCTGTACGTCACGCTCAACCAGGGCAAGGCACGCCATGCCTTCGAGTTCGTGCCGCAGATGTGCATGGCGCCGCTGCCGCGCGCCTACCAGTGGGCCGACGGCTCGGCCTACATCAACCACGTCGAACTGGTGCGCGCGGCGCGCAAGTCCGAGGTGCCCGAGAGCTTCTACACCGACCCGCTGATGTACCAGGGCGGCAGCGACGACTTTCTCGGCCCGTGCGACGACGCGCCGTTCGCCGACCCCGAGTGGGGCATCGACTTCGAGGCCGAGATCGCGGTGATCACCGCCGACGTGGCCAACGGCGCGACGCCCGAGCGTGCGCTCGATGGCGTGCGCCTCGTGATGCTGGCCAACGACTGGAGCCTGCGCAACCTGATCCCCAACGAGCTCGCCAAAGGCTTCGGCTTCTTCCAGAGCAAGCCCGCCACTGCGTTCAGCCCGGTGGCGGTGACGACCGACGAGCTCGGCGACGCCTGGCAGGGCGGGCGCCTGCACCTGCCGCTGACTTCCACCTGGAACGGCAAGCGTGTCGGCCACTGCGACGCGGGGCCGGAGATGACCTTCCACTTCGGGCAGCTGATCGCCCACATCGCCAAGACGCGCAACGTGCGCGCCGGCTCGGTCATCGGCTCGGGCACCGTGAGCAACAAGGACTGGACTCACGGCTACTCGTGCATCGCCGAGAAGCGCTGCATCGAGACCATCGAGGACGGTGCGCCGAAGACGCCGTTCATGCAGTACGGCGACACGATCCGCATCGAGATGAAGGGTGCCGACGGCCAGTCGATCTTCGGCGCGATCGAGCAGAAGGTCGTGACTGTGTGAGGCCCCGCTGCGGCATGCTGGCCGTGCTGCTGTGCCTGGCGTACGCCGCGGCACTGGCCGCGCCGGACGAAGCGGGCTACGGCCGTGACGACCGCTACCCGATCGGCGACCGCTCGAGCTTCATGCAGCAGCGCCACATGGTCGGCGCGTTCAGCCACATGTCGCAGCTGTTCCTGGTGCGCGCCGTCAAGGCCGGCCCGGCGCCGCGGCCTTTGCCGAAGTTCGAGGGCACGCCCGACCTGCGCTTCATCGACGCGTACCTGGACACCCACCCCGCTACCGGGCTGGTGGTGCTCAAGGACGGCAAGCTGCTCTACGAGCGCTACCAGTACGGGCGCCGTGACGACCAGCTGATGACCTCGTGGTCGATGGCCAAGACCCTGGTCGC
>DATLIE010000271.1:0-22374 GCA_035539635.1 Burkholderiaceae bacterium
GGCTTGGTGGCCGACTGCGCCAGGCACAGCACGCTGACGATCTCGGGCTGCACGATCTTGCGCACCACCAGGCCGTCCTCGCGGCCAGACGCCGCCACCGCGCTGGCGTTGAGCACCGCGTGGCCCATGCGCGCGCACACCAGGTCGATGATCGCGGGCACGCTCGACACCTCGCAGGCGATGTCCAGCGGCACGCCGGCCAGCGTGGCCTGTGTCTCGAGCAGGCGCCGGATCGACTGGTGGCGCTCGGGCAGGATCAGCGGGTAGTTGCCGATCTCGGCCAACGGCAGCGTGGCCGGGGGTGCACGCTTGCCGCGTGGCGGCGCGGGTTCCACCAGGCACAGCGGCTCGCGCAGCAGCGGCGTGATCTCGAGCGCCGACGAGGGCTCGGGGTTGTAGACCAGGCCGAGGTCGGCGCGGCCGCTGGTGATCCATTCGGCGGTGTGCGCCGACAGGCCCTCGACGATCGTCACGCGCGCCCGCGGCAGCTGGGCGCGAAAGCCCTCGATCAGCGGCCGTGTCAGGCGCCGGCTCATCGACGGCGGCAGCGCCAGCGTCACGTGGCCGACCGCGGTGTCGCGCTCGGCGCCGAGGTCCTCGCGCGCCAGCGCCACCTGCTGCAGGATCTGCACGCCATGCTCGAACAGGCGCTTGCCGGCCGGCGTGAGGCTGACGCCGCGGCCGTTGCGCAGCAGCAGGGTCTCGCGCAGGTCGGTCTCGAGCAGGCGCACCTGGCGCGACAGCGCCGGCTGCGCGATGTCGAGCACGCGCGCGGCCTTGCTGAAGCTGCCCAGCTCGGCCACACGGACAAAACTCTCAAGTTGGCGCAGGTTCATGACGCGCCGATTCTAGGTAGCGGGCCTCAGCCAGGCAGGCCGTACTTCAGGCCGGTGTCGCACAGCACCGTGGCCACCGTCGCGCCGCGCACGACGAGGCCGCGGTCGTAGAGCTGCAGCGCGGCGACGACGTTGGCCGCCGCCGAGTAGCCGACATACAGGCCTTCCTCGGCGCCGAGCCAGTGTCGCATCGCGCCCGCCTCGTCGTCGCTCACGGCCAGCGTGCCGTCGACGAGCGACGGGTCCCACAGCGGTGGCACGATGCCGTAGCCCGCGCCCTGCAGCAGGTGGCGCGGATCGGTCACCGCAAGCCCGGCCAGCGGCTGCGTGCCCTCGGGTTCGACGGCGTAGCAACACGGTGCAGGCGACATGCGCTTGAGGCAGCGGCTCGTGCCGACGAAGGTACCGCCGGTGCCGACGATCGCGACGAAGGCGTCGAGCCGGCCGCCGCACTGCGCCCACAGCTCGGGCCCGGTGCCCTCTTCGTGCGCGCGGGCGACCGCCGTGTTGTGGAACTGGTCGACGTAGAACGCGCCGCGCTCGGCGGCGAACGCGCGCGCCGACCGCTCGGCCGCAGCGATGTCGGCACCAGTCACGCGGCCCGGTTCGCCGTCGACCTGGGGCACGCGCGTGACCAGTGCGCCGAGCGCTTCGAGCATGCGCACGCGCTCGATGCTGTTGCCCGTCGACATGAAGGCATGGAAGGGATGCCCAAGCGCGGCGCACACCACAGCCAGGCCGGCGCCCATGTTGCCGCTGGTCATCTCGACCACCGGCTGGCCGGGCACAAGGCGGCCGTCGGCAAGCGCAGCCTCGATCGCGGCGCGTGCCGCGCGGTCCTTGACGCTGCCTCCGGGCTGCAGGAACTCCACCTTCGCGAGCAGCCGGCCGCGGCCACCGGCGATGCGCGCCAGCTCGACCAGCGGCGTGCCGCCGATCAGGCCGGCGGCGCTGGGCTGCAGCGGCGGCGCGCTCACGCCGCGCGCGACAGCAGCGGGCGCAGGTTGTCGAGCATCGCGTCGACCATCGCGCCGAGGTCGTAGCGCGGCTGCCAGCCCCAGTGCTCGCGCGCCGGAAGGTCGTCGATCGAACGCGGCCAACTCGCGGCGATGGCCTGGCGGAAGTCGGGCACGCAGTCCATCGTGAACTTCGGGATGCGCTGGCGGATCGCCGCGGCGACCTCGAGCGGTGTGAAGCTGATGCCGGCCAGGTTGTACGAGTGGCGGTCGCGCACGCGCTCGGCGGGCGCGTCCATCAGCTCGAGCGTCGCGCGGATCGCGTCGTCCATGTACATCATCGGCAGCGCCTGGTCCTCCTGCAGGAAGCAGGTGTAGCGGCCGTCCTTCAGCGCGGCGTGGAAGATCTCGACCGCGTAGTCGGTGGTGCCGCCCCCGGGCGGCGTCTTCCAGCTGATCAGGCCGGGGTAGCGGAGGCTCCGCACATCGACGCCATGGTGCTGGTGGTACCAGGCGCACCAGCCCTCGCCCGCCAGCTTGCTGATGCCGTAGACCGTGCTCGGGTCCATCACGGTCTTCTGCGGCGTGTGCTCCTGCGGCGTGCCGGGGCCAAATGCTGCTATCGAACTGGGCCAGAAAATGCGCTCAAGCTTGTGCGAGCGCGCCACCTCGAGCACGTTGAGCAGGCCCTTCATGTTCAGGTCCCAGGCCCACATCGGATGCTTCTCGCCGCGCGCCGACAGCGCTGCGGCCAGGTGGTAGACCTGCGAGATGCCGTGACGCTCGACGATCTGCGTCAACGCGCCGATCTCGGTGCAGTCGAGCGCCTCGTGCGCCAGGCCGGGCACCTTGCCCTGCGGCGCCAGGTCGCTCGTGACCACGGCGCCCTCGCCATGGCGTTCGGCCAGGGCCACGGCCAGTTCGGTGCCGATCTGCCCGTTGGCGCCGATGATGAGAACCTTCATTTGACGAGCCCGAGTTCCTTGCCGGCCTGCGCGAAGGCCTTCAAAGCCGCTTCCAGGTGATGCCGGTCGTGCACCGCGCTCATCTGCACGCGGATGCGCGCCTGCCCCTTGGGCACCACCGGAAAGAAGAAGCCGACCACGTAAACGCCGAGCTCGAGCAGCCGCGCGGCGAGCTGCTGCGCCTTGACCGCGTCGTAGACCATGATCGGCACGATCGGGTGCTCGCCCGGCTTGATCTCGAACCCGGCCTCGGTGATCGCGCGCCGGAAGTAGGTGGTGTTGTCCTCCAGCTTGTCGCGCAGCGCGGTGCTGGCTTCCAGCAGGTCGAGTACCGCAATCGAGGCGCCGGCAATCGCCGGCATCAGCGTGTTCGAGAACAGGTAGGGCCGAGAACGCTGACGCAGCAGTTCGACGACTTCCTTTCTCGCGGCGGTGAAGCCGCCCGACGCGCCGCCCAGGGCCTTGCCAAAGGTGCCGGTGATGATGTCGACCTTGCCGAACACGCCACGGTGCTCGTGCGTGCCGCGGCCGGTGCGGCCCATGAAGCCGCTGGCATGGCACTCGTCGATGGCGAGCAGCGCGTCGTGGCGGTCGCAGAGCGCGCGCATCGCGTCGAGCTGCGCGATCGTGCCGTCCATCGAGAACACGCCGTCGCTGAAGACCATGGTGAAGCGCGCACCCTTGTCCCGCGCTTCCTTCAGGCAGCGCTCGAGGTCGGCCATGTCGTTGTGCTTGTAGCGCCAGCGCTGCGCCTTGCACAGGCGGATGCCGTCGATGATGGACGCGTGGTTCAGCTCGTCGCTGACGATCGCGTCCTGCTCGCCGAGCAGGGGCTCGAACAGGCCGCCGTTGGCGTCGAAGGCGGCCGCGTAGAGGATCGCGTCCTCGCAGCCAACGAAACGCGCGATGCGCTGCTCGAGCTGCTTATGCAGGTCCTGCGTGCCGCAGATGAAGCGCACGCTGCTCATGCCGTAGCCGTGGGTGCGCAGCGCCTCGTGCGCGGCTTCGATCACCTTCGGGTGCGAGGACAGGCCCAGGTAGTTGTTGGCGCACAGGTTGATGACCTCGCGGCCGTCCGTGGTCCTGACCGTCGCACCCTGCGGCGTGGTGATCACGCGCTCGGACTTGAACAGGCCGGCGCTCTTCAGGCCGTCGAGTTCGGATTGCAGATGGGCGAGGAAGGCGGTGCTCATGGTCGGGCTCCGGGCTGTACACTGAAACGGGACTTGTGCAGTATATCGAACAAAGGTTCACTATCGTGCCACGCGCCGCCACCCCTCCGCAAGAGCCGCCCCGTGTCGGTGCGACCTTGGCCGCCTTGCGCCAGCAGCGCGGGCTGTCGCTCGACGAGCTGTCGCGTCTGGCGGGCGTGAGCAAGTCGATGCTGTCGCAGATCGAGCGCAACCAGGCCAACCCCACCGTGGCCGTGGTGTGGCGTTTGTCCACCGCGCTGGGGGTGGCCCTGGGCGACCTGCTCGGCGAGGCGCGACCGGCCGAGCCGCTGCTGACCACCGTGCCGGCGCACGCCACGCCCCTGCTCGCCAGCCCGGACGGCCGGTGCGAACTGCGCATCCTGGGTCCGATCGAGCTGGCCGGGCGCTTCGAGTGGTACCTGCTCACGGTGCAACCGGGCGGCACCCTCGACTCCCAGCCGCACGAGCCCGGCTCGCGCGAGCACCTGACGGTGCACAGCGGCGCGCTGGAGGTGCACGCCGGCCCCGAGAGCGCGCGGGTGCGCCACGGTGAGACCGCGCGTTACGCGGTTGACGTGCCGCACCGCATCCACAACCCGGGGAAGTCGGCCGCCCAGGCGCTGCTCGTCGTGCTGCATCCGGTGTGACGCCGTGCACGCGGGGCCTGTCATTCCCCCTTTGGGGTGAATGACAGCGACGGCGCTCGATGCCACGATGCGGGCGCGATGAAGCTCGACGACACCCCTGCCCGTGCGCTTTCCGCCGACCCGGCCGAGCGCCTGGTCGATGCGATCGACCTGCCGATCGGGCGCTGGGTCATATCCGGCGACGAGGCGCGGCTGCTGTTCTGCAACGTGCCCTACACGCGCTGGGCCTGCCGGCCGAGTGCCGACCTGGTCGGGCGCACCCTCACCGAGCTGTACGGTCCGGCCGCCTGGGCCGCCGCGCGCGACGCCTTCGCACTCGCCTTCACCGGCAAGGCGGTGTACTACGAGCGCCGCATCACCCACCAGGGCGCCGCGGCGCGCTGGGTGCGCGTGCAGGTGTTCCCGGACCGCAACGCCGACGGCGAGGTCGAGGCCGTGTACACGATCGGCTGGGACATCCACCAGGACGTGATGGAACGCGAACAGCTGCTGGCTGCACGCCAGCGCCTGGACCGCTTCACCGAGCACATCCCTTACCCGCTGACCTACATCGACCGCGAGTACAAGCTGCGCTTCGTCAACCTGGCCTACCAGGAGGCGGTGCGCATGACCGCGGCCGAGCTGCTCGGCCGGCCGATCGGCGAGGTGCGGGGTGCGGCGCGCTGGGCCCAGCACCAGCCCTACTTCGACCGTGCGCTGGACGGCGAGGCGGTGCAGTACACGCGCCTGGTGTCCGACCTGCCGCAGGGCGCGCGCTGGATGCGCACGAGCTACGTGCCCGACCTGGACGACCGGGGCCAGGTGCAGGGCGTGTACACGGTGACGATCGATGTGCACGAGCTGACCGAGGCGCAGCAGCGGCTGGCGCTGCGCGCCGAGCGCGACGCGCTGACCGAGGCGCTGTCGCGCCGCACGATGATGGAGCGCCTGGACGCCGCCGCCGCGATCTGCTCGTCGCAGCCGGTGGCGCTGTTCTTCATCGACCTCGACGGCTTCAAGGCGCTGAACGACGCGCATGGCCACGCCGCGGGCGACGCGCTGCTGGTGGCGCTGGCCCAGGCGCTGCAGCAGGCGGTGCGCGCCGAGGACGCGGTCGGCCGCTTCGGCGGCGACGAGTTCCTGGTGCTGGCCGGCGTGCGCGACGCCGATGGCGCCGCGGTGCTGGCCGACCACCTGCTCGGTGCGGTGCGCGCCTGCGCGGCGCAATGCCCTGGCGCGGCCCAGGTGTCGGCCAGCATCGGCTACGCGCTCGCGCCGCACGACGCGACGCAGCCGCTGCGCCTGCTGCAGCTGGCCGACGGCGCGATGTACGCGGCCAAGCACGCGGGCAAGAACCGCGTGATGCACTGCAGCGCTTCGGCCTAGACGCGCCGCGTCAGAGCAGGTCCTCGAGCGTCAGCCGCT
Source organism: Burkholderiaceae bacterium (assembly GCA_035539635.1). GTDB lineage: Bacteria > Pseudomonadota > Gammaproteobacteria > Burkholderiales > Burkholderiaceae_C > CADEEN01. The sequence continues at coordinate 6,002 of DATLIE010000271.1, forward strand.
CGACGCCGAAGCGCTCGCGCAGCGGCCGCGCCGCCGGCGCGGGGCCGAGCAGCAGGGAATCGATCAACGGCCGCGCCGACGTGGTGGCCGGGTCGGCCAGAAGCACCAAGCGCTGCCCGCCCTCCTCGTCCAGCCGCGCAACCCAGTCCATCGCCACGAGCGTCTCGACCACCGGTTCGACCTGCAGCGGGTCGGTCGCCACCGCACCCGCGATCTCGTGCATCGCCAGGCCACGCGCCGGGCCGCTGCGCGCGCGCGCCAGCGCGCCGAGCACGGCCAGTGCCAGCGTGAAGCGCTGGCCCGGCGCGTCGGGCAGGCGCACGATGCGCATCGACAGGCTCGGCGCATAGGCCGCGATCACCGCGCCCCAGAGCACGATCAGCCAGGCGACGTAGATCCACAGCAGGAAGATCGGCACCGCGGCGAAGGCGCCGTAGACCGCCGAGTAGGTGGGGATCGTGCCGACGTACCAGGCGAGCACGCGCTTGGCCACCTCGAGCCCGGCGGCGACGAACACGCCCCCGGCGATCGCATGGCGCCAGCGCACATGCGTGTTCGGCACGTAGTGGAACAGGCCCGCCATGCCGGCGGCCATCAGCACGAACTCGAGCGTGTTCAGCAGCAGGCTCACGCCCCCCGGCAGCGCCGACACCACGCCCTTGCTCGCGGTCAGCGCCCACGAGGTGAGCGACAGGCTCACGCCGAGCACCAGCGGTCCGAGCGTCAACGCGGCCCAGTAGATCAGCACGCGTTGCGCAAAGGGACGCGGCCGGCGCACGCGCCAGATGGCGCTGAGCGCGCGGTCGATCGTCAGCATCAGCGCGAGCGCGGTCAGCACCAGCAGCGCCAGCCCCGCGGTGCCCAGGCGCGCGGCCTTGGCCGCGAACTGCGTCAGCGCCCCGAGCACCGGCTTGGCGATGCCATCGGGCACCAGGCTCTGCAGGAAGTACTTCTCGAGCGCGACCTGGAAGCTCGCGAACATCGGGAAGGCGCTGAAGACGGCGAGCATCACCGTCACGAGCGGCACCAGCGCGATCAGGGTCGTGAACGTGAGGCTGCTGGCGGTGAGGCCGAGCCGGTCCTCGCGGAAGCGCTCGCGCAGGGTGCGCGCGGTGTCGAGCCAGGGCCAGCGCTGCAGCGTTTCGGCCAGTTCGGCCGCGCGGCTGCGCCACTGGGTCAGGGTGAGGGACAGGGCCATCGCCCTATGATGCCAAACATGCCCGACACGACGACCGCGGCCACCGCGCCGGACGCCATGCTGCTGCGCCTGCGCGCGCTGGCCGCGGGCAGCCTGCTGGCGCTGATCGTGCTCGGCCTGGCCTGGGAGCTGTGGCTCGCGCCCACGGGCGCGCGCAGCTGGTCGCTCAAGGTGCTGCCGCTGGCGCTGGGCCTAGTGGGCGTGCTCAAGTTTCGCATGTTCACTTACCGCTGGCTGGCCCTGCTGGTGTGGCTGTATGTGGCCGAGGGCGCCGTGCGGGCCTTCACCGAACGCGGACCGGCCGTGTCGCTGGCGCTGGCGCAGGCCGCGCTCGGCCTGCTGCTGTTCGCGGCCTGCGCGATGCACGTGCGCTGGCGGCTGCGCAAGCCATGAGCGCGTCCTTGCTCGACACGCTGCGTTCGGTCGTCGGCGCGGCGCATGTGCTGACCGACGGCGATCTCTCGGCGTGGCAACACGACTGGCGCAAACGCTGGCACGGCAAGGCGCTGGCCGTCGTGCGGCCAGGCTCGACCGAGGAGGTGGCCGCCGTGGTACGCGCCTGCGCCGGCCGGGGCGTGGCGATCGTGCCGCAGGGCGGCAACACCGGGCTCGTCGGCGGCGGCGTGCCCGACGCGAGCGGCACCCAGGTGCTGCTGTCGCTGAGTCGCCTGAACCGCATCCGCGAACTCGATCGCGCGAACCTCACGCTGGTGGCGGAGGCCGGGTGCGTGCTGCAGGCCGTGCAGGAGGCCGCCGACGCGGCTGGCCTGCTGTTCCCGCTGTCGCTGGCGGCCGAGGGCAGTTGCACCATCGGCGGCAACCTGGCCACCAACGCCGGTGGCACGCAGGTCGTGCGCTACGGCAACGCGCGCGCGCTGTGCCTGGGGCTCGAGGTGGTGACGGCCACGGGCGAGGTCTGGCACGGCCTGTCCGGCTTGCGCAAGGACAACACCGGCTACGACCTGCGCGACCTCTTCGTCGGCAGCGAAGGCACGCTCGGTGTGATCACCGCGGCGACGCTGGCGCTGCACCCCAGGCCCGCCGCGGAGATGACCGCGCTGGCCAGCGCCGACTCGCTCGAGGCCTGCGTCGCGCTGCTCGGGCTGGCGCACGAACGCCTCGGTCCGGGGCTCACGGGCTTCGAGGTGATGAACGCGTTCTCGCTCGCGCTGGTGGCGCGCCACATGCCGCAACTGCGCCAGCCGCTGGCCGCGGCCCCGTGGACCGTGCTGGTGGAGCTGTCGGACAGCGAGGGCGAGGCCCACGCGCGCGAGCGCTTCGAGGGCCTGCTCGGCGACGCGCTCGAACGCGGCCTGATCGCCGACGCGGCCGTGGCCGAGACGCTGGCGCAGTCGCACACGATGTGGCACCTGCGCGAGTCGATCCCGCTGGCGCAGGCCGAGGAAGGCCTGAACATCAAGCACGACATCGCGCTGCCTGTGTCGCGCATCCCGGCCTTCTGCGCTTCCACCGGCGCGGCGCTAACGCGGGCGGTGCCCGGCATGCGGCTCGTCAACTTCGGCCACCTGGGCGACGGCAACCTTCACTACAACGTGCAGGCACCCGAAGGCGGCGATGCGGCGACCTTCCTGAGCGAGCGCGAGCACGAGATCAACGGCATCGTCTACGACGCGGTGCGCGCGCACGGCGGCTCGATCTCGGCCGAGCATGGCATCGGTGTGCTCAAGCGCGACGAGTTACCGCAGTACAAGGATGCGACCGCGCTGGCGCTGATGCGTGCGGTGAAGCGGGCGCTGGACCCGCGCAACCTGCTGAACCCCGGCCGCGTGCTCTAGCGCCCCCCCGCACGCTATTGCAGCGTGTCCTTCAGGCCGGCCGGGATCGGCAGCGGCATCACCTCGATGCCCTCGTCGCGCAGCGCCTCGCGCTCGTCGGCGCTGGCCTGGCCGCGGATGCCGCGCTGCGGCGTCTCGCCGTAGTGGATGCGGCGCGCCTCTTCGGCGAACTTCTCGCCCACGTCCTCGGTGTTGTGCAGCACCTGGCGCACCATCTGCATCCAGCGCGTCTGCAGTTCGGTCGTCGCGTCGGCCGCCACCGGTGTCGCGCTCGGCGCGGGCTCGCGCGCCCCCGACAGATTCAGGCGCGGCGCGCTGGGCAGGCGCACGATGACCTTGTCGGCGCACAGCGGGCAGTCGATCAGGCCGCGGCCGTTCTGGTCGAGGAAGTCATCGTCGCTCGCGAACCACCCTTCGAAGCGGTGGCCGCTCTGGCAGCGCAAGTCGATGACTTTCATGATTTGGTCATCTTAGGCCCCGGGCCCTCAGGGTGCCGGCTGCCAGGCCAAAGGCCATGCGCCCGAACGCGACTTCTGCAGCCAAAGCAGGCCGATCAGGGTCTTGGCGTCGGTGATCTCGCCGCGGGCACAGAATGCATCGATCTCGGCTTCGCCGTGCACCACGGTCTCGAGAAACTCCTCGGCGTCGAGCTTGGCCGCGCCGCGCGACAGGCCGCGCGCGAACCAGATCTCGATGCCCTCGTCGGAGTAGGCGATCGCGTTGTTCAGCACGCCCGCGCGCGCCCACTCGCGTGCGCGGTAACCGGTCTCCTCGGCCAGCTCGCGCACGGCGGTGGTGAACGGGGCCTCGCCCGGGTCGATCTTGCCGGCCGGAAACTCGAGCATCACGCGCTGCATCGGGTAGCGGAACTGGCGTTCCATCACCAGCCTCCCGTCGTCGAGGATGGGGATCACCATCACCGCCCCCGGGTGCACGATGTACTCGCGCGTGGCCTGCGCGCCGCTCGGCAGCGCCACGGTGGCACGGCGCACGTCGAGAAAGTGGCCCTGCCAGACCTGCTCTTCGGAGACCCGGGTCTCGCGCAGGTGGGCGTCGTCCTTCGAGCCCTCAGCCACGCTGCCGCCGCAGGTAACGCCAGACGAAGCCAGGAAAGGCGAAGGTGACGAACATCGCCAACGCCGCGGCGTAGAACTCCCAGCCCTGTTCATGGCGCTGGCCGATGCGCGCCTCGAGCACGAAGCCGAGGCCGAGCGTGGCGGCGAACAGCAGCAGCAGTTCGAGCAGACGCCATGCCAAGCCCTTGTGCGGCGTTCGGCGCGGGCCGACGATGAACCAGCGCTCGTTGACGAAAGGCAGGTTGGCGGCGACCAGCGCGACGATCAGAACGAGCCAGACCTCGATCGCAACGTTCACGACGCGAGTGCGCGAAGGATGGCCATGCTGCACAGGGCCATCAGGCCGCCGGGCAGGATGCCCAGCAATAGCACGGCGCCACCATTGAGGGCCAACAGCGTGTGCGCACCACCGCCCTCCTCGGACGGCGCCGCGGCGTCCGCCGTCGGCTCGTCGAAGTACATGACCTTGACGATGCGCAGGTAGTAGAACGCGCCGATCAGCGAGATCAGCACCGCGAACACCGCCAGCCACAGGTGGTGCGGCAGGTTGGTGGTGATCAGGGCCTGCAGCACCGAGAGCTTGGCGTAGAAGCCGGCCGTCGGCGGGATGCCGGCGAGCGAGAACATGAAGACCGCCATCACGCCGGCCATCCACGGGCTGCGCTGGTTCAGGCCGGAGAGGTCGGAGATCTCCTCGCACTCGAAGCCGCGCCGCGCCAGCAGCATGATCAGGCCGAACGAGCCGAGCGTGGTGAGCACGTAGATCACCATGTAGAACAGCGCCGACGAGTAGGCGTTGCCGGCCGACAGCGTGTTGCCGCTGACCACGCCGGCGGTCAGCGCGAGCAGCATGAAGCCGATCTGCGCGATCGCCGAGTAGGCCAGCATGCGCTTCAGGTTGGTCTGCGCGATCGCGGCCAGGTTGCCGATCAGCAGCGACATCACGGCCAGCACCGAGAGCATCTGCTGCCAGTCGGTGGCCAGGCCGAGCATGCCCTCGACCAGCAGGCGCATCGTCATGCCGAAGGCGGCGAGCTTGGGCGCGCCGGCAATCAGCAGCGTGACCGCGGTCGGTGCGCCGTGGTACACGTCGGGCACCCACATGTGGAAGGGCGCGGCGCCGAACTTGAAGGCCAGGCCCGCCACCACGAACACCAGGCCGAAGATCAGCACGCTCTGGTTGACCTGGCCCTTGCCGATGACCTCGAACACGCGCGGGATGTCCAGGCTGCCGGTGGCGCCGTACATCATCGACAGGCCGTAGAGCAGGAAGCCCGAGGCGAGCGCACCGAGCACGAAGTACTTCATCGCCGCCTCGGTGGCGTTGGCGTTGTCGCGCCGCAGCGCCGTCAGCGCGTACAGCGACAGGCTCATCAGCTCGAGGCCGAGGTAGATGACGAGGAAGTTGTTGGCGGCGACCATCACCGACACGCCCAGCAGCGTGAGCATGGCCAGCGTGTAGAACTCGCCCTTCTGCATCTCGCGCGGGCCGATGTAGGGGCGTGCGTAGGCGATCGTCACCATCACCGCCAGCGTGGCGAACATCGCGAGCAGGTGGCCGAGCGGGTCGGAGACGAACATGCCCTGCATGCCGAACGCCGACTCGACAGCGTCGAGCGCACGCAGGTGCAGCAGCGCCACCGCGGCCAGCGAGGCCTGCGTCAGCCAGAAGGTGACGCGGCGCTCGGCATCGACGACGAAAAGGTCGACGATGGCGATCACGCAGGCCATCGTCAGCAGCAGGATCTCGGGGGCGACCACGGACCAGTTCATTGCGGCGTTCATGTGCGGGTCCGCCTCAGTTGAGCTTGCTCTGACCCACGTGCTGGATCAGTTGCGTGACGCTCTGGTGCATCACGTCGGTGAAGGGTTTCGGGTAGACGCCCATCCAGAGCACGGCCACCGCCAGCAGCGACAGCATCGTGAACTCGCGGCGGTTGATGTCGGTGAGCGCCTTCACGTCGTCGTTGGCCACTTCGCCGAAGTACACGCGCTTGACCATCCACAGTGTGTAGGCGGCGCCGAACACCAGCGTGGTGGCGGCCAGCAGGCCGAGCCAGAAGTTGAACTTGACGGTGCCCAGGATCACCATCCACTCGCCGACGAAGCCGCTGGTGCCCGGCAGGCCGCAGTTGGCCATCGCGAAAAACACGGCCAGCGCGGTGAACTTCGGCATCGTGTTGACGACGCCGCCGTAGGACGCGATCTCGCGGCTGTGCACGCGGTCGTAGAGCACGCCGATGCACAGGAACATCGCGCCCGAGATGAAGCCGTGGCTGATCATCTGCACGATGCCGCCCGAGATGCCGAGCTCGCTGAAGATGAAGAAGCCCAGCGTCACGAAGCCCATGTGCGCGATCGACGAGTAGGCGACCAGCTTTTTCATGTCCAGCTGCACCAGCGCCACGAGGCCGATGTACAGCACCGCGATCAGCGACAGCGCGATGATCAGCCAGTCCCAGTGGCGCGAGGCGTCGGGCGCGATCGGCAGCGAGAAACGCAGGAAGCCGTAGGCACCCAGCTTCAGCATGATCGCCGCCAGCACCACCGAGCCGCCGGTTGGCGCCTCGACGTGCGCGTCGGGCAGCCAGGTGTGCACCGGCCACATCGGCACCTTGACCGAGAAGGCGGCGAAGAAGGCGAAGAAGAGCAGGCTCTGCGCCGTCAGCGGCAGCGGCAGCTTGTGCCAGTCCAGGATCGAGAAGCTGCCACCCGACTTGTAGTACAGGTACAGCAGCGCGACCAGCATCAGCAGCGAGCCGAGCAGCGTGTAGAGGAAGAACTTGAAGGCCGCGTAGACGCGGCGCGGGCCGCCCCAGATGCCGATGATGATGTACATCGGGATCAGCGTGGCCTCGAAGAAGACGTAGAACAGCAGCCCGTCGAGCGCACAGAACACGCCGACCATCAGCCCCGACAGGATCAGGAACGCGCCCATGTACTGGTGCACGCGCTCGGTGATGACCTCCCAGGCCGAGATCACGACGACGATCGTGATGAAGGACGTGAGCAGCACGAACCAGACCGAGATGCCGTCGACGCCGAGGTGGTAGTTCACCTTGAAGCGATCGATCCAGGGCAGCTTCTCCTCGAACTGCATCGCGGCGCTGGCGACGTCGAAGCCGGTGATCAGCGGGATCGTGACCAGGAAGCTGGCAATGGCGGCCACCAGGGCCAGCCAGCGCACGGCCTGGGCGTTCTCGTCGCGGCCGACCGCGAGCAGCACGGTGCCCGCCAGGATCGGCAGCCAGATCGATACGCTCAGCAGTCCCATTGCAGTTTCTTCCTCGAGTTCTCTTCTTGTTCTGGGCGGCAGTTCAGAGGCCGAACAGTCGCCGCACCTGGGGCCATAGCTGCCAGGTCATCAGCGCGAAGATGCCCAGCAGCATCACCAGCGCGTAGAAGTACAGGTAGCCGGTCTGCAACAGGCGCGTCAGCTGGGCGAGGGCCCCCACCGCGCGCGCCGAGCCGTTGATCGCGATGCCGTCGATCAGGCCGACGTCGCCGCCCTTCCACAACCCGGTACCCAGCAGGCGCGCGCCGGCGGCGAGCACATGCTCGTTGAACCAGTCCATGTAGTACTTGTTGTCGAGCAGGCGGTAGACCCACTCGAAGCGTGACTTGATCGCGGCCGGGATCGAGGGCTGCTTGAGGTAGAACCACCAGGCCGTGACGACACCGCCGAGCGCGAGCCAGAACGGCAGCGTCATCAGGCCGTGCGTGGCCATTGCCAGCGCGCCGTGGAAGTGCTTGCCGAGCTCGGCCATCGCCGGGTGGCGCGCGGAGTCGACGACGATCGAGTCCTTGAAGAACTCTCCGTGCAGCATCGGGCCGATGGTCCAGTAGCCGATGAAGACCGAGGGCAGCGCCAGCAGGATCAGCGGCGCGGTGACGACCCAAGGCGACTCGTGCGGGTCGTGGTGCTCGCCGTGGTCGTCATGGTGGTCGTGCTCGCCCGGGAAAGGCTTGTGGTGGAAGCGCTCCTCGCCATGGAAGACGAGGAAGTACATGCGGAACGAATAGAACGCCGTGACGAACACGCCGGCGACGACTGCGAAGGACGCGAAACCCGAGCCGTACAGGCTGCTCGCGTGCACCGCCTCGATGATCGAGTCCTTGCTGTAGAAGCCCGAGAACAGCGGCGTGCCGATCAGCGCCAGCGAACCCACCAGCGAGGTCAGCCAGGTGACCGGCATGTACTTGCGCAGGCCGCCCATGTTGCGGATGTCCTGGTCGTGGTGCATGCCGATGATCACGCTGCCGGCGGCCAGGAACAGCAGCGCCTTGAAGAACGCGTGCGTCATCAGGTGGAACACGCCCACCGAGTACGCCGACACGCCGAGCGCCACCGTCATGTAGCCGAGCTGCGACAGCGTCGAGTACGCGACCACGCGCTTGATATCGTTCTGGATGATCCCCAGGAAGCCCATGAACAGCGCGGTGATCGAGCCGATGATCAGCACGAACGAGAGCGCGGTGTCGGACAGCTCGAACAGCGGACTCATGCGCGCGACCATGAAGATGCCGGCCGTGACCATGGTCGCGGCATGGATCAGCGCCGAGATCGGGGTCGGGCCTTCCATCGAGTCGGGCAGCCAGACGTGCAGCGGGAACTGCGCGCTCTTGCCCATCGCGCCGATGAAGAGGCAAATGCACGCGACCGTGATCAGCATCCAGTCGGTGCCGGGGAAGTTCAGCTTCGCCAGCTCGCCGCCCTTGGCGAAGACCTCGGCGTAGTTCAGCGAGCCGGCATAGGCCACCAGCAGGCCGATGCCGAGGATGAAGCCGAAGTCGCCGACCCGGTTGACCAGGAAGGCCTTCATGTTGGCGAAGATCGCGGTCGGCTTCTTCCACCAGAAGCCGATCAGCAGGTAGCTCACCAGGCCCACCGCTTCCCAGCCGAAGAACAGCTGCAGGAAGTTGTTGCTCATCACGAGCATCAGCATCGAGAACGTGAACAGGCTGATGTACGAGAAGAAGCGCTGGTAGCCCGGGTCCTCCTCCATGTAGCCGATGGTGTAGATGTGCACCATCAGGCTGACGAAGGTGACGACGACCATCATCATCGCCGTCAGGCCGTCGACCAGGAAGCCGACCTCCATCTTCAGGCCGCCGAGCACCATCCACTCGTAGACGGTGGCATTGAAACGCGCGCCGCCGTTGACCTGCCACAGCACGGACACGGATGCGATGAACGACACCAGCACGCCGAGGATCGTGATCGCATGGGCGCCGCGGCGGCCGATCGCCTTGCCGAAGAAGCCGGCGACCATGGCACCGACCAGCGGCGCCAGCGCGGCGGTGAGCAACAGGTTCTGCGAGATCGCCATGTGAATCCGTCAGCCCTTCAGCGAATCGAGTTCCTGCACGTTGATCGACGCACGGTTGCGGAACAGCACGACCAGGATCGCCAGGCCGATCGCCGACTCGGCGGCGGCCACCGTGAGGATGAAGAACACGAACACCTGGCCCGCCATGTCGCCGAGGAAGTGCGAGAAGGCGATGAAGTTCATGTTGACCGCCAGCAGCATCAACTCGATGGCCATCAGCAGCACGATCAGGTTGCGGCGGTTCAGGAAGATGCCGATCACCGACAGCGCGAACAGGATCGCGCCCAGCGACAGGAAGTGCGACAGGGTCAGCACGCCGCTCATCACGCACCCTCCTTCGGCGTCTCGGGCGGGGCAGACGGCTGCTCGACCTCGGGCGCCATCTTGACGATGCGCACGCGGTCCGCCTTCTTGGCCCGCACCTGGACCGACGGGTCGAGGTGGCGCGAGTCCTTGCGCTCGCGCAGCGTCAGTGCGATCGCGGCGATGATCGCCACCAGCAGCAGCACCGCGGCAAGCTGGAGCGGGTACAGGTAGTCGGTGTAGATCTCGACACCCAGGGCCTTCGTGTTGGGCAGCGCCGCCACGTCGGCGGGCATCGGCTTGGCCGCACCGAGATCGAAACCGCCGCGCAGCACCAGGGTCATCTCGAGCGCGATCAGCGCACCGACGATGCCGGCCAGCGGAAAGTGCTGCCAGAAGTTCTGGCGGAAGCTGTCGGTGTTGATGTCAAGCATCATCACGACGAACAGGAACAGCACCATCACCGCGCCGACGTAGACCAGCACCAGCGCGATGGCCAGGAACTCGGCCTTCAGCAGCATCCAGACGCAGGCGGCGCTGAAGAAGGCCAGCACCAGGTAGAGCGCGGCGTGCACCGTCGAGCGTGCGGTGATGACGCCGAAGCTCGCGCCGAGCAGCACGGCGGAGAAGACGTAGAACAGGGCCGTCGTGGAGTTCATGTCGTCGTTTTTGTTCTTACCGGTACGGCGCATCGGCCGCGCGCGCGGCGGCGATGTCCTTCTCGTAGCGGTCGCCCACCGCGAGCAGCATGTCCTTGGTGAAGTACAGGTCGCCGCGCTTCTCGCCGTGGTACTCGAGGATGTGCGTCTCGACGATCGAGTCCACCGGGCAGCTCTCCTCGCAGAAGCCGCAGAAGATGCACTTGGTCAGGTCGATGTCGTAACGCGTGGTGCGGCGCGTGCCGTCGGCGCGCACGTCGGATTCGATCGAGATCGCCATTGCCGGGCACACCGCCTCGCACAGCTTGCAGGCGATGCAGCGCTCCTCGCCGTTCTCGTAGCGACGCAGCGCGTGCAGGCCGCGAAAGCGCGGCGACAGCGGCGTCTTCTCTTCCGGGAACTGGATCGTGATCTTGCGTGCGAAGAAGTACTTGCCGGTGACAGCCATGCCCTTGACCAGTTCGGTCAGCATGAAGCTGTTGGCGAAGTCCTTGATGGCGGCGAGTGCGGACATCCTCAGCCTCTCACTTCCAGATGTTCCACGGCGACTGCATCCACAGCCCCACGACCACCAGCCACACCAGCGTGACCGGGATGAAGATCTTCCAGCCCAGGCGCATGATCTGGTCGTAGCGGAAGCGCGGGAAGGTGGCGCGAACCCAGAGGAACATCGTCACGACGACGAAGACCTTGGCCGCCAGCCAGATCCAACCCGGGATCCAGTTGAACAGCGCCGAGTCGATGGGCGCGAGCCAGCCGCCCAGGAACATGACCACGCACAGCGTGGACACCAGGATCATGTTCGCGTACTCGGCCAGGAAGAACATCGCGAACGACATGCCCGAGTACTCGATCATGTGGCCGGCGACGATCTCGCTCTCGCCTTCGACCACGTCGAACGGGTGGCGGTTGGTCTCGGCCAGGCCGGCGATGAAGTAGACGATGAAGATCGGCAGCAGCGGCAGCCAGTTCCACGACAGGAAGGTGAGGCCCTTGTCGGCGGCCATGCCCTTGCCTTGCGAGAGCACGATCTCGGTCATGTTCATGCTGCCCGACACCATCAGCACGACCACCAGCGCGAAGCCCATCGCGATCTCGTAGCTGACCATCTGTGCCGAGGCGCGCAGCGCGCCGAGGAAGGCGTACTTCGAGTTGCTGGCCCAGCCGGCGATGATGACGCCGTACACCTCCATCGAGGTGATCGCCATCAGGAACAGCAGGCCGGCGTTGACGTTGGCCAGCACGACGTCGGGGCCGAAGGGCACCACCGCCCAGGCTGCCAGCGCCGGCATGATGGTCATGACCGGGCCGAGGAAGAACAGGCTCTTGTTCGCGGCCGTGGGGCGGATGATCTCCTTGAAGACCAGCTTCACCGCGTCGGCGATCGGCTGCAGCAGGCCGCGCGGCCCTGTGCGGTTGGGACCGAGGCGGATCTGCGTGAAGCCGATGCCCACGCGCTCCCACAGCGTCAGGTAGGCCACGCAGATCATCAGCGGCAGCACCACCGCGACGATCTTGACCAGGCTCCAGATCACGAGCCACAGCGTCGGCCCGAACAGGCCCGCGCCGAAGGTGTTGATCTGCTCGATCATGCGCCGGCCCCTTCGACGGTGAGCGCGCCGAACATCGCGCCAAGCGAGGCGGTGGCCGGGTGGCCCGCGGCGATGCGCACCGCGTTGGGGGCCAGCGAGGGCTCCTCACGCGCGGGCAAGGTGGCGCTCGCGGCGCCCTGCTTCACGATGACCCGGGCGCCGAACTGCTGCCACAGCGCGCTCGGCAGGCCGACCACCGGCCCGGCGGCATCGGCCGTGGCCTGCAGAGACGCCGCGCGGCGCACGATCGGATCGGTGGCGTAGATCGGCACGTCGGCGATGCGCTCGAGCCCGCCAGCCGCCGACGCCGGCACGCCGATCGCGGCGCCCGCGGTGTTGTCCAGGCGCACGCCAATGTCGTGGCCCAGCGCCTCGGCACGCACTTCCTCGACCGTCTCCTGATCGAAGCCGGGCAGCGCCAGCAGGTTGCCGAGCACGCGCAACACCTTCCAAGCGGGGCGTGCATCGCCCAGCGGCTTGACGACGCCGTGGAAGCTCTGCAGCCGGCCCTCGGCATTGACCAGCGCGCCGCCGGTCTCGGTGAACGGCGCGACAGGCAGCAGCACGTCGGCGATGTCGGTGTTGGCGTCCTTGAACGGCGTCATCGAGACGACCAGGCCGGCGCCCTTCAGCGCGGCACGCGCAGCGGAGGCATCGGCCGCGTCGAGCGCCGGCTCCACGCCGAGCAGCAACAGCGCCTTCATCGGCTGCGACAGCATCTGGCCGGCATGCAGGCCGCCGGCCCGCGGCAACGCACCGACGAGTTGCGCACCGACGCTGTTGCCCGATTCACCGAGGTAGCCGACCGTGGCGCCGGTCTGCGCGCCGATCCATTGCGCCAGCGCCAGCAGTTGCGAAGCCTGCGGGTGCTGGGCCGCGGCGTTGCCGAGCAGCACGGCCTTGCGCTCGCCCGACAGCAGCGAGGTGGCGACCGCTTTCGCGGCGACACTGGCATCGGCGGGCGCGGGCGCCTCCACGCCCTTGACCGCGGCAACGGCCGCAGCCACCTGGGCCAGCGCATCGGCCCAGCCGCTCGGCGCGGCAGTCAGCTTGTGCGCCACCGTCATTGCCCAATCGTCGTGCACGGCGTTCAGGCTCGAGATCTCGGCGCCATGGCGCTGCGCATGGCGCAGGCGCAGTGCGAACAGAGGATGGTCCTTGCGCAGGAAGGAGCCGACCACGAAGGCGCGCTCGAGCTTGGACAGCGACGCGACACTGGTGCCGAGCCAGCGTGCGCGGCCCGCGGCGGGCGCATTGGCGAAGTCGGCATGGCGCGTGCGCACGTCGATGTTCTCGCTACCGAGGCCCCGCACCAGCTTGGCCAGCAGGTGCAGTTCCTCCACCGTGGCGTGCTGCGCGCCCAGCGCCCCCACACCCTGGGCGCCGAATTCGGCGATCACGCGCTTGAGTCCGTCGGCCACATAGCCGAGCGCGGTGTTCCAGTCCACCGCCTGCCATTGACCGCCCTGCTTGATCATCGGCTGGGTCAGGCGGCGGTCGCTGTTCAGGGCCTCGTACGAGAAGCGGTCGCGGTCGGCGATCCAGCACTCGTTGACATCCTCGTTCTCGAGCGGCACCACGCGCATCACCTGGCCGCCCTTGACCTGCACGATCAGGTTGGCGCCGGTGCTGTCGTGCGGGCTCACGCTCTTGCGGCGCGACAGCTCCCAGGTGCGGGCGCTGTAGCGGAAGGGCTTGCTGGTGAGCGCGCCGACCGGGCAGATGTCGATCATGTTGCCCGACAGCTCGCTGTCGACCGTGCCGCCGTGCACCGTGGTGATCTCGCTGTGTTCGCCGCGATGGATCATGCCCAGCTCCATCACGCCGGCCACCTCCTGGCCGAAGCGCACGCAGCGGGTGCAGTGGATGCAGCGGCTCATCTCCTCCATCGAGACCAGCGGGCCGACGTCCTTGCGCAGCACGACGCGCTTTTCTTCCTCGTAGCGCGAGGCGCTGGCGCCGTAGCCCACCGCCAGGTCCTGCAGCTGGCATTCGCCGCCCTGGTCGCAGATCGGGCAGTCCAGCGGGTGGTTGATGAGCAGGAACTCCATCACCGACTGCTGCGCCTTGAGCGCCTTGTCGCTTTTGGTGCGCACGATCATCCCGTTGGTGACGGGCGTGGCGCAGGCCGGCATCGGCTTGGGCATCTTCTCGATGTCCACCAGGCACATGCGGCAGTTGGCCGCGATGCTGAGCTTCTTGTGGTAGCAGAAATGCGGGATGTAGACGCCCGCCGCGTCGGCGGCGTGCATCACCATGCTGCCGTCGGCGACCGTGACGGGTTTGCCGTCGAGGGTGATCTCGGCCATCGCGCTAGACGTATTGAGGCACCGAGCAGGTCTTGTGCTCGATGTGGTGCGCGAACTCGTCGCGGAAATGCTTCAGCATGCCCTGCACCGGCATCGCAGCGGCGTCGCCGAGCGCGCAGATCGTGCGGCCCTTGATGTTCTCGGCCACCGAGTCGAGCAGCGCCAGGTCCTCGGCCTTGCCGTGGCCGTGCTCGATGCGCTGCACCATGCGCCACAGCCAGCCGGTGCCCTCGCGGCACGGCGTGCACTGGCCGCAGCTCTCGTGCTGATAGAAGTAGGACAGGCGCAGCAGGCTCTTGACCATGCAGCGACGCTCGTCCATCACGATCACCGCGCCCGAGCCGAGCATCGAGCCGGCCTTGGCGATGGCGTCGTAGTCCATCGTGGTGTCCATCATCACCCTGGCCGGCAGCACCGGGGCCGACGAGCCACCGGGGATCACGGCCTTGAGCGCGCGGCCGCCGCTGACGCCGCCGGCGAGCTCGAGCAGCTTCGCGAACGGCGTGCCAAGCGGGATCTCGTAATTGCCGGGGCGCTCGACGTCACCGACCACCGAGAAGATCTTGGTGCCGCCGTTGTTGGGCTTGCCGATCTCGAGGTAGGCCTGGCCGCCGCCGTTGATGACCCAGGGCACCGCGGCGAAGGTCTCGGTGTTGTTGATCGTCGTCGGCTTGCCGTACAGGCCGAAGCTGGCCGGAAACGGCGGCTTGAAGCGCGGCTGGCCCTTCTTGCCTTCGAGCGACTCGAGCAACGCCGTCTCTTCGCCGCAGATGTAGGCGCCGAAGCCGTGGTGCGCGTGCAGTTGGAAGCTGAACGCCGAGCCGAGGATGTGTTCGCCCAGGTAGCCGGCGCGGCGCGCTTCCTCGAGCGCCTCTTCGAAGCGCTCGTAGATCTCGAAGATCTCGCCGTGGATGTAGTTGTAGCCGACCTTCACGCCCATCGCGTAGGCGGCGATCGCCATGCCTTCGATGACCGTGTGCGGGTTATAGGCCAGCAGGTCGCGGTCCTTGCAGGTGCCGGGCTCGCCCTCGTCGGAGTTGCAGACCAGGTATTTCGCGCCAGGGAAGGCGCGCGGCATGAAGCTCCACTTCAGGCCGGTCGGGAAGCCCGCGCCGCCACGGCCGCGCAACGCGCTCGTCTTCAGTTCGGCGATCACCTGGTCGGGCGTCAGGCCCGCGCCGCCATCCTTGCCGAGCACCTTGCGCAGCGCCTGGTAGCCGCCGCGCGACTCGTAGTCGGCGAGGCGCCAGTTGCTGCCGTCGAGACCGGCGTAGATCTGCGCACCGAGGTGGCGCCCGTGGAAGCAGGTCTCGCGGCCGCTGGCCTTGAAGCGGGAGAGGTCGGGCGTGCGGTTCATTTGGCGGCCGCCTTCAGCGTGTCGACCAAGTCGTCAAGGCGCTTCTCGTCCATGAAGCTCAGCATCTCGCGGTCGTTGACCAGCATCACCGGGGCGTCGGCGCAGGCTCCGAGGCACTCGCTCGGCTGCACCGTGAACACGCCATCCTCGGTGGTGCCGTAGGGCTCGACGCCGAGCTTGTGGCACAGGTGCTTGAGCGCGCCCTCGCCGTTGCGCAGCGCGCACGGCAGGTTGGTGCAGACGTTGAGCTTGAACTGCCCCACCGGCTGCTGGTTGTACATGTTGTAGAAGGTCGTCACCTCGTGCACCGCGATCTGCGGCATGCCCAGGTGGGCGGCGATCGCCGCCTCGGCCTCTTGCGAGACGTGGCCCTCTTCCTGCTGCACGATGGCCAGGCAGGCCATCACGGCCGACTGCTTCTGGTCGGCGGGGTACTTGGCGACTTCGCGGTCGAAGCGCTGCTTGGTCGATTCAGAAATCATCGATCGATCTCTCCAAAGACGATGTCCATCGTCCCGATGATCGCGACGGCGTCGGCGATCATGTGGCCACGCGACATCTCGTCCATCGCGGACAGGTGGGCGAAGCCGGGGGCGCGGATCTTCAGGCGGTACGGCTTGTTGGCGCCGTCGCTCACGATGTAGATGCCGAACTCGCCCTTGGGGTGCTCCACCGCCGCATACGCCTCGCCCTCGGGCACGCGCATGCCTTCCGAGAACAGCTTGAAGTGGTGGATCAGCTCCTCCATGTTGG
>DATLIE010000272.1:0-3567 GCA_035539635.1 Burkholderiaceae bacterium
TCGTGCGACTCCACGCGCACCGTCTCGCCGCTGTCGCCGCCGCCCTTGTCCACGCTGCCCGCGAACACCCAGGGGTGGCGCTTGAGCAGCGAGCGCTCCTTGCCCGCCCGCAACCGAACCGTCTTCATGGCCGCCATTGTCCCTGCTCGTGCGCCGTCCCTAACTGGCAGGCTGGCGGCGGTGGACGGCGCGCGCGGGGCGGCGCACGATCGCGCTCTCACGCCCCGAAAGGACCACCATGAACCGCCGTCACGCGCTGCCGATCGGTGTTGCGCTCGCCCTCGGACTGGGGGCGTGCGGCAAGGTGCAGGAGGCGGCCACCGAGAAGGCTGCCGAGAAGATGATCGAGTCGTCGATCTCCAAGGACGGTACACAGGCCAAGGTCGACCTGGCGCAAGGCGGCATGAAGGTCTCGACCACCGACGCTTCGGGCAAGACGACGCAGATGGAGATGGGCAACGCCAAGATCAGCGAGGCCGATCTCGGTCTGCCTTTCTACCCGGGTTCGCAACCCAAGGAAGGTTCGTCGATGCGCATCGTGAACGGCGGCAACCAATCGCTGCAGATGGGCCTGCACAGCGACGATGCGCCAGACAAGGTGGCAGCCTTCTACCGCGACAAGCTCAAGTCCATGGCCGAGGGCAAGCAGCTGATGGACATGAGCAGCAACGACGGCGCTTCGATCAGCCTGGTCGATGACAAAGCCAAGAGCATGCTGCAGGTGCATGTCAGCAAGGCCGAGAAGGGCAGCGACATCGCGATCGTCGCGAGCCGCGAGGGTCCCAAGTAGTCAGCCGCGCTTCTTCGCGCGCGGGTGCGCCGCGTCGTACACCTTGGCCAGGTGCTGGAAGTCGAGCTTGGTGTAGACCTGCGTCGTGGCGATGTTGGCGTGGCCGAGCAGTTCCTGCACCGCGCGCAGGTCGCCGCTGGACTGCAGCAGGTGCGACGCGAAGCTGTGGCGCAGCATGTGCGGGTGCACGCTGGTGGGCAGGCCGGCGCCGATCGCCATGCGCCTCAAGCTCGCGCGCAGCGAAGTGGCTGCGAGCCGGCCGCCGCGGCGGCCGACGAAGAGCGCGGGTTCGTCGGTCGCGGCCAACTCGCCGCGCACCGCGAGCCAGGCGGCCAACGCGTCGAGGGCGGCACGCCCGACCGGCACGCTGCGGCGCTTGCTGCCCTTGCCGAGCACATGCGCCGTGGCGTCGGCGGCGTCGATCCAGCCGGCGCTGTCGCGGCCGGCGCGCAGGTCCAGGCCGACCAGCTCGCCCAGGCGCAGGCCCGAACCGTAGAACAGCTCGACGATCGCGTGGTCGCGCGCGGCCACGCGCGGGTCGCCTTCGTCGTCGCGGTGCTCGGCGAGCGCCACCGCGTGGTCCACCGACAGCGCCTTCGGGAGCGGCTTGGCCGACTTCGGCGCGCGCACGCCGGTCGCCGGGTTGCTCGCCACCACGCCCTGCTCGCCCCACCAGCGGTACAGGCCGCGCCACGCGGCCAGCAGCAGCGCCAGGCTGCGCGGCGCCAGGCCGCTGCGGTGCGCCTGCGCGGCCCAGCTGCGCACATGGTGCGATTGCGCCGCCTCGAGCGCCACGCCCTGCGCCTGCGCGCTCGCGGCCAGGCGACGCAACGCGAAGCCGTAGTTCTCGCGCGTGCGCGCAGCCAGGCGCCGCTCGACCTCCAGGTGCCGCAGGTACTGCTGCAGCGGTCCGGGCAGGTCGTCGAACGAGGTCACCGGGTTGGCAACAGGCGCGACAGGGCAGCCCCGGCCACTTCGCCCAGGCGCGCCAGGAAGTCGGTGGCCATGTCGGCGCTGTAGCGCGTCGGGTCGGGCGAACCGAGCACGAGCAGGCCGAACGGCGCTTCGGTGCTGGCGCGGCGCAGCGGCACCAGCGCGAGCGACGCGGTGGTCATCGGCTCGTCGAGCCAGCGCACGGCCTCGAAGCCGTTGTTGGCGCCGCAATAGGGTTGCGTCAGGCTGGCGGCGAAGGACTTCGCGTCGTCGCTGACGCCGCTGGCAAACGCCGCGTCCACATACGCCGTGTCGACACCCCAGAGGCGCAGGCCGGCCTGCGGCACGAGGAATTGCAGCTTGAGTTCGCGCAGCAGCACCGCGGGCAGCTCGGTGGCGTCCGTGGTCAGCATCAGCGCGCGTGTCCAGCGATGCAGACGGTCGGCGATGGCCACGTTGTCCTGGCCGTTGCGGATCATCTCGACGATCTTCCTCTCGAGGCCGCGGATGCGCTCGCGCAGCATCTCCATCTGCCGCTCCTGCAGCGACACCGCGCGCTGGCCGTGCGGGCTCGTGAGCTGGATCGTCGCCAGCAACTCGGCGTGGCGCTCGAAGAAGGCCGGCGTGTGGACCAGGTAGTCCGCGATGTCGTCCTCGGTGATGCCTTGCGGTACCTGCACAGTCACAGTTCGATCTCCCCTTCGTAGACGGTTTCGGCCGGGCCGGTCATCAGCACGTGGCCCGCCAGTCCGGGGCCGGCGTCCCACTCGATCGTGAGATCGCCGCCGCGCGTGTGCACGTCGACCCGGCTGTCGAGCCAGCCCAGGCGGATGCCGGCGACCACGGCGGCGCAGGCGCCCGTGCCGCAGGCCAGCGTCTCGCCGGCGCCGCGCTCGTAGACGCGCAGTGCGATCTCGTGGCGCGACACCACCTGCATGAAGCCGGCGTTGACGCGGCGCGCGAAGCGGGCGTGGCCCTCGATCGCCGGGCCCAGCGTGTCCACCGGCGCACTGCGTACGTCTTCGACGCGCAGCACCGCGTGCGGGTTGCCCATCGACAGCACGGCTACCTCGACGACGCGGCCCTCGACCTGCAGCGGCCAGAGCGCGAAGCCGTTGACCTCGCGCGGCGCGAGGCCGACGGCGTCGAAGGGCAGGCGTTCGTGCTCGAAGATGGGCGCATTCATGTCCACCGTCACGCGGCCGTCGGGCTGGGCGCGCAGTTCGAGCAGGTTGTTCACGGTCTCGACGCGCACCACGCTCTTGTCGGTCAGGCCCTTGTCGCGCACATAGCGCACGAAGCAGCGCGCGCCGTTGCCGCAATGCTCGACCTCGTCGCCCGAGAAGCCGTTGAAGATGCGATAGCGGAAGTCCACGCCCGGCGTGTCGGTGCGCTCGACCACCAGCACCTGGTCGGCGCCGACGCCGAAGCGGCGGTCGCCCAGGCGCTGCACCTGCTGTGCGCTCAACTCGATCGGGGCACGGGTCGCGTCGAGCACGACGAAGTCGTTGCCCGCGCCGTGCATCTTGGTGAAGCGCAACCGCATCCGGTGATTATCCGCGCGGGCCGTACAGCCCGGGTTCGCCCAGCGGGCGTGTCTTGAAGCGCTTGTGCACCCACAGGTACTGCGCCGGCAGGCGACGCACCTCGGACTCGATCCAGGCGTTCATGCGCGCGACGTCGGCCACGGGGTCGTCGCTCGGCCAGTCGGTCCACGGCGGCAGGAAGCGCACGCGCCAGCCGCCATCGGCCTTCATCTCGGCCACCACCGGCTGCACCGTCATCTTCAGCATGCGTGCCATGCGCGAGGGCGCGAGCAGCGTGGCCGCGGGCACACCGAAGAA
>DATLIE010000273.1:0-3922 GCA_035539635.1 Burkholderiaceae bacterium
ACGCGCTGGCGAAGAAGCTCGCGGTGACCGTGTACCGCGAGGGGCAGGTGGCGACCATCGCCTTCTCGGGCGGCGACGTGGTGGAACCGCTCGCATTGCGCAAGGCGGCCGCAGGCGACCGCAAGCAGGGCACCACGGTGCGCGTCTGGCCGGATGCGAAGTACTTCGACAGTGCCGAACTGCCGCGCCCGGAGCTGATGCACCTGCTGCGCAGCAAGGCGGTCCTGATGCCGGGCGTCACCGTGTCGCTCGCGCACGAGAAGAGCAAGGAGATGCAGAGCTGGCAGTACAAGGGCGGCCTGGCGGACTACCTGCAGCAAAGCCTCGTCGCCGACCCGCTGATCCCGCTCTTCGAAGGCGAGCACTAAGCCGAGGAGGGCGAGGCCGACAACAACGCCGAAGGCGAGGGCGCCGCCTGGTGCGTGGCCTTCACCGAGGAAGGCACGACGCTGCGCGAGAGCTACGTCAACCTGATCCCCACGGTGGCCGGCGGTACGCACGAGGCAGGCCTGAAGGACGGCCTGTTCGCGGCGGTGAAGGGCTTCATTGACCTGCACTCGTTGCTGCCCAAGGGCGTGAAGCTGATGCCCGAGGACGTGTTCTCGCGCGCCAGCTTCGTGCTCTCGGCCAAGGTGCTGGACCCGCAATTCCAGGGCCAGACCAAGGAGCGTCTGAACTCGCGCGACGCACTTCGCCTGGTGTCGAACTACACGCGCCCGGCGCTCGAGCTGTGGCTGAACCAGCATGTCGAGCATGGCAAGAAGCTGGCCGAGCTGGTGATCAAGCAGGCCCAGACGCGCCAGCGCGCGAGCCAGAAGGTCGAGAAGCGGCGGGGCTCCGGCGTGGCGGTGCTGCCCGGCAAGCTGACCGACTGCGAGAGCCGCGACATTGGCTTCAACGAGGTGTTCCTGGTCGAAGGCGATTCGGCCGGCGGCAGCGCGAAGATGGGCCGCAACAAGGAGACGCAGGCCGTGCTGCCGCTGCGCGGCAAGGTGCTCAACGCGTGGGAGGTCGAGCGCGACCTGCTGTTCAAGAACAACGAGATCCACGACATCGCGGTGGCCATCGGCGTCGATCCGCACGGCGCCGCCGATGAGCCGGACCTGTCGGGCTTGCGCTACGGCAAGGTCTGCATCCTGTCGGACGCGGACGTCGACGGCTCGCACATCCAGGTCCTGCTGCTCACGCTCTTCTTCCGTCACTTCCCGAAGTTGATCGAGCGCGGGCACGTCTACGTGGCCAAGCCGCCGCTGTTTCGTGTCGACGCGCCGGCGCGTGGCAAGAAACCGGCCGCCAAGCTCTATGCGCTCGACGAGGGCGAGCTCGAAGCCACGCTCGACAAGCTGCGCAAGGAGGGCGCGCGCGAAGGGGCGTGGAGCATCAGCCGCTTCAAGGGCCTGGGCGAGATGAGCGCCGAACAGCTGTGGGAGACCACGCTCAACCCCGACACGCGGCGCCTGCTGCAGGTGAGCTTCGGCGAACTGGGCCTCGCGGCGACGACCGTCGCGCTGACCAAGCTGATGGGCAAGGGCGAGGCCGCGGCGCGGCGCGAACTGATGGAGCTGCGCGGCGACGCGGTCGAGGTGGACGTGTGAGCGCTCTGCGCCTGCGTCCGACGATGCTGTCGGACCTGGACTGGGTGGTGTCGGTGGAGACGGACACGGCCAACCTGCCCTTCATCACCCCCTGGGAACGCACGCAGCACGAAGGCGCGATCCGGTTCCCGGACTCGCGCCACTTCATCGTCGAGGCGCAGGGCAATGAGAGCGAACGCATCGGCTTCGTCATCCTGCAGGGCTGCCGCAACCCGAACCGCAGCGTCGAGTTGAAGCGCATCGTGCTGCAGGCCAAGGGCCGCGGCCTGGGCCGCGCCTGCGTGCGGCAGTTGAAGCAGATGGCCTTTCGCGACTTCAAGGTGCACCGCTTCTGGCTCGACGTGAAGTCGCTCAACCAGCGCGCGCAGGCGCTCTACGCGAGCGAAGGGTTCGTCGAGGAGGGGCGGCTGCGCGAGAGCGTGCGTGCGGGAGACGGCTACGACTCGCTGATCGTGATGTCGATGCTGGACCGCGAGTACGACGCGCGCGTCGCACTCGGCCTGGAGTAGCGGCTCGGCGGCGGGGCCGAGCAGCGCGCGCCGGCGATTCCGGCGCCGATGACGATCACGTCGCAGTCTTGGGCTTCGGTCACGCCACGATGGTAGAGCCCCCTCCGCCCGCCTTGACCGGCGGCCGCGCGGCCCGCGCCCAGCCGGGTTGCGGCGCGGCCTCACCTTCGCGCTCGAGCGCCCAGCCGTCGGTGGCGGTGGCCTTCGGCAGCCATTGCCAGCCGCAGCCGCCCAACCCGCGCCGGGCGGCCAGCCGCACCAGGCGCTCGCAGGCGGCCTCGCTGAGCTGCAGCGCGAATCGCTGCCAGCGTCGATTGACGGCGGCGTCGGTCCACAGGTCCTCCAGCGCGTGACGCAGCTCGGGTCCGGCGGTGCGCATGCCGATCGCCAGGCGGCGCGCCTGCAGCGTCAGCACGAAGACCTGGAAGTCGTGGCGTGCCGCGGCCGGCACGTGTGCCATCAGCTCGCGCAGGCGCGGCACGGCCTGCGCTTGCGTGAAGGCCAAGGTGACGACGGCCTGCAAGGCCTGCACCGCGTTGAGCAGGCGCAGCCGGTTGGGCGGCAGCACCAGCAGCGGCATGCAGGCTGCCTCGTCATGCGCCATCGGCGTGACGAAGCTCATCAGCACCGCCAGGCGCGACCACTGCAGCGCACCCAGTCCGTCGAGTGTGTCCAGCCCCGACGCCTCGAGCTGCTTGACGACCGTCAGCGCGGCGCGGCACGAGAGATCGGCCTTGGCTTCGTTGGCGCGCGCGCTCATCACGGCCAGGTTGCCGGCCGCGTAGCCGGCCAGGTTGCAGACGCGGTCGACCGAGGCGTCGCTGCCGGCACCGCTGGCGTGGGTCAGCACCGCGCGCGTGATCGGGCACAGCGGCACGTCGATCTGGGTCAGGAAGTTGGGAGTGACCTGGGTGCCTTCGAACACCTTGCCGCGGCGCCAGGCGTTCCAGCGCAGCAGCAGCCACTTGCGCACCTGCGGCGTCGGCCTGAGCGTGCGCGTGCCGAAGGTGGCGCTGCCGGCCTGCCAGCCCTGGCGCAGCGGGTGGCCGTCGGCCAGCGCCTCGGGCGGCGGCGTCAGGCGGTAGTGCGCGTAGTCCCAGCCGATCTCGAAGCCCGCAGCGGCCTGGGTATCGACCGGGGCAGGGTGGCGGACGGCGGGGGCGTTGTCGGCGAACAGGGTGGCTTGCATGGCGGTCGCTTCGAGGAGGCACCGGGACGTCCCCGGCGCTTTCAGCTTCCGCGCCGGCAGGCTCATCGAATGAGCCTGCCGAAGTCCGAGCCGCTACCATGGTGGCTCATCCTGTGAGCCACCGAGGCCTGTTCGATGGACCGTACCGAGCGCTTCTACAAGATCGAGCTGCTGATCCGCACCCGTGCCAGCGTGCCGTTTGCCGACCTGATGGACGAGCTGGGGGTCTCGCGCGCCACGCTCAAGCGCGACCTGGAGTACCTGCGCGAGCGCCTGGACGCACCGATCGTCTACGACCGCTTCAGCAATGGCTACCGCTTCAGCCCCGACGCGCGCGACGCGCGCCAGGTCAAACACGAACTGCCGGGCCTGTGGTTCTCGGAAGGGGAGATCCACGCGCTGCTGACGATGCACCAGTTGATCGGCGGCCTCGACGAGGGCGGGGTGCTGGCGCGTCACCTGCAGCCCTTGCTCGACAAGCTCTACGGCATGCTGGGCACGAGCGACGACGAGGCCCGGGAGCTCGTCAAGCGCATCAAGGTCATGTCGCCGGCGCGGCGGCCGGTGGCGCCGAAGCACTTCGAGCTGATTGGCGGCGCCCTGACGCGCCGGCAGCGCGTGCACCTGCA
>DATLIE010000274.1:0-10082 GCA_035539635.1 Burkholderiaceae bacterium
TAGCCGAGCATGACCTTGGCCACGCTGAAGTCGTAGGTGCCGGCGACCGACACGAAGTCCTTCAGGCCGGTCGCGTCCTTGGACTGGAACGCCGCACCGACGGCCAGCGGGCCGGCGTCAAGTACGCCGCCGGCCGAGAACACGTCCTTGGCGCCGGCGCCACGGTTGCCCTTGGGCTGGAAGCCGAACTGCGCGGTCAGGCCGCCCATCGACGGGGCGATGTAGTTCAGCACGCCAGACTGGCGGCCCTTGTTGAACACGCCGACGCCCGAGTACGCACCGGCCGACACGCCGTTGGACGCACCGTTGAAGTCGAAGTCGGCCATGACCTGGAACGGAACCGAGTCCTGGCGGCCGATGCGGAATTCACCATAGCTGCCCGACAGGCCGAACCAGGCTTGGCGGTTGAAGACGTTGCCCTGGCTGCATTCGCCGAAGTTTTCGCAGGCGATGTCGTCGTACGTCACCTTGCCTTCCTTGGTGATGCCGCCGGATTCGAACTTGAAGTTGGCCTTGTTGCCACCGCCCAGGTCGTACGCGCCCTTGATGCCGACGCGGGTGGTCGAATTGCCTTCGCTCGAGGCGTTGTCGCCACCGGAGTGGAACTCGGCCTTGCGGTCGAACAAGTCGCTGTAGAAGCTCTTGCCGTACGACACGTCGATCAGGCCGTAGATCGAAACTTGCGCTTGCGCCGCACCGGCCAGGGCCAGCAGGCCCGCCGCAGCGATGATGGACTTCTTGAACAAAGCGGGAACTCCTCAGAAAGGGGGAACGGGAAACGAGCGGGCGAGTTTAGTGACCCGTTCGGTGATCCCCGGAAAGCAAGCCCCCAAATGTTGCTGCGGTGCAACAATCCAGTCACTTTGGCCTGAGCGGCCGTCGATTCCGTCATGGACCACACCTTCTTCTCCGCCCTGGTGCTGCTGCTGCTGGTGCTGGACCCGTTCGGCAGCCTGCCGATCTTCATATCGGTGATGCGCAACGTGGCGCCCGAGCGGCGCCGCGTGGTGGCGCTGCGCGAGACGGCCATCGCCTTCGGCGTGTTGCTGGGCTTCATGCTCGCCGGCCAGGCTTTCCTCGCCCTGATGCACCTGTCCGAGCGCTCGCTCGAAGTGGCCGGCGGCGTGATCCTGCTGGTGATCGCGATGAAGATGATCTTCGCCACCGGCGGCGAGCTCTACGCCGGGGACGGCAAGCCGCGCGAGCCGCTGATCTTCCCGCTGGCCGTGCCGCTGCTGGCCGGCCCCTCGGCGATGGCCACGGTGCTGCTCCTGGCCTCGCGCCAGCCGGAGCGCCTGATGCACTGGGTGGCCGCGCTGACGGTGGCGATGGCGGTCAGCGCCGTGGTGCTGATCGCGGCCGACCGCATCCGCAAGTGGATCGGCAGCTCGATGGTCAGTGCGGTCGAGAAGCTGATGGGCCTGGTGCTGACCGCGATCGCGGTCGAGATGATCCTGGCCGGCCTGAAGCGCTACTTCTTCAGCTGAGGCCCGGCCAGCGCGCGTTGCCGGCGCACGAATGACCGGTCGAGGTGGTCCTTCCACCAGCCCATGATCCAGCCCTGCGCCGTCCAGCCGCCCCAGGCCGCGAGCGCGCGTCCGTCGCCGAGCGCCAGCAGATTGAGCGAGCGCGGCTGCGGGCGGTACGGTGCCAGCTTGCCGCCGCCGACGAAGGCCCGCAGGTTGGCTGCCAGCACCGCGCCGGCGCGCACCGCGTAGACGCCGCTGCGCGGGTGCGGCATGTCGTCGCGTGCGATCAGGTCCCCGGCAGCGAAGACGGCGGGGTGGCTTGCGCTTTGCAGCGTGGCCCCGACGCGCACGAAGCCCGCGTCGTCCAGCGCCAGGCCGCTGGCGGCGAGCCAGGCCGGCGCGTCGCTGCCGGTGGCGAGGATCGGCACGTCGCAGGCCACGCGCATCGAGCCGACGATCACGTGCCGCGCCTCGACCGCGGTGCAGCGCCCGGGCAGCAGCGGCACCTTCTTGCGCCGCAGGGCCGCGTGCGCACGCTCGCGCAGCGGCTCGGGATAGTCCGGCAGCAGCTCGCCGTCGCACACCAGTGCGTAGCTGTGGCGCGGGCCGAGCGCGGCGCGCGCGGCCAGCACCAGTTCGACGCCCGCAGCGCCGTTGCCGACCACGACCACGGCCAGCGGCCGCTCCTCGGCCAGCGCGCGCGTGCGCTGCCAGAGTTCGACGAAGGACTCGATCGGCCGCACGAAGAGCGCCCGCTCGCGCGCACCGGGGATGCGCTCGCGGTCCTGCACCGGACCGGTGTTCAGCGACAGCACGTCGTAGCCGATGCGCTCGCCGTCGGCCAGTGTCACCTCGCGCGCCTGCGCGTCCAGCGCCACCGCGCGGCCCAGGCGCAGCGGCACGCCGGCGGTCCGGGCCAGGGCCGCGACGTCGATGACGCAATCGCCCGGCGCGTAACGCCCCGCGATCAGCCCCGGCACCATGCCCGAGTACAGCAGGTGTGACTGGGGCGTCACCAGCAGCGCCTCGCTGCCGGGCAGGCGCTGGCGTGCCAGCTCGGCCAGCACGGCGAGCTGGGCGTGGCCGGCGCCGAGCAGCAGCACGCGCTTCATCGTTGGCGCAGCGCCAGGTCGTCGAGCGACCGCAACAGGGGGCCCCTCATCCGCGGCGCCAGGCGTGGAAGCGCTCGACCCAGGCCAGCAGCCGTGTCGGCTGGTGCGCGCGCTTCCACTCGCCGGCGGCGTACTTGTTCGCCTCCGCGAGCGTGGGATAGGTGTGGATCGTGCCGAGGATCTTGTTCAAGCCGAGCCCGTGTTTCAGTGCCAGCACGTACTCGGCCAGCAGGTCGGCCGCGTGTTCGCCGACGATCGTCACCCCGAGTATCCGGTCGCGGCCCGGCTCGGTCAGCACCTTGACGAAACCGTGTGCCGCCGAGTCGGCGATCGCGCGGTCGAGGTCGTCGATGCCGTAGCGCGTGACCTCGTAGGCGATGCCCTGCGCCTTCGCCTCCTGCTCGTTCAGCCCAACGCGGGCCACCTCGGGGTCAATGAAGGTGGCCGCCGGGATCACGCGGTAGTCGGCCTTGAACTTCTTCAATGAACCGAACAGCGCGTTGACGCTCGCGTACCAGGCCTGGTGCGCCGCCGTGTGCGTGAACTGGAAGGGCCCGGCCACGTCGCCACAGGCCAGGATGTTGGGGTAGATCGTCTGCAGGTACGCGTCGGTCTGTACCGTGCGCCCGACCGGGATTCCGAGCTCCTCGAGGCCGAAGCCGGTGAGCCGCGCGCTGCGGCCCACCGCGACGAGCAGGGTGTCGAAGGCGATCGCCTGTTCGGCGCCGCCGGACGTGACCACCAGCACCTTCTCGCCGCCGCGCCGCTCGCAGCGCAGCGCCTGGTGGCCGGCGAGCACCGTCACGCCGTCGGCTTCGAGCGCGCGCTGGGCCAGCGCCGACACCTCGTCGTCCTCGCGCGCGAGCAGGCGCGGCAGTTGTTCGACCTGCGTCACCTGCGAACCGAGACGCGCGAAGGCCTGCGCCAGCTCGCAGCCGATCGGCCCGCCGCCCAGCACCAGCAGGCGCGGCGGCAGTTCGCGCAGGCCCCACAGCGCGTCGCTCGTCAGGTGGCCCACGTCGTCCAGGCCCGGCAGTGGCGGCACGAAGGGCGCGGCGCCGGTGGCGACGACGATGCTGCGCGTCGTGAGCGTCTGCGTCGTGCCGTCTTCCTTCGTGATCTCGACATGCCACGGGCTCGTGATGCGCGCGCGGCCGAGCACCACGTCGACCCCGAGCTTCGTGTAGCGCTCGACCGAATCGTGCGGCTCGATCTCGCGCACCACGCGCGCGACGCGCTCCATCACCTGCGCGAAGTCGATCCTGGCTTCCGCGTGCGCGAGGCCGTAGTCGCTCGCATGCCGGATCTGGCGCGCCAGCGTCGCCGTCTTGATCAGCGCCTTGCTCGGCACGCAGCCGTAGTTCAGGCAGTCGCCACCCATCTTGTGCGACTCCACCAGCGTCACCTTGGCCTTGACCGCCGCGCCGATGTAGGCGCTGACGAGACCTGCCGCGCCGGCGCCGATGACGATCAGGTTGCGGTCGTAGGCCTTGGGCTTCAGGTGTCTCCAGCGCGCGTAGACCTTGCGCGCCGCGATCGCGTCGACGAGCTTCTTCGCGAGCAGCGGGAACACGCCGAGCAGCACGAAGGAGCCGATCAGTCCCGGCGACAGGATGCCCTGCAACGACTCGATCTTTGCCAGCTGCGTGCCCGCGTTCACGTAGACCAGCGTGCCGGCCAGCATGCCGAGCTGGCTGACCCAGTAGAAGGTCCAGGCCCGCATCGCGGTCAGCCCCATCAGCAGGTTGATCACGAAGAAGGGCACCAGTGGCACCAGGCGCAGCGTGAAGAGGTAGAACGCGCCGTCCCGGGCCATGCCACGGTCCACGTCGGCCAGGCGGGCGCCGAACTTCGTGCGCACGCTGTCGCGCAGCAGGTAGCGCGCGGCGAGCAGTGCGAGCGTGGCGCCGAGCGACGATGCGAAGGACACGATCAGCGTGCCGACGCCCAGGCCGAACAGCGCGCCCGCCGCGAGCGTGAGCACCGCCGCGCCAGGCAGGGAGGCGGCTGCCACCGCGACGTACAGCGCGAAGAAGGCAGCGCCGACCTGCAGCGGCCGTTCGGCCGCCAGCAGCGCGAGTTCCGCCTGGCGCGACTTCAGGAAGTCCAGGCTCAGGAAGCGCCCGAGGTCGAGCGCGAAGAAGGCCAGGGCCAGCGCGACGAGCAGCGCGACGACGATCAGGGGCTTCTGCTTCGGCATGGGTCCGGGTCGATGGCGGGCGGGCGCACCTTACAGGCTTTCGTTCAGCGCGGCTTCGACAGCAGGCGCGCGCCGCCGACGATGCGCGTGGCGATGGTCAACGCACACAGCGCCGCGAAGCCGTAGGCCCACCCCGCGAAGTGCTGCGGCCACAGGCACATCAGCGCGAAGCAGGCCAGCGTCTCCGTGGCTTCGGTCAGGCCGCCCAGGTAGTACAGGCCCTTGCCCGCGTACGCGTTCGTGGCCATGCCGCGCCGCTCGGCGAAGACCGCGAAGGCGAGGAAGCTCGAGCCGGTGCCGATGAAGGAGGCCAGCAGCACCGCGGCCGGCAGCGCGTTGGCGGCCGGGTCCGCGAAGGCGAAGGCCAGCGGAATGCTGGCGTAGAAGAGGAAGTCGAGCGTGATGTCGAGATAGGCGCCGCGGTCGGTGGCGGCGGTCAGGCGCGCGAGCGGGCCGTCCAGGCCGTCGGCCAGGCGGCTGGCGAGCATCAGCGCGAGGCCGAGCACGTAGGCCTGCCACGCGATCGACGCGGCGGCGCCCAGGCCGATGGCGAAGCCGACGACGGTGACCGCATCGGCACCGATGCCGGCACGTGCCAGCGCGCGGGCGCCCGCCCCGAGCAGCGGCTGCAGCGCGGCGTTGGCGGCGCGGTCAAGCATCGGCGGCCTGCGCGTCGAGATGGATCACGGCCGCACCCGCCGGCACGTCGGCCGGGTCGTGCGTGACCAGCAACGTGGGCACGCCGCGCGCACGCAAGGTCGCGAAGGTGAACGCGCGCACCTGCGCACGCAGCGCCTGGTCGAGCTTGTTGAACGGCTCGTCGAGCAGCAGCGCACGCGGCTGCGCAAGCAGCGCCCGCAGCAGCGATACGCGCGCGCGCTGGCCACCCGACAGGCTGGCCGGCATGCGTTCGCCGAAACCGGACAGCCCGGCCTCGGCGAGGGCCGCCTCGGTCGCCGCGTGGCGGGCGGCACGCTCGCCCATCGGTAGTGCAAACAACAGGTTGTCGCGCACGCTCAGGTGCGGGAACAGCAGGTCGTCCTGGAACAGCAGGCCGATGCGGCGTTGCTGGACCGGCAGCGCGTCGAGCGCCTGGCCGTCCAGATGCAGCCGGCCGTGGGCCTCGAACGGCGGGCTCTCGAGCGTGCCGGCCACCCAGGCCAGCAGGCTGGACTTGCCCGAGCCGCTCGGCCCCATCAGCGCGAGCACCTCGCCAGGTGCGACGCGCGCGGTCAGGCCGCGCAGCAGCGGGCGGCCCGCAACGGCAAGCTGCACGTCAACGAGCTCGAGCGCCATCGGTCGCGCGGTGGGTCATGGCTTGGATTCTGCGGTGCTGGCGTCGCGCCACCGTCGCCGCGAGCGCGAAGCCCAGTGCGGGCAGCAGCGCCTGCAGCAATCCGAACGCCGCGGCGGTGTGGCGTTGGCCGCCGGCAGCCAGCGTGACGGCCTCGGTGGTGACCGTGGCCAGGCGCCCGGCGCCGATGAACTGCGTGGGCAGGTACTGCGCCACGCTGACGGCAAAGCCCACCGCGAGCGCCGCGGCCAGCGGCGCGGCGAGCAGCGGCACCTTGATGCGCCACCAGAAGGCGGCGCGCGAGCGGCCGAGCGCGAGCGCGGTGTGCTCGTAGCGCACGTCGAAGCTGCGCCAGGCCGGCGCGAGCGCGACGAACACATACGGCAGCGCCATCACGGCATGCACCCAGCCCAGGCCGGCCAGCGTGCCGTCCAGACGCAGCGGCAGCGCGAGGCCGTACAGGCCGACCATCAGCAGCAGCGGCGGCACGACCAGCGGTGCGAGCACGAGCGGCATCACGCGCCGGTCCCAACCGGGTGGCGTGGCCTCGAACCAGGCCAGCGTCAGCGCGAGGGCGGCCAGCGCTGCGAACGCGCCGAGCGTGGCGCTGAGCGCGACGGCACCCAGGCTCGCACCGACTTGCGACCACGCCGCGCCCGTCCACGACTGCGGCGCGAGCGACGGAAAGGTCCAGACACCGGTGAACGACGAGAGCACGAGCAGCAGGGCCACCGCGCCATGGAGCGTCAGCAGCGCCACCGCGGTGCCTTGAGCAGCGCGTGCTGCCGTGGGTGCGTGCGCCGCGCGCTGCCCATTGCACGCCCACGCGTGCCAGGCGCCGCGCAGCGGGCGCGCCAGCACGGTGCCCGCGACGACCAGCAGGGCCAGCGCGGCGGCCAGCGCCACGGCCTGGGCCGCTCCTTCGGCGTTGCGCGCCGGGTCGGCGTCGAGCAGGGCCTGCCACGCCAGCATCGCCAACGTCGGCGGCGACGCGGGGCCGACGATCAGGGCGAGGTCGACCACCGTCAGCCCATAGGCCAGCACCGCGAGCAGCGGCCAGGCCAGGCGCGGCAGCAGCAGCGGCCACAGCACGCGCCACCACAGCGCGGAGTCGTTGTAGCCCAGCGTGCGGCCGCAGGCGAGCCAGCCGCGCATCGACTGCGCAAGCTCCGGGCGCGCCAGCAGCGCGACCACGTTCCAGAGCAGGAAGGGCGTTTCCTTGGCGACCAGCACCAGCACCAGGCCGACGCCCCAGGGGTCGTTGACGGTCGGCCAGTCGGGCGGCGTGCTCCAGCCGAGCGCCGCGGCGAACAGGCGCGCGATCACGCCGGCCGGCATCACCAGCAGCGCCAGGCCGATCGCGAACGCGGCATGCGGCAGCGCGAGCAGCGGCCCGAGCGCACGCGCGAAGGCGGCCCAGGCACGCGTGCCGTGCAACTGCGTGACGAGCCAGAGCGACAGCGCGAGCGCGCCGGCGGTCGAGACCAGCGCCGTGCCGAGCGACAGCGCGAGCGCGCGCGGCACTTGTGGGTCCGCGAGAAGCGATGCCCACGCGGCGGGCGAAAGCCCTTGCCAGAGTGCCACCGGCAGCGCGAGCGCGATCGGCAGCGCAAACAGCAGCGCCGGCCACAGCACGGACCAACCGGGGCGTGGCGTGCGGTTCAGCGCAGGCGCCTCAGCTCGCGTAGCGGCGCGCCCACTCGCGCTCGATCGGGTCGACCCAGGAGCCGTGCGGCTCGGGGATCGTGGGCGCGACCTGGCGCACCTGGCCGGGCGCGGCGGCGGCGGTGAAGAGCGCGCGTTCGGCGTTGCTCAGCTTGTCGAGCGCGAGCACCGTGGGGTCGCCCCAGACCTGGATGTCGGCCTTGCGTGCCTGCGCGGCCGGCGAGAGCAGGAAGTTGGCGGTGACCTGGGCCGCCTCTTTCGCACGCGCGTTGAACGGGACCGCGAGGAAGTGCGTGTTGCCGATCGTGCCGGCGCGGTGCTGGTAGGCCACCACGGTGGGTGGCAGCGACTTCGCGGCGATCTCGTTGGCGATCTCGTTCGGGTTGAAGGTGAGCGAGATCGCCAGCTCGCCGTCGGCCAGCATCTGGCGCATCACGGTGTTGTTGGCCGGAAACTGCCGGCCCTGCTTCCACAGCAGCGGGTGCAGTGCGTCGAGTGCGGACCACAGCGGCGCAGTGACCGCGACAAAGGACTCGGCACGGTGCGGCGCGTACAGCGGCGCGCGATCGGTGCTGCGCTCCACCAGCACCTGCTTGACGAAGGTGCTGCCGTGGAAGTCCGGCGGCTTGGGGTAGGTGAAGCGGCCCGGGTTCCGGCGCGCCCAGTCGATCAGTTCGGCCACGCTGCCCGGCGGCTGTGCCACGCGGGCGCTGTCGGCATAGAAGGTCAGCTGGGCCATGCCCCACGGTGCTTCGAAGCCGTCGACCGGCTCGGAGAAGTCGATCCGTGTCGTCGGCTTGCCGACGACATCGACCTTCGCGTAGCTCGGCAACCCTTCGCTCCAGGGCCCGAACAGCAGGCCCTCGCGCTTCATCGTCAGGAAGTTCTCGCCGTTGATCCACACCAGGTCCACCGAGCCATCGCGGGCGCGCCCGGCCCCCTTCTCGGCGCGCACACGCTTGACCACCTCGGCGGTGTCGGTGACCTTCACATGCTCGAGCTTGACGCGAAAGCGCTGCGCCAGTTCGGCTGCCGCCCACTGCAGGTAGGCATTGATGCGCTGGCTGCCGGCCCAGGCGTTGAAGAAGACGGTCTGGCCCCGGGCTGCGCTCTCGATGCGCGCCCAGTCGCTGCCCTGGGCATGGACCGGGGCGGCCAGCGGCCAGATCGCGGCCGCGCCGAGCAGGTGCCGTCGTCGAAAGTGCATCGAGTTCGCAGCGTGGTTCAGGCGGCGCGAGTGTAGCGAGCGGTCGGCGTGTCCTCGAGCAGGCGCGGCGAGATCCAGCGATCGAGCGACCAGCGCCCCGGTCCCCACAGCAGCAGCGCGACGAGCAGGCTGCCCCAGAACACATGCTGCTGCAGCGCGGCCGGTGCGATCTCGGCCAGGCTGATCACCGCGACCGCGTTGACGACGGTGAGCCCCGCGGCGGCAAAGCGGCCGGCCAACCCAAGCGCCAGCAGCACTGGCAGCACCAGCTCCCCGGCCGTGCCGAGCACGGCCGCGAGCGCGGGCGACAGCAGCGGCACCTGGTACTCGTCCTCGAACAGGGCGAGCGTGGCCTCCCAGTGGCGGACCTTGGTCAGGCCCGAAGCGAAGAAGACCTGCGCGATGTACAGGCGTGCCGCGAGCTGGGCCAGCGGCTGGGTGGATTCGAGGGCGGCGATGGCGCGCTGCGCGGCGCCGACGAGGGACACGAGCCAGGTGGGCATGGGATTCACTCCGGAAGGGGGTGCACGGCCGCGAGCTGGTGCGAGACCAGCGCGTTCGCGAGCCAGCGGTCGAAGGCGAAGTCGGCGCCGGCCGCGTCGAGCGCGGCGGCGAGCGGGGTGGGCGACAGCAGGGCGCGCACGAAGGCCGTGTCGGGGGCGTCGAGCGTGGCGACACGCACGGCGAGTCCGTCGCGCCAGACGAAGGCCGCTTCGCCGTGGGTGGCGGCGAAGGCCGCCTGCACGTCGGCGAAGCGCGCAGGGGTGTCGGCCGGGCGGCGGTGGGCGTGCCAGATCGTCGCGACGGGCCAGTCGCTTGCGAGCAGCGCGCAGCCGGGGACGAGCGCGATGCCGATGCGCTCGGGCGCGTGGGCGGCCAGCGCATCCAGCGATGGCGGCGTCCTCGGGCCGTCGGCAGCGCGCGAGGCGAGATGCACGAGCCAGTCCAGGCGCGTCACGTCGCCGAGGCAGGGCTCGTCGGCGAGCTGCGAACTGGCGGCGACGAAGTCGGGCAGGGCGCCGCCCCACTCGCCGAGGTCACCGCGTTGCGGCGGGTGCTGCGACCAGACGTCGCGTGCCAGCGCGGCGAAGCTGTCGCTGCCGATCATCTCGGCCAAGGTCGGGAAGGCGCCGGC
>DATLIE010000275.1:0-2073 GCA_035539635.1 Burkholderiaceae bacterium
CTACATGGTCGACCTCGACGCCAATGGGCGCGTGCTGCGGGCCGAGCAGGTGATGAGCGACGCCCACTTCGGCCGGGTCAAGGTCGGGCAGGACACCATGGCCACGGTGCAGCGCGACTTCGGCCCGCCGTCGAAGGTCGCGTACTACCACGACTCGGGCCGGAACCCGGTCTGGAACTACAAGTACCTGCAGAGCGGCACCTTCCCAATGCTCATGGGTGTCTACTTCGACGAGAAGGGCACCGTTTCCCGTCTCGAGACCGGCCCGGACCCCGACTACGACCGCGGCGGCAACGACCGCGCGAAGTGAGGCGACCGCCGGCGCGGCTCGTCATGCAAAGCCTCATGGCGCATGGCAAGATGAGGCCATGTACGCGCCGGAAACTCCGCGCATCCTGATCATCGATTCTCATGGCCAACCGGTCCGATGGGCCTTGTTGGCGCGGGCGGCGCGTTACCACGCCTCGGGCAAGGTCGTCACCGAACTCGGCGAGCACCTGTTCTCGATGACCGGTGGCCTCCAGGACCACACCGGCCTGCGCTCCGAGTTCATCACCAGTTCGATCGTCATGATCCGCGGCCGCCATCGCGTGCCGTACGGCCATGTTCACGTGGGGCTGACCAAGCATCGCCTGTTCGCGCGCGACCGGCAGGTCTGCGCCTACTGCGGCGGGCACTTCGCCGAGGCCGATCTGACGGTCGAGCACATCTCGCCGGTGTCGCGCGGCGGCCTGCACGTGTGGACCAACGTCGTCACGGCCTGCCGTTCGTGCAACACGCGCAAGGGCAACCGCCGTCCCGAGGAAGCGCACATGCCGCTGCTGTACGTGCCCTACGCGGTGTGCCGCAACGAAGGGTTCATCCTGAGCAACCGGCGCATCCTCGCCGACCAGATGGCCTTCCTCCAGGTCTCCCTGCCCAAGCATTCGCGCTGGGCACATCACTGAAGTATGCCGCGCTCAATGCACGAGGCGCTCGGCGAGTTGGTGTAGCACGCCGATCGGCGCGCCACGGGCATACGCGCCCGGCTTGAACGCCACCTGCACGCCACCGGCGTGCAGCACGCAGTCGACGCCCTCGCCCGCATCTTCCTGCACGCGCCACAGCGTCGCCCCGGACACGCCATCGAGTTCGGGCGCGTGCACGACGATGCCGTCGGCGCGGCGCGCGATGCGCGGGTAGCCGAGCAGCCGCGCCTCCGCATCGAGCGCTCGCGCGAAGGCGACGAGCGGCCGCGCGTACAGCACGCCATCGACCCGGCGCATCTGCGCGTACGGGTAGCCGGCGATCACGAACAGCGATGCGACCCCGGGTGCGGTCCCCGCCGCGAGGGCATGGGTTCGCCACGAGGCGCGCAGCCGCTCGGCGGCGGCCGGCTCGCCGATGGCGACGATCGCGACGTCCGCACCGTCGTGCAGCAGCAGCCGGGCCCGCGCCACAACGAGGGGCAGCAGCCGGCCGCTGTCGCCCAGCGGCACGGCAAGGTCGCCGAGCGCGACACCGCCATCGAAGACGTGTGCACAGGTGGCGATCAGCAGCCGGCCGCGGTGTTCGTACAACACGCCGCTCGCCAGCGGCTCGGCGCGACCCGAGCGCAGCGCCAGCAGCGGCACGACCCGGCGCCACAGCGCCTCGGCCACGGCATGCGCGCGCGCCGCCGCCACGCCGACGTCGAGATCGAGGGTCTGGGTGGCCAGGCGGTGCCAGCTCATGCCGACAAGCTAGCGAAAGACGTGCCTTGCGTGAAGAGGCCGGATGATCGAGCCTGTGGGAAGTTCGCTGCGCGTGGGAAAGTTCGCTGCGCGTGGGCAGTTCGCTGCGCGTGAACAGTCCGCTGCGCGAGGCGACGGGCGCGCGGGCGCGGCGGGTTGCCGGCTCAAACCGCCGTGGCTGCCAGGCGCCGTCGCTGGCGTGGCGGCGTCGGCGCAGCGGCATTGCGCCGGCCCGGCCCAATGCCGCTCGCGGCAAACGGCAGCCGGCCGTGGGCGCCGCTCGCTGCGTAGTCGTCCTCTAGCAGGCGGCGTGCGTCCGCTTCGGCAAGACCGTCGGCGACGAGCCAGCGCAGCAGCAGTG
>DATLIE010000276.1:0-3902 GCA_035539635.1 Burkholderiaceae bacterium
TGCGCCTCGTCCACGGGCGCCGGCTGCAGCGCCACGTCCTTGAAGATCTCGGCAAAGATGCCGCCCAGGCCGACCATCACCATCGGGCCGAACATCGGGTCCTTCTTCGTGCCCAGGATCAGCTCGACGCCGCCTTGCACCATCTGCGCGATGAGCACGCCGGCGATGCGGGCCGCGGGCGCCTTCTGCGCCACGCGCGCGAGCAGCTGGTCGTACTCCTCGAGCAGTTGCGCTTCGGACCGCACGCCGACGAACACGCCGCCGACCTCGGTCTTGTGGGCGACGTCGGGCGAGACGATCTTGAGCACCAGCGGAAAGCCCATCGCGCGCGCCGCGGCGAGCGCCTCATCGCGGTTGGCGGCAATCGCCTCACGCGGCACGGGCAGGCCGGCTTCGGCCAGCACGGCCTTGGCGCTCGCTTCGGTGGCGAAGGCCTGCGCAGCCAACGGCACGCGCTCGATGGCCGGCGCTGCAGCCCGTGCGACGTCGCGCGCACCGAAGCGCAGCAGTGCAGCCACCGTCGAGCAGGCCGCATCGATGCCTTCGACCACGGGAAAGCCCATGGCGTTGAGCGTCGCCCGCACCTCCTGCGGCGCGCGGGCGCACAGGAGGATCAGGCGCGAAGGATGGTCCTTGCGCACCTGTTCCAGCGCGGCAAGAAACACATCGCGCAGCCGGGGCACATGGAAGGCATTGGCCGATTGCAAGATCAGCGCATCGCAACTGTCGTCGCGCGCCACCGCATCGAGCATGCGGGCCAGCACCTCGGGCCGGCTCGACACCTGCGCCGTCATGTCCACCGGGTTGGAGGGCGCGGCGAAGGGCACGACCGACAGGATGCGTTCCTGCGTCTGCGCGGCGAGCGTGGGCAGCGCCAGGCCTTGCGCGCTGGCCGCATCGGCCAGCAGCACGCCGAAGCCGCCGGAGGCCGTGAGCACGGCCACTCGGTGGCCGCCGGGCACATGCGCCGGACCGACGACAGACAGCGCATGGCCGACTTCGAGCAACTGCTCGATGCTGGGCACGCGGATCGCGCCGCCGTTGCGCAGCACGGCGTCGAATACGGCGTCGGAACACGCCAGCGCGCCGGTGTGCGAGGCCGCGGCCTCGCTGCCGGCCTCCGAGACGCCGACCTTCAACACCACCAGCGGCTTGCCCGCCTCGCGGGCCATGGCCATGGCCTGCGTCAGCTTCGCGCCGTCACGGCAGGTTTCCATGCAGCACAGGATCACGCGCGTGCCGGGGTCGGCCGCCAGCGAGGCGATGGCATCGGCGATGTCCACGTCGCATTCGTTGCCCGTGGTCAGCATGCGACTGACGCCCAGGCCGCGCTCGCCGGCCAGGCGCAGGGTGAAGCTGCCCAGGTTGCCGCTTTGCGAGACGATGCCCACCGGGCCGGCGACAGGAAAGGACGACTCCAGCGCCACCGAGAAAGTGGCGATGCTCTTGTCGGGCACACCGATCGCGCCCAGGCAGTTGGGGCCGACCACGCGCAGGCCGGTGGCGCGGGCCACGTCGCCGATCTGCGCCTGCAGGCGGCTGCCCTCCTCGCCCATCTCGGAAAATCCGGCTGACAGGATGACTGCGGCTTTCACGCCGCGCCGGGCGCAATCCTTCACCGCGTCGAGCACGCCCGCAGGCGGCACGGCGACCACGGCCAGCTCGGGCACTTCGGGCACGTCGTCCAGGTTCGCGTAGGCCGGCAGCGACTGCACGAGGCCCGCCTTGCGGTTGATCGGGTAGATGCCGCCCGCGTAGCCGTACTTCCGCAGGAACTGCAAGGGCCGGCCGCCGATCTTGGTGACGTCGTCCGACGCCCCGAAGATGGCGATCGAACGCGGCTTGAACAGCGCGTCCATGCCGCGCCCCACTTCCACGACCGGCATCTCAGCGCCCCTTGTAGACGGGTTTGCGCTTCTCGAGGAAGGCCGTGCGGGCTTCCTGCGCGTCTTCGGTGCGGGCCAGCGCCATGGTGAAGTTCTGCTCGAAGCGGTAGCCGTCGCGCTGCGGCATCAGGTCCATCATGTTGGCGGCCTGCTTGGCATAGGCGATGGCCAGCGGCGCCTTGGAGGCGATCTCCTGCGCGATCTCCAGCGCGAGCGGCATCAGCTGTTCGGCGGGCACCACCTCGTCGATCACGCCGCGGCGGTACAGCTCGGCGGCAGGCACCTTCATGCCGGTGAAGAACATGCGGCGCGTGAACGACCGCCCGACCATGGTGCGCAG
Source organism: Burkholderiaceae bacterium (assembly GCA_035539635.1). GTDB lineage: Bacteria > Pseudomonadota > Gammaproteobacteria > Burkholderiales > Burkholderiaceae_C > CADEEN01. The sequence continues at coordinate 2,227 of DATLIE010000276.1, forward strand.
CATCGAGACACCGCCTGCGAGTCCGACGTTGATCTCCGGCATGGCGAAGGTGGCGTCCTCGCTCGCCAGGAAAATGTCGCACGCGGCCATGAGACCGAAGCCCGCGCCCAGCGCGGGGCCGTTGACGGCCGCGATCACGGGCTTGGCGCATTCGCGGATGGCATTGCCCGTCTCGCGCGTCCAGCGGTTGTGGTCGAGGAAGTCGCCGGCCTTGTCTGCATTGGGGCGGTCCTTCAGGTCGGCGCCGGAGCAGAAGAACTTGCCGGTGCCCGTGAGAATCGCCACGCGCACGTCGGAGCGCTCGGAGACTTCATCAAAGATCTCGATCAAGCGGCGGCGCGTGGCGCGGTCCAGCGCGTTGACCGGCGGCTTGTCGAGCCGGACGACGGCGATGTAGTCGGAAACTTCCAGATTGATGCTCATCGCACACTCCCGGTTTGGTTGGAAAAAGAAACGTGTGGTGCGCTCGCCTGCGGCGCCAGCGCCAACAGGTGGGCGACATGCAAGAGGCGGTCGCCATAGCGGAACTCGGAGGCGATGAGGCGCTGCGCCGTGCGCGTGGCCAGCACCTCCTCGCTCACGCCCATGCCCCCGTGCATCTGGATCGCCGCTTCCGCGCAGGCGCGCGCCGACTCGGCCAGCGACACCTTGGCCAGGCGCAGGGTGCGGCGCAGGTCGGGCGCGTTCTGTTCATGGGCGTGGAAGCAATGGATCACCAAGCCCTTGGCGCCCAGGTACTTCACGTACATGTCGGCCACGCGATGGCGCAGCACCTGGAAGCTCGACAACGCCACGCCGAACTGGCGCCGCTCCTTCAGGTGGGTGACCGTCTGGCGGATGAGGGTGGCCAGCGCGGCCACCGTGTCGGCGGCCGTGAGCAGCAAGGCGGCATCGGTCGCCTTGGCGCGCGCATCGCGTGCAGCAGCGCCACGCGCGATGCAAGCGCTCTCGGGCACGGGCAGCTGCGCCAGGATGAAGTCCGCGCCCAGGCGGCCCTCCATCGTCCGGTATCGGGCCTTCGGTGCGCCGACACGTTCGGCATCGACCAAGAAGATGGCGTCCTCGCCATCGACTTGCGCAGGCACGAGGTAATGCGTGGCAGGCAATGTCGCGTCGACGCCCTGCACCGTGCCGCTCAACTCGTAACCGATGTCCAGGTGCCTGGCCGTCACGGCATTGACGTCGGGCGTGGCAGACAAGGCGGTCAAGGGTGCCATCTGCACGCTGCCCTCGGCCACGGCTTCCAGCCAGCGCCGGGCCGTTTCAGCACTTGCGGCCTGCAGCAACAGCGGCACCACGGCGCAGGTCTCGACCACCGGCAGTTGAAGGCCATGCGTGGCGAGCCCCTCCACGATGGACGCCAGATCGCTCAGGCTGCCGCCGACACCCCCGGCCTCCTCGGGCACGAGGGTGGCCGTCCAGCCCAGTTCGCGCACGGGGTCGCCCGCGACCGCGACGGCGATGTGGTCTTCGGCATAGCGGCTCGCCGCGTCCAGCAGCATGCCGGGAAAGAGCGACGGAAAAGAAGTGGACATGGCTCAGGCTCCCAGGAGTTCGTTGGCGACCACGTTGCGCTGCACCTCGGAGGTGCCGCCGGCGATGGTGCGGGCGCGCGTGAACATGTAGTTCTGGATCCAGGTGGCGTCGGGCACGTCGTCCCCCACCTCGGCGAGAAA
>DATLIE010000277.1:0-4296 GCA_035539635.1 Burkholderiaceae bacterium
CCCGTTGCCGGGCGCCACGCCGCTGGTGCCGGGCTCTTGCACGCTGCCGTTCCCGGGCATCCAGGCGGCCATCGTGGATGAGACCGGCAACGACGTGCCGAACGGGCAGGGCGGGATCCTGGTGATCAAGAAGCCGTGGCCGAGCATGATCCGCACCATCTACGGCGACCCCGAGCGCTTCAAGAAGAGCTACTACCCGCCGGAGCTCAAGGGCTACTACCTGGCCGGCGACGGCGCCATCCGCGACGCCAAGACCGGGTACTTCACGATCACCGGCCGCATCGACGACGTGCTCAACGTGTCGGGCCACCGCATGGGCACGATGGAGATCGAGTCGGCGCTGGTGGCGCACACCGAGCTGGTGGCCGAAGCCGCCGTGGTCGGCCGCCCGGACGACACCACCGGCGAAGCCATCTGCGCCTTCGTGGTCTTGAAGCGGCCGCGCCCGACCGGCGACGAGGCGAAGAAGATCGCGACCGAACTGCGCAACTGGGTGGCCAAGGAGATCGGCCCGATCGCCAAGCCGAAGGACATCCGCTTCGGCGACAACCTGCCCAAGACGCGCAGCGGCAAGATCATGCGGCGCCTGCTGCGCAGCATTGCCAAGGGCGAGGCGATCACGCAGGACACCTCGACGCTGGAGAACCCGGCGATCCTGGAGCAGCTGGCGCAAAGCCTCTAGCGCGCAGCGGCGCCGCGCTCGGGTAAAGCTGCGTGAAGGCGCGCGGGGCCGTGTGCAAGGGCATCGGCTTCGCGCTAGCATGATCCATCATCAACTGCCGGGAGTCGCCATGCGCATTCTCCAAACCGTGGGCATTGCGGTCGGCATCGCCTGTGCGGCTGCCAGTGCAAGCGCGGCGGGCACGGTGTCCGTCGCCTTCGTCAAGCCCGAGACCTTCACCGACGTGCGCGACGGCTTCGCCACGTCGTACGAGCAGATGCTCGACTCGCTCAAGCTGCAGTTTGAGGCTGCCGCGAAGCCCTACGTCGGCGACGGCCAGACCCTGAAGATCGAAGTGCTGGACGTCGACCTGGCCGGCGAGACTCGCTACGGCGCGCGCCAGAACAACCCGCGCCTGCTCAAGGGCCGCGCCGACTGGCCGCGCATCGAACTGCGCTACGTCCTGGAGACGTCGGGCCAGGCCGTGCGCCGCGGCGAGGCGCGTCTGCAGGACATGGCCTACCTGAACCGACGCGGCGGCCTGCCCTACGACCCGCAACTGGCCTATGAGCGCCGCATGCTCAACGAGTGGTTCAGGGACGAGTTCAAGAAGTGACGGCCACCCGCTCGCTGCGCTCGGCGCTCAGCTGATCACGTAGGCCGCCGAGCCGGTCGCGATCAGCGTGCCCTGTTCGTTGACCAGGCGCATCTGGGTCGAGCCGATGCGCCCGCCCAGGCGCGTGACCTCGGCGCTGGCGACGAAGTGGGTGCCGATGCCCGGACGCAGGTAGTCGACGCGCAGGTCGATCGTGCCCATCTTCGCGAAGCGGTGCAGCACCTGCTGCGTGCTCTCGTCGGCATGCTTCTCGCCGATGGCCACCATCAGCGCGAAGCCGCCCATCGCGTCGAGCGTGGCCGAGATCACGCCGCCGTGCAGGCGGCCATGGAAGGTGCTGCCGATCAGCTCGGGTCGCATCGCGAAGCGGATGCGCGGCTCGGGTGCCCGGGCCGACTCCACCACCAGGCCCAGGATCTGGTTGAACGTGATGCGGCGCTCGAACAACTCGGTCAGCGCGGCGTCGAGCCGCGCCTGCTCCTGGGCGCCGCGGCGCGCCGGCGGGGAGTGCGTCGTCATGGCGCGATCGTAGTGGCGATTGGCCGACGATCCAGTTCTGGACTATCATCTAACTCAAGTACAGATATGGATTCCTTGCCATGAGTGCCATCGCGCAGCCCGCACGCGCCGCCAGCTCGCCGGCGCAGATGGCGGCGGCCGGCCTGCGCGCCTTCATGCGCATCGCCGAGCAGTGGGGGCTGTCGACCGACGAGCAGCGCCGGCTGCTCGGCGAGCCGCCGCGCTCGAGCTACTTCGCCTGGCGCAAGGCGCCCGACAAGGCGGTGCTGTCGCGCGACACGCTCGAGCGCCTGTCGTTGCTGCTGGGCATCTACAAGGCACTGCAGATCCTGCTGCCCGACCCGGCGGCGGCCGATGCCTGGGTGCGCAAGCCCAACGCCGCGTTCGGCGGCGCGAGCGCGCTGTCGCAGATGCTGGCCGGCAACGTGGGCGACCTGGTGCGCGTGCGACGCTGGCTCGATGCCGCGCGCGGCGGCGGCTGGTCCTGATGCCGGGTGCGTCGAAGCCGGAGCAACTCGCCGCATCGCTGGCCGTCAAGCGCGTGCAGTGGCGCGGCGCCTGCCGCATCGTGCCCACGCGACACCCCAGCGTCTACCTGTACGACCGCGTCGCCGACGCGGCGGACTTCGACGCCTTGTATGCGCTCGAGGCGCTGACCAACGACCGCGTGCGCGACGAGGTCGGCGCGGTGCAGCTCGTCGCGCCCGAGGACCGCGTGTTCGGCCCCGGCAGCGGCCCGATCATGGCCGCCTTCACGCATGTCAATCCGTCGGGCAGCCGCTTTTCCGACGGCGCCTACGGCATGTTCTACGCCGCGCGCGAGCGCGCCACCGCCGTCGCCGAGACGGCGCACCACCACGCGCGCTTTCTCGCCGCCACGAACGAAGGGCCGATGCACCTGCCGATGCGCCTGTACCACGTGGCCGTCGATGCGCGCCTGCACGACCTGCGCGCGCCGGGCGCGGTGCCGGCAGGCGTGTTCGACGCCAGCGACTACAGCGCCGCGCGCGCGCTCGGCCGCACGCTGCGCGCGCGCGGCTCGCACGGCGTGGTCTATCCGAGCGTGCGCCACGCGCGCGGCCAATGTGTCGGGCTGTTCCGGCCGCGCGGCGCGAAGGACTGCCTGCACGCGGCGATCCTGCTCTACGCCTGGGACGGGCAACAATTCACCGACATCTACGAGAAGGTATGAGCGAGCGCCACGACCGTTTCGATCGCCTCGACGCACTGCGCGGCGCGGCCATCGTGTGGATGGCCGTCTTCCACTTCGTCTTCGACCTCAACCATTTCGGCCTGCTCGACCCGCGGCAGGACTTCTACCGCGACCCGTTCTGGACCGTGCAGCGCGCGCTGATCGTCACGCTGTTCATGTTCACGGCCGGCCTGTCGCAGGCGGTCGCGCTCGATGCCGGGCAGGGCTGGCCGCGCTTCTGGCGCCGCTGGGTGCAGGTCGCCGGTTGCGCAGTGCTGGTGTCGGCCGGCTCGGCGCTGATGTTCCCGAAGAGCTGGATCAGCTTCGGCGTGCTGCACGGCTTCGCCGTCATGCTGGTGGCAGCGCGCCTGGCCGCCCCGCTGCGCGGCTGGCTCTGGCCGCTCGGCCTGGCCTGCGTGCTGTTGCCGCAACTCGTGCAGCACCCCGTCTTCGACAGCCGCTGGACCAACTGGGTCGGCCTGGTCACGCGCAAGCCGGTCACCGAGGACTACGCGCCCGTGCTGCCCTGGCTCGGCGTGATGCTCTGGGGCCTGGCGGCGGGGCAGGGGCTGCTGGCGCGTCGGCGCAGCCTGCTGGCCGGTGCCCTGCCGGCGCTGCTGGCGCCGCTGGCCACGCTCGGACGCTGGTCGCTCAGTTTCTACATGCTGCACCAGCCCGTGCTCATCGGCGCCATCCTCGCCTGGCGCGCGCTGGCCGCGTAGCGCGGCGTGACATAGCACACGAAGCCGCGCTCAAGTCGGCCGAACAGAGGCCGAATTACCGCGCAACGAGCCGAAGCCGAGGGCCCTGACCGGGGCCGGCGGCGCGTTCGCCATGGAGGCCGAACCCATGACCACCCTGTCCGCGATCAGCAGTCCCTACGCCAGCGTCGTCCGCCGCAGCGCCACCGCGGCGTCGGCCGATCCCGCGCAGCCGGTGCGTGCCGTGCCGCGCGTGGCCACCGACACGCCGCGCAAGCATGAGCTGTTCGAGGCGATGACCCAGGTGCTCAAGGCCGCGTCCGACGGCCAGGTGGCCGACGACGAGGGCACGCAGTCGGTGCTGCGCTTCGCGCACGCGCTGATGCACGACCTGCGCACGCTGGGCGGCGACGGCGCCGGCGAGGCCGCCGACGGTGCCGGCGTCTCGGCCTGGGGCGACCTGCCGGAGCGCCTGTCGACGCTGGCCACGGCGGCCGCCGCGCCGGCAGCGCAGACCACCGTGGCCGTGGCCGAGATGCCCGACGAACCCAACCCCGTGACCACGGCCACCGCGGCCGTGCACATCATGAAGGTGCCGAGCTCGCGC
>DATLIE010000278.1:0-11481 GCA_035539635.1 Burkholderiaceae bacterium
CGCGATCAGCGGCAGCGCGGCCGTCGCCGGGTCGGCACGCAGCTCGCGCGCGGCCGCCAGCCCGTCCTGCACCGGCATGTGCAGGTCCATCAGCACGGCGTCGAGCGCGGGCAGCGCGGCACGCGCGCGCCGCACGGCCAGCGCGCCGTCCTCGGCCTCGAGCACGGTTGCGCCCAGGCGTTCGAGCAGCGTGCGCACGATCAGCATGTTGACCGGGTTGTCCTCGGCCACCAGCACGGTCAGTCCGGTGAGGGCCCGCGCAGCCTCGGCCTGCTGCACCGCCGCCTGCTGGGCACCGATGCCGAGCGCCAGCGGCAGTTCGACCCAGAAGCTGCTGCCGCGGCCGACCTCGCTGTCGGCGCCGACGCGTCCGCCCATCAGCACCGCCAGCTCGCGGCAGATCGACAGCCCGAGCCCGGTGCCGCCGAAGCGCCGCGTCGTCGAGCTGTCGGCCTGCGAGAAGGGCTGGAACAGGCGGTCGCGCGCCGCCGCGGCGATGCCGATGCCGCTGTCGGTCACCGCAAAGCGCACCGCGCCGTCGTTGCCAGGCCGGCACTCGAGCGCGATGCGCCCGCGCGGCGTGAACTTGAGCGCGTTGTTGAGGTAGTTGGACAGGATCTGGCGCACACGCACCGGGTCGCCATGGACCTGGCGCGGCACGCCCGGGTCGATGTGGCAATCCATCGCGAGCCCGCGTTCGCGGCCCAGCGGCGCGAAGGTGTGGAAGGTGCTCGACACCAGTTCGTGCAGGTCGAACTCGATGTCCTCGAGCACCACGCGGCCGGCCTCGATCTTCGACAGGTCGAGCACGTCGGACACCAGGCCGGCCAGGCCTTCGGCGGCGCCGACCAGGTGCTGCAGGTAGTCGTGGCGGCGGCGCTCGTCGCGTTCATCCTGCAGCAGGCGCGCCAAGCCGAGCACCGCGTTCAGCGGCGTGCGGATCTCGTGGCTCATGGTCGCGAGGAAGGCGCTCTTGGCCTCGCTGGCCGCCTCGGCCTGGCGCTTGGCCTCGGCCAGTTCGGCCTCGACGCGCCGGCGCTCGGTGATGTCCTCGATGATCCAGATCGTGCCGCTCTCGCGCGGGCGTGTCGGGTCGACCGCGCGGCTGCGCACGCGCACCGGGATCTCGCGGCCGTCGGGGCGGTGGATCACGCGCTCCACATCCAGTGTGTTGCCGCTGGCATGCGCGGCGTCGGCCTTCTCGGCGAAGCCCGCATAGTCCGCGTCCTGCCAGAACGCGTTGCGCGTCGACTGGCCGACCAGCGAACCCGGCGCGCGGCCCAGCATCTCCTCGAACAAGGGGTTGATGCGCTCGAAACGCCGCTCGCGCACCAGCGCGATGCCCACGCTGGCGTTGTCGAGGATCGCGTCGGCCTCGAGGCGCGCGCGCTCGGCCTCGGTGATGTCGCGCACGCTCAGCACGGCGAGCGGCCGGCCGTCGCGCTCGAAGGCCACGGCCGAGATCAGCACGTCGCGCTCGCGGCCGCCGCGACCGATGCCTTGCACGCGCCAGTCGCGCAGCGTGCCTTGACCCTCTTGCAGCGCGCGGGCCAGGCGGATGTCGTCCTGGTTGTCCTTCCACAAGCCGAGCTCGCGGCCGCTGCGGCCGATGATCTCGGCCTCGGGGCGGCCGACGAGTTCGACGAAGCTCGGATTGCACAGCAGGTTATGGCCGTTGCGCAGGTCCACGACGCACATCGCGTCCGGGTTGAGCTGCACCAGGCGGTCGACCAGCTCGCGCTCGCGCTGCGAGGCGAGCGTGGCCTCGACCTCGGCCGTGATGCTGCGGCCCACACCCCACCAGCCGGTCAGTGCGCCGGTCGCGTCGAGCATCGGCTCGCCGGTGGTCAGGGTGTGCAGCGTCGTGCCGTCGCTGCAGCGCACCTGCAGCGGCAGGTCGCGAAAGGGTTCGCGGCGCTGCAGCGCGGCACGCCCGGCCTCCCACTGCGCGGGGTCCGGCCGCGGGCCGTCCGGCTCGCCCAGGCGCAGGAACTCGGCCACGGTGCGGCCGGTGCGCGCTTCGAAGGTGGGCGACAGATAGGACAGGCGGCCGCGCCGGTCGACCTCCCAGGTCCAGTCGCTGCCGATGCGCAGCAGTTCGCCCAGCCGGTGCTCCTGCACCAGCGTGCGGTGCAGGCTGCGCGTGAGCATGCGGCTCAACACCACCGCGCCGAGCAGGCCGGCCGCCGTGAGCACCACGTGACCGAGAAAGCGGGTGGCTGGCAGCACGGCATGGGTCGCATGCGTGCCGCCGACCCAGCCACGCTGTTCGGCCCAGTACAGCGCGCCGACCATCGCCAGTTGCAGCGCCGCCAGCACCAGGGCGAAGTACAAGGTCATCAGGGTGCCGGCCAGCGCGATGACCAGGCACATGCCCGCCAGCGCCAGCGCGTGCAGGCCGAGCCCGGACAGGGCCGCAAAGCCGCCTGCCCCCAGCAGCGCAGAGACCAGCACGCAGGAGGACGCCAGACGCGGGCGCCCAGCGCGGTGCAGCAGCAGTGCGACGCCGCCGCTGACGCTCAGCACGAGTCCGAGCAGTTGCCATTGCCGCACCAGGTGGCGGGCGATACCGATGTCCAGCCAGGGCAGCAGTAGCGCCACGCCGAGCAGGATGGCGCCGACCAGCAGCGACAGCAGCGCCAGCACGCGCGCCGCCAGGTCGTCGACGCTGCGGCGTGCGTCGTCCGCGCTGCGCAGTGCCGTCGGGCCGGGACTCAGTGGCGGCACGGGCGGGGCGGCATCGCCGTCACGACGGTTTCGCCAGCCCGAGCTTGTCGACCAGCGCCTTCTCGCGCTTGAAGGTGTCCTCGGCGAAGCGGGTGTACTGCGCGGGCGTCATCGGCATCAGCTGCTGATCGTATTTTGCCAGCGCCTCGACATGCGCCGGCGCTTCCATGGCCTGCTTGAACGCGTCGTGGATGCGTTGCACCAGCGCCGGGTCCATGCCCTTCGGGCCGCCCAGGCCGTAGGGCGAAGCCTGAACGATCGGGATGCCGAGTTCCTTGAGCGTGGGCACGTCGGGGAACTTGGCCAGGCGCTGCTCGCCCCAGGTGTTGAGCACGCGCAGCTTGCCGCTGGCCACATGCGGCGCGAACCCCGTGGAGTCGGCCGCGGCCATGATCTGGCCGCCCAGCAGCGACTGCATCAGGTCGGCGCTGCCCTTGTACGGGATGTGGTTCAGGGCGAGGCCCAGGCGCTGCGCGATGTCCTCGGTGGTCAGGTGCGGGCTGGTCAGCACGCCGGTCGAGCCGTAGCTGAGCTTGCCCGGGTTGGCCTTGGCGTAGGCCACGAAGTCGCTCCACTGCTTGATCGGTCCGTCGGCAGGCACGACGATGCCGAACGCATAGCCGGTGATGCCGAGGATGTAGGTGATGTCGGCCACCGGGTCCCAGGCGATCTTGGTGGTGTAGGGCAGGCGGAAGACGCCGAGCGGGATCTGCGCCAGCGTGTAGCCGTCGGGCTTGGCCTGCTGCAGTGCCTGCGCCGGCAGCGTGCCGCCGGCGCCGGGGCGGTTGTCGATCACCACCGTCTGGCCGAGCAGCTTGCTCGCGCTGTCGGCCAGCGCGCGCATCGTGATGTCGGTCGGCCCACCGGGCGGGAAGCCGATCATCAGCTTGACCGGCTGGTTGGGCCAGGGCCCGCTTTGGGCGCGCAAGGTCGGCGCTGCCGCCAGCGATGCAGCGGCAGCGATCAGGTGGCGACGGTACATGGTGAGGGCTCCGGGGTGAGGGGTGGCGCGCCAGTGTTCGCCGCTCCGGGGGCGAGCGCCACCGGGCTTCCCCGATCAGCGGGCGTGCCGCCGCCGCCTAGACTGCGCCGCACAACGAACAGTCAGGGGGAACCCATGTCGTCGATGTTCTCGTGGCGCGAGGTCGCCGCGCAGCCCGGTGCGGTGGTCGGGCCCGACGAGCGCCTGCCCTGGCCGCAGACCGCCGTGCTGGGCTTCCAGCATGTGATCGCGATGTTCGGCGCCACCGTGCTGGCGCCGATCCTGATGGGCTTCGACCCCAATGTGGCGATCCTGATGAGTGGCATCGGCACGCTGATCTTCTTCGTGATTACCGGCGGGCGGGTGCCGAGCTACCTAGGCTCGTCCTTTGCTTTCATCGGCGTCGTGATCGCCGCCACCGGCTACGCCGGCAGCGGGCGCAACGCCAACATCGGCGTCGCGCTCGGCGGCATCATCGCCTGCGGTGCGCTCTACACCGCGATCGGCGCGCTGGTGTGGTTCACCAACGAACGGCACCGCAAGTCGGCCCCGATCCAGGGGCTGGAGGTCGACGAGGTCGAGGTCGGCGCCGCGGTGAGCTGGATCGAGCGCCTGATGCCGCCGGTGGTCACCGGCAGCGTGGTCGCGGTGATCGGCCTGAACCTGGCGTCGATTCCGGTCAAGAACATGGCGCCGACCTCGTTCGACACCTGGATGCAGCTCGTCACCTTCGTCAGCGTCGGTGTGGTCGCGGTGTTCACGCGCGGCATGGTGCAGCGACTTCTGATCCTGGTCGGCCTGATCGTGGCGAGCGTGATCTATGCCGTGCTCACCAACGGCCTAGGGCTGGGCAAGCCGATCGACCTGTCCGGCATCGCCGCCGCGGCCTGGTTCGGCGCGCCGGCGTTCGCGGCGCCGGTGTTCGACGCCAGCGCGATGCTGCTGATCGCGCCGGTGGCGGTGATCCTGGTGGCCGAGAACCTGGGCCACATCAAGGCCGTCAGCGCGATGACGGGGCAGGACCTGAACCCCTACCTCGGCCGCGCCTTCGTCGGCGACGGCGTGGCGACCATGGTTTCGGGCGCCTCGGGCGGCACCGGCGTGACCACCTATGCCGAGAACATCGGCGTGATGGCCGCGACCAAGATCTACTCGACTGCGATGTTCATCGTCGCGGCGATGGTGGCCATCGTGCTCGGCTTCTCGCCCAAGTTCGGCGCGCTGATCCAGGCCATCCCGCTGGCGGTGATGGGCGGCGTGTCGATCGTCGTGTTCGGCCTGATCGCGGCGGCCGGCGCCAAGATCTGGGTCGACAACCGCGTCGACTTCACCGACAACGCCAACCTGATCGTCGCCGCGGTGACGCTGGTGCTCGGCACCGGCGACTTCACGCTCAAGTTCGGGGGCTTTGCGCTCGGCGGGATCGGCACCGCGACCTTCGGTGCCATCCTGCTGTATGCGCTGCTCGGCCGGCGCTCACGCTGACCAAGGAGATTTCGATGCAGATCCAACGACGCCCGCTGCTGCTCGCCGGCCTCGGCCTGCCGCTGCTCGCCCGCGCGCAGGCCTGGCCCGCCAAGGCCGTGCGCATCGTCGTGCCGTTCGCGGCCGGCGGCACCACCGACATCCTGGCGCGCGCGCTCGCGCCCGAACTGCAGAAGGCCTTCGGCCAGCCCTTTGTCGTCGACAACAAGCCGGGTGCCGGCGGCAACACCGGCGCCGCCGAGGTGGCCAAGGCCGCGCCCGACGGCCACACGCTGTTGATGGGCACCGTGGGCACGCACGCGATCAATGCGTCGCTCTACTCGCGCATGCCCTACGACCACGTGAAGGATTTCGTGCCCGTCACGCTGGTGGCCGGCGTGCCCAACGTGCTGGTGCTCAACCCGGCCAATGCGCAGAAGAACGGCATCGACGGCGTGCCGGCGCTGATCCGCTATGCCAAGGCCAACCCCGGCAAGCTGAACATGGCGAGCTCCGGCAACGGCACTTCGATCCACCTCGCCGGTGAACTCTTCAAGACCATGACCGGCACGTTCATGCTGCACCTGCCCTACGGCGGCTCGGGGCCGGCGCTGATCGACCTGATCGGAGGCAACACCGACCTGATGTTCGACAACCTGCCTTCGTCGCTGCCCCACATCCGCGCCGGCAAGCTCAAGGCCCTGGCGGTGACCAGCGCCGTGCGCTCGGCGGCGCTGCCCGACCTGCCGACGGTGGAAGAGGCGGGCGGCCCGGTGCTCAAGGGCTTCGAGGCCAGTTCGTGGTTCGGCCTCGTCGCGCCGGCCGGCACACCGATGGACGTCGTCAACCGCGTGCAGGCCGAGACCGCCAAGGCGCTGGCCGCGCCGGCGATCAAGGAGCGCCTGGTAGCGCAGGGCGCGATCCCGAGCGGCATGACGAGCGCCGAGTTCGCCCGCTTCATCGGTGCCGAGACCGCGAAGTGGGCCAAGGTGGTCAAGGCCTCGGGCGCGAAGGTGGACTAGCGCCACCTCACCAGTCCTTCTTCTGCTTGGCGCGCGTCTTGCCGGCGCGGCCGATCGCCTTCCAGCGCGCGATCAGCGCCTGGCGCTCGAGTGCGCTCATCGTGTCGCGCGCGGCCTCGCGCTGCAGCTTGTGGAAATTCTTCAGGCGCGCGGCCGGCAGCGCGTCGCGCACGGCGCAGCCCGGCTCGCCGTCGTGGCGGCAGTCGCGGAAGCGGCAGGCCGATGCGAGGTTCGCGATGTCGTCGAACGCGCCCACCACGTCGGCCGCATCGGCATCCAGCCGCAGCGTGCGCAGGCCCGGCGTGTCGATGAGGCAGGCGCCGCCGGGCAGCGGGTGCAGCGTGCGCACGGTGGTGGTGTGGCGCCCGCGCCCGTCACCCGCGCGCGTGCCGCCGGTGTCCTGCACCGCCGCACCGACCAGGGTGTTGGTTAGCGTGCTCTTGCCGGCGCCGCTGGAGCCGACCACGACAAGCGTCTGCCCGGCGCCGAGCCAGGGGGCCAGCGTCGTCGCGGCCTCGGGCGCCTGGCCATTGACCGCGACCACCGCCACGCCGGCCGGCGCCAGCAGCGCCGCTTCGCGCACGCGCGCCGCACACGCCTCGTCGTCGACGAGGTCGGCCTTGGTCAGCACCACGATGGCACCCACGCGCGCCAGGCGCGTGAACGCCAGGTAGCGCTCGAGCCGGCGCGGATTGAAGTCATGGTCCAGGCCCATGACGATCAGCGCGGTGTCGATGTTGGCGGCCAGCACCACGCGCGTGACCTTGTCGCGGCCGTCGTGCAGGCGGCGCGCGATCTGGTTGCCCGGCGGCACGCGCGAGCGCACCCACCACTCGGAGAGGGTGTTGCGCTGGGCCAGCACCCAGTCGCCGACCGCCACGGCGTCGGCCGCGTCGGCGAGTTGGTTGTGCAACGCGGGCAGCAGGCGCGCGCGCCAAGTGGCAGTGCCGTCGTGCAGCAGCACGCTGTCGCGCTGCACCTCGACGACGCGCATCGGCGTGTCGCCGTCGGCCAGTGGGGGGATCGATTGAAGAAGGTGCGGCGTCAGCCCGATCGACTGCAGCCGCGCGAAATGAGTCGCGTCGAACATGGTGTGTCGTGATTCCTCGAAGGGAAAGCAAAGCCCGGCCCGGCGCGCGAGACGCGCGACGGACGACGAAGGGGAGTCTTCAGGCTTGCGGCCGCGACCGACCGGTCACGACCTCAGGACACGCTGGGAAGCGGTGCGAGGCGAGCCGGTGGGCTCAGGCGCAGCAAGCCACGGTGGGGGCAAGATCCGAATGGGTCATGGCGGCCTCCTGTGGCGAGTGGAACAAATCGAGGGCGCGACTGTGCCTGCTCGCGCGCGCGCCGTCAACCGCCTGCGCGCAGCGTGGTGTCCGTCACAGCGGCGCTCCGGGCGCTGCGCGGCGGCGAACAGGTGCGAATTCCTGCCGCTGTTCGCGGTTTAGGCCGGATCGGTCCTGCCGAACACTGCAGGGCATGCACGGCCTTGCATAGGTCGTGCCGCCGGGTCCGACCGTCGTCGGGCTTGCACTCCCCTCGTCGACTCGAAGGACCCCGACATGAAGAAGCTCGCACTGCCGCTCGTTGCCGCCGCCCTGTTGGGCCTGGCCGGCGCCGCCCACGCCTACGACCCCAAGGCCACGATCGCCGACCTCGACGCGCGCCTGGCCAAGATCGGCGCGCCGCGCCTCGAAGGCAAGGAGAAGGCCGGCGAAAAGGAAGTCGCCGCGATCTACTACGGCGACCGCAAGATCAACAACAACTACGACGTTGTCGACGCGATCCGCAAGGCGCACAGCGCCACCGCGACGGTGTTCGTCAAGGAAGGCGACGAGTTCGTGCGTGTGTCCACCAACGTGCTGACGCCCGAAGGCAAGCGCGGCGTCGGCACCCAGCTGGCGCGCAACGCCGCCTACGCTGCGGTCAGCAAGGGCGAGCAGTTCTGCGGCCCGATCGACGTGCTCGGCACCGCGTTCGACGCCTGCTACAACCCGATCAAGGACGGCAAGGGCCAGATCATCGGCGTGACCTACATCGGCCACAAGAAGTAATCGACGGCGACAACGCCAACGGCGGCCCGTCGTTGCGACGGGCCTGCCCACCGGGAGTGCCCGCATGAAGAACCTCATCTCGCGTCTGGCTGCGGCCTACGCGGCCCTCGGCACGCGCACGCAGTTGTTCGGCGCGTTCGCCGCCGTGCTGGTGCTCACCGCCGCCGTCGGCCTGCTCGGCCTCGTCGGCCTGCAGCGCGTCGACTCCGACGCGCGCGAACTCTCGGGCAAGTGGCTGCCCGGCGTCGGCCACCTGGCCAGCGCGCGCGCCGCCGCCCTGGAGGCGCGCGACTTCGAGATCAAGCACAGCCGCGCGACCGACAAGAGCTACCACGCCGAGTACGAGGACAAGATCAAGTCGGCCACCAAGACCTTCGGTGACGCACTCGCGGGCTACGAGAAGCTGGTCGCCGGCGACGATGAGCGCAAGTTCGCGCAGCAGCTGGCCAAGACCTGGGCCGAGTACCAGAAGGCGCAGCAGCGCGTGGTGGCGCTCGGCCGCGAAGGCAAGCAGCAGGACGCCGCGGACATCAGCGACGGCCTGTCGAGCACGGCCGCCGACGAGGTGCTGGCGTCGATCGACAAGCTGTGGAAGTTCAACTTCGAAGGCGGAGCCCTGGCCAGTGAACACGCGCAGGCCACCTACCAACTGGCGGTGAAGGCGGTGCTGGTGCTGCTGGGCGTCGCGCTCGCCATCGGCCTCGGCCTGGCCTGGGGCTTCAGCCGCGCGCTGCTGCGCCGCCTCGGCGGCGAGCCGGCGGCGGCGGCGCAGGTGGCGCAGGCCGTGGCGGCCGGCGACCTGTCGACGCCGATCGTGCTGCGCGAGGGCGACCGGTCCAGCCTGATGGCGCAGCTGCACGCGATGCAGTCGAGCCTGGCTCAGGCCGTCAGCGCCGTGCGCGCCGGCTCCGAGAACGTGGCCACCGCAAGTGCGCAGATCGCCGAAGGCAACAACGACCTGTCGCGCCGCACCGAGCAGCAGGCCAGCGCGCTGCAGCAGACCGCGGCGACGATGGACGAACTCGGTTCGACCGTGCGCAACAACGCCGAGAACGCCCAGCAGGCCAACCAGCTCGCGCGCGGCGCGTCGCAGGTCGCGGTGCAGGGCGGCGAGGTCGTGGGCCAGGTCGTGCAGACGATGAAGGGCATCCAGGATGCGTCGCGCAAGATCGGCGACATCATCTCGGTGATCGACGGCATCGCGTTCCAGACCAATATCCTGGCGCTCAATGCCGCGGTGGAAGCTGCGCGCGCCGGCGAACAGGGCCGCGGCTTCGCGGTCGTGGCGGCCGAGGTGCGCAGCCTCGCGCAGCGCAGCGCCGAGGCGGCCAAGGAGATCAAGGGCCTGATCACCGCCAGCGTCGAACGCGTCGAGACCGGCACCGCGCTGGTCGACCGTGCGGGCACGACGATGGACGAGACCGTCAAGGCGATCCAGCGCGTGACCGACATCGTGGCCGAGATCAGCGCCGCCAGCAGCGAGCAGAGCAGCGGCGTGTCGCAGGTCGGCCAGGCGGTGACACAGATGGACCAGGCCACGCAGCAGAACGCCGCGCTGGTCGAAGAGAGCGCGGCGGCGGCTGAGAGCATGCGCCAGCAGGCCGCCCAGTTGCTGCAGGCGGTGGCCGTGTTCAAGCTCGGCAACGAGCGCGCGATGCCGGTGCTGGCCACGCCGGTGACACCGGCGCCCAAGGCGCCCGTCGCGGCCCCGGCCCCAGCCCGCACAGCCGTTGAACGCCGGGGACCGAATCGCGCCATCAACGTCACACGCCCGAAGTTCGGTGCGCCGAAGGCCGCGCCGGCACCCGCAGCCGCATCGGCCAAGACCGGCAGCGACGACTGGGAGAGCTTCTGACGCACGGCCGGCGCCGGGCCTTGCGCTTGCGCAGGGCCGGGGGTCCGGCGCCGTGGTCAGATGGGACCTGATGCGCCGGGTCCTGTGTCGACATTCTTTCCTCTTGCCGTTGCTGTTCGCGGCGAGCCTGTTGCCGGCGCCGCGCGCCGCGCAGGCCAACGCCCAGCTCGCCTCCGACAAAGGGTGCGTCAACTGCCACAGCAACCTCACGCCCAAGAAGAAGGCGCCCACCTTCAAGCAGCTGGCGGCGGACTACGCCCCGCTGCGCGACCGCCCGGAGGCCCTGCGCGAGCGCGTCGAGAAGCTGCGCAGTGGCTCGATCTTCGGCCACATCGACGCGCACGAGCGCTTGAGCGTCGAAGACGCGCAGCGGCTCGTGCGCTGGCTGGCCGACGGCGCGCCTTAGCGACACCGGCGCAACGACTTGGCAAGGCGCGCGTGCCGCGTCGACGTTCTTGGGGCAGGATGGCGCCATGCCCGATCCGACCCCCCGTGCGGCACAGAGCACCGAGGCGCCCGACGCGCGGCATCCGCGCCTGGACGGTTATGCGACGCCCGAACTGGTGGCCGCCTTCGTCGACGACCAGGTCGAGGCCGTGGCGGCCGTGCGTGCCGCGCTGCCCGACATCGCGCGCGCGGTCGATGCTTCGTTGCCGCGCCTGCAAGCCGGCGGCCGCCTGATCTACGTCGGTGCCGGCACCAGCGGGCGCCTGGGCGTGCTCGACAGCGTCGAGCTCGGTCCCACCTTCGACTGGCCGCCGGAACGCGCGCGGGCCTTGATGGCCGGCGGCGACCCGGCGATGTACGCCGCGGTCGAAGGCGCCGAGGACGACGCGTCGCAGGCGGCCGAGGACCTGCATCGTCTGGGCCCCACCGAACACGACGTGGTGATCTGCCTCGCCGCGTCGGGCACCACGCCCTATGTGCTCGGCGCGCTGCAGCACGCGCGCGCCTGCGGTGCACTGACGATCGGCATCGCGAACAACCCCGGCGCACCGCTGGCCGCCTACGCCGAGATCGGCATCACGCTCGCGACCGGCCCGGAAGTGATCTCGGGTTCGACGCGCCTGAAGGCCGCCACGGCCCAGAAGATCGCGCTGAACACGCTGTCGTCGGCGCTGATGGTGCGGTTGCACAAGGTGTTCGGCAACCTGATGGTCGACCTGCGTGCGAGCAACGCCAAGCTGATCGCACGGGCCGAGCGGCTGACGGTGCTGGCCACCGGCTGCAGTGCCGAGCGCGCGCGCGAGACGCTGTCGCGCTGCGGCTGGCATGTGAAGACCGCGATCGTCGCGATCGAGCGCGACGTCGATGTCGCCGTGGCCGACCGGCTGCTGGCCGACGCGGGCGGCGACACCTGGGCCGCGCTGGCCG
>DATLIE010000279.1:0-3147 GCA_035539635.1 Burkholderiaceae bacterium
CCAGCAGACCGAGCGCATCGGCTATCCGATCCTCGGCGTGGTCTCGCAGCTCAACGCGCTGTGCCGCGACAAGCTCGGCGAGTACTGCCATTGGGGCGCGACGACCCAGGACATCACCGACACTGCGACCGTGCTGCAGATTCGCGAGGGCTTGGCCCTCGTCGAGCGCGATCTCGCCGCGATCTCGGCCGCGATGGCCCAGCATGCGAAGACGCATCGCGATACGCCGATGATCGGACGCAGCAACCTGCAGCAGGCGATTCCGGTGACCTTCGGCTACAAGATGGCCGGCCTGCTGTCGGCCATCGAGCGCCATCGCGATCGGCTGGCGCAGCTGAAGGAGCGTGTGCTGGTCGGCGAATTCGCCGGCGCCGCCGGCACGCTGGCGTCGCTGCAAACGGGCGCCATGGAGACCCAGGCCGGCCTGTGCACCGAACTGGGCCTGAAGCAGCCGGTGATCGCCTGGCACACCATCCGCGACAACATCGCGGAGGTGGGTGCCTTCCTGGGCCTGGTGGGCGGCACGCTCGGCAAGCTGAGCATGGACGTGAAGCTGATGATGCAGACGGAGGTCGGCGAGGTCTACGAGCCCTACGCCCACGGCCGCGGCTCGAGCAGCACGATGCCGCAGAAGCGCAACCCGATCTCGAGCTGCTACATCCACGCCGCGATCAGCGTGGTGCGCCAGCACGCCGCCGCGCTGATGGACGCGATGGTCGCCGACCACGAACGCAGCACCGGCCCGTGGGAGATCGAATGGATCGTGCTGCCCGAGGCCTTCTGCCTGACCGCCGGTGCGCTCAAGCAGTCGCGCGCCGTGCTCGAGGGCCTGGAGGTGGATGCGCAGGCGATGCGTCGCAACATCGACATGACCGGCGGCCTGGTGATGAGCGAGGCAGTGATGATGGGCCTGGGGCCTTACCTCGGCCGCGAGTACGCGCACGACCTCGTCTACGACCTGTGCCGCGAGTCGCTGGCCCGCAAGGTGCCGCTGATCGAGCTGCTGGCCGCGCACCCGCAGATCACGCGCCACGTGGACCGCGCCGCGCTCGAGCGCATGCTCGACCCCGCCCACTACCTGGGCCAGTCCGGGCACATGGTCGACCGCGTGCTGGCCGCCTGCGCCTGAAAGGGCCGCCGGCCGCGTGCCGCGGCCCGGCGCCCGCAGTCGCTCAGACGCGCTCGAACACCGCGGCGATCCCCTGCCCGCCGCCGATGCACATCGTGACCAGCGCGTAGCGGCCGCCGCTGCGGTGCAGCTCGTACACCGCCTTGGTGGCGAGGAAGGCGCCCGAGCAGCCGATCGGATGGCCGAGCGCGATGGCGCCGCCGTTGGGGTTGGTCTTGGTCATGTCGAGCTCGAGGCCACGCGCCACCGCGATGGCCTGCGCCGCGAAGGCCTCGTTGCTCTCGATCACATCGATCTGGTCCAGCCGCAGGCCGGCCTTCTTCAGCGCCAGCTTGGACGCCGGGATCGGGCCCTCGCCCATGATCTCGTTGGGCACCCCCGCCACCGCGTAGCTCACCAGCCGCGCCAGCGCCTTGTGGCCGTCGGCCGCGGCCCTGGCCGCGTCGGCCAGCACGAAGAAGGCCGCGCCGTCGTTGATGCCCGACGCGTTGCCCGCCGTCACGCTGCCGTCCTTCTTGAACGCCGGCTTCATCTTGGCCAGCGTCTCCATCGTCGTGCTCGGCTTCACGTGCTCGTCGGTGTCGAAGGTCACCTCGCCCTTGCGGGTCTGCTTGACGATCGGCACGATCTGGCTCTTGAAGCGCCCCTCGGCGATCGCCGCCGCAGCCCGGCGGTGCGATTCCACCGCCAGCGCGTCCTGCTGCTCGCGCGTGATGCCCCACTTGGTCACCAGGTTCTCGGCCGTGATGCCCATGTGGCCGACGCCGAAGGGGTCGGTCAACGTGGCGACCATCGAGTCGATCATCTTCACGTCGCCCATGCGCGCGCCGCTGCGCATCTGCGGTGAGAGGTAGGCCCCGCGGCTCATCACCTCGACGCCGCCGCCGACGCCGTAGTCGCAGTCGCCGAGCAGGATGTTCTGCGCCGTCGTCACGATGCCCTGCAGGCCCGATGAGCAGAGGCGGTTCACCGCCATCGCCACGCTGTCCATCGGCAGGCCGGCCTGGATCGACGCCACGCGCGCCACGTAGGCGAAGCGGCTGTCGGTCGGGATCACGTTGCCCACCGTCACGTAGTTGATCGACTTCGGGTCGACACCCGAGCGCTCGACGGCGGCCTTCATCACCGTGCCGGCCAGCTCGGCCGGCTCCATGTCCGCCAGGGCCCCGCCGAACGTGCCAATCGCCGACCGTGCGGCCCCCAGAACCACCACTTCACGTGTGCTCATCGCTTGCTCCTTGCGCTGACGGACGCCGGCAGCGCCGGCCCCTCGTTGTGATCGGGCGATTACACACCCGCTGTCGGGGTGGCGGCGTTACGCAAGATCAAGCAAGTGGAAACCTGGGGTCTCCGCGGCCTGGCATGGCTCAGAACGCCAGCACGTGGCCGATCGACGGGTCGACCCGGCCCTGCGCCAGCGTGCGCATCAGCTCGCCCCCGGCGGCCAGCCCACGGTGCTCGACCAGGCGCAGCCAGGGCTCGGGGCCGCCCAGCGCGCGTTGCACGAAGCGCTGCTGGGCCTCGCCGACGCGACGCGCCAGCTCCGGGGCGCCCCAGCTCTTGGCGCGCACGCGCGCCTGGTCGGGGGCGAAGAAGAAGATCGGGTGGGCGCCAGGCAGCTCGGCATCGTCGTTGCGCTCGGCGAACTGGGTGGCGCCGATGACCGCGCTGTAGCGCAGGGCGTCGCCCAGGCGCCGGTGCAGGCGCTCGCGCTGCGACGCGTTGCCCGAGAAGTCGCAGAACACCGTCGGCACGTCCGCCGCCAGCGACTCGATCTGCGCATAGTCGAGTACCTCGTCGTAGAGGCCCAGGCGCTGCACGAAGCCCGCGTTGGCGGCCGAAGTCAGCGCCAGGCACGGCACGTCGGTGGCTTCGCGAAGGCACCAGGCGGTGGCGTAGGCAGTCTTGCTCGACGCACTCGAGAACACCACGCGCCTGGCGCCGAAGAAGCCGTTGTCGGCGATGAAGTCGGCCAGCAGGTAAGCCGTGCCGAACAGCGGCTGCACCACCGCCAGCGC
>DATLIE010000280.1:0-8992 GCA_035539635.1 Burkholderiaceae bacterium
CCACGCTGCGATTGCCACCGAGCAATTCGCCCACCGGCAGCCCGAGGTTGGCCGACAGCAGCGACTGGCGCAGGTCGGCCACGGTGACGCCGGCACCGGCCAGGCGCGCGGGGTCGATCTCGATGCGCACGCCGCGGCCCGCGCCGCCGATGGTGCGCAGCTCGCGCGTGCCGGCCACGCGTTTCAACTCTGCCTCCAGGCTGTGCGCCACGCGTTCGAGGTCGTACGCGCCCTGGTCCTCGCGCGTGCCGTGCAGCGTCAGCGTCACGATCGGCACGTCGTCGATGCCCTTGGGTTTGACGATCGGGTCGAGCACGCCCAGCCCCTTGGGCAGCCAGTCGGTGTTGGATTGCACCGTGTCGTGCAGCCGCACCAGGGCCTCGGTCCGCGGCACGCCGACCTTGAACTGCACCGTCACGATGGCCAACCCGGGGCGCGATACCGACACCACATGCTCGGTGCCGGCGATCTGCGACAGCACCTGCTCGGCCGGCGTGGCCACCATCTGCTCGACGTCCTGCGCGCTCGCCCCGGGGAAGGGGATCAGCACGTTGGCCATCGTCACGTTGATCTGCGGCTCCTCTTCGCGTGGCGTGATCGCGGCGGCGAAAACGCCGAGCAACAGGCCGACGAGCGCCAGCAGTGGCGTGATGCGCGCGTCCTGGAAGGCGGCGGCGATGCGGCCGGAGATGCCGAGGGTGGGCGTGCTCATGTCGCGGTCACTTCGCTCGCGCCGCGCCCTGCGGGTCGGTAGCCACGCGCTCGCCCGCGCTCACGCCGGCCAGCACCTCCACCTCGTCGCCCTGTGTGCGCCCCAGGCGCACCTGTCGCAGCAGCGGGCGCCCCTGGGTATCGAGCACATAGAGGCCGGTCATCTCGGCGCGCCGCACGACGGCCGATGCCGGTACCCACACGCCGCCGCGCTGGCCGGCGTCGCCGGGCAGCCACAGGCGCGCGAACTGGCCCGGCAACGCGCCGGCCAGGCCGGGCGCGAGCTCGGCGCGCAGCGTCTGCGTGTGCGTGGCCGCGTCGGCGGCCGGCAGCACCTCGACGCGGCGCGGGGCCTGCATCCGCGTGGCAGCGGGCAGAGCCGGCAGTTCGGCGCGCACAGCACCGTCTTGCAGGCCTTGCGCCACCGACTGCGGAACGGCGGCGGTCACACGCAGCGCCGTCGGGTCGTAGAGCGTGAGCAGGGCGCGCCCGGGCAGGGCCATGTCGCCCAGCGTCACCGCCACCTCCGACACCACACCCGCATAAGGCGCGTGCACAGCGTAGAAGCCGCTTTGCGTGCGCGCCGCGCCGGCCTGCGCCGCCTGCGCCTGGGCCTGCGCGAGCGAGGCCTGGTACTCGGCACGCGCACGGTCGAGCGCGGCGGCGCTGATGAAGCGCTCGGCGTGCAGCTGCTGCTGGCGCTCGTACTCCTTGCTCGCCACCTCCTGCGCGGCGCGCGCGGCGCGCACCTGGGCTTCACTGGCGGCACTGGCTTGCTCGGCGGCGCGCGCGTCGATGCGCAGCAGCAGCTGCCCGGCACGCACGCGGTCGCCGGCCTTGACGT
Organism: Burkholderiaceae bacterium; assembly: GCA_035539635.1. GTDB lineage: Bacteria > Pseudomonadota > Gammaproteobacteria > Burkholderiales > Burkholderiaceae_C > CADEEN01. Next base: position 1,556 of record DATLIE010000280.1, read on the forward strand.
CGAGCTGCACCACCGCGCCGCTGACCTGGGCCGCGATCACGGTCTGGCGCAGCGCCTCGACCACGCCGTCGTAGGACGCGCTGGCGCCGCCGGCAGCGCTGCGCGCGCTCACGCTGCCCAGCGGCTCCGCCGCCCCGGCGGCAGCCACCGCCAGCGCGGCAGCCAGCGCCACGAACCACGGCAGGGGCGTTCTCATCGGATTTCCTGGACGGCTGTTCATCTTGCCGCTATTGTTTGCGCAATCACGCAACAATGCAAGTAAAGAACATCCCTCCCGCCACGCAGGCCGGCGCCGCTGGGGCACACTGTCCGTTGATGGAAAAGCTCTCGCCCGAAGCCCTGGCCCAGGTGGCCGCGTACTTCCAGGCCCTGTCGGAGCCGGCGCGCCTGCGCCTGCTCAACCTGCTGCGCGAGCGCCGCCACAGCGTCGGCGAACTCGCCGAGGCCACCGGCTACAGCGCCGCCAACGTGTCGCGCCATCTCGCGTTGCTGGCCCAGCACGGCGTGCTGGCGCGCGAGACGCAGGGCACGAGCGTGTACTACAGCATCGCCGACCCGGCGATCTACCAGCTCTGCGACCTGGTGTGCGACAACCTGGCGCGGCGCTTCGAGCGCACCGCGGCGCAACGCGCGGCCTTCGCGCCGGCGCGTCGCAGGAGCCGCAGTGCCGGCAATCGCTGAAGCCACTCGTCGGCCCTCGAGGTGCGGTGGCGACTGCCCTTCGGCGAGCGCACCAGCCTGGCCGTCGATCCAATCGCTGATGCCGATCTCGCCAAGCAGGAACCACGTTCGGCCGTTGCCCTGCATGTTCGACCTCCGACTCGATGTAAGAGGCGGCCCACGGTACGCCGTCGAACCTCAAGTCGATTGATGCGCGTCAAGGAGGCGCGGCAGTGCTCGGGTACGGGTACGAGCGGACTCACGCCGTGCCGTGCTTGGTCTCGAACCGGATCCCCACCGACTGCAGCAGCGGCGTGGGCAGCAGGCCCCCTGCGCAGACGATCACCGCGTCGTTGGGCAGCGTCTGCGCGCCGTCCTTCGTCTGAAGCTGCACCTGCTGCGCCTCGATCGACTGCACCGTGGACTCCAGTGCCACCCGCAGGCGAGTCTCGCGTTGGGCCTGCTCGACGGCCTGGCGGTTCTTCTGCTTGACGCGCGAGAAGGCCGCGCTGCGATACGACAGCGTCACCGTGGTGCCGGGCCGCTCGGCGAGCGCGAGCGCCGCCTCGAGCGCACTGTCGCCGCCTCCGACCACCAGCACCGCCTGGCCGTCGTACTGAGCCGGGTCGATCAGGCGGTAGACGACCTTGGGCGATTCCTCGCCGGGCACGTCGAGTTTGCGCGGCGTGCCGCGCCGGCCGAGCGCGAGCAACACGCTGCGCGTGCGGTACGGGTGCCGGTCGGTGCGCACGACGAAGCCGTCGCCCGCGGGCTCGATGCCCTGCATGCACTCACGGAACGCGATCTGAAGGCCGGTGCGCTCGACCACGCCTTGCCAGAATTCGAGCAGCTTCTCCTTCTGCACTTCGCCGAACTTCACCTTGCCCACGAGTGCCAGCTTGACCGGTGCCGTCATCGCGACCTTGTTGCGCGGGTAGTGGAACACCGCGCCGCCCAGCGAGTCCTCCTGCTCGATCAGCTTGTAGCGCAGCTTGTGCTCGAGCGCCGACAGGCCGGCCGACAAGCCGGCCGGGCCGCAGCCGACGATCACCACGTCGTACTCATGTGACCCGCGCGCGCGCTTGCGGATCGCGTCGATCGCCTGGCGGCCCTGCTCCGCCGCCTTGCAGATCAGCCCCATGCCGCCCAGCTCGCCGGCGATGAACAGGCCGGGCACGTTGGACTCGAACTGCGGCGATACCTGCGGGATGTCGATGCCGCGCTTCTCGGTGCCGAACACGAGCGTGATCGCGTCGTGCGGGCAGCCGGCCGCACAGGCGCCGTGGCCGATGCATGCGGCACCGTTCACCAGCACGGCCTTGCCGTCGACGATGCCCAGCGCCCCTTCGGGACAGGCCGTGACACATTCAGAACATAGTTGCCCATGCTTAAGGGTCCGTTAAGCATCGCCGCCTACAAGCCTGTTCATCGACGCAAGTACGCTGGCCACTCGGGCGCGGCGCATCGGCATGGCAGACCAGGAGATGAATTCCACGCGACTCGAGTCACCCGGGGGGGCGGTGCACCTGCTGCTGGTCGAGCACGACTCCCAGGTCGGCGCCGATCTGAGCCAGTGCCTGGGCCGTGCTGGCTTCAGGACCGACTGGATCCAATGGGGCTGCGACCTTGGGCCGTCGCTGCGACGCGAACGCTACGGGTGCGTCCTGCTTGGGCTCGACCTGCCGGACTTGCCGGCAGAGGCGGCCCTGCAGGCCGTGCGCGGCATCGACCCCGCGCAGTCGGTGATCGTGATCACAGGCCAGGGCAGCGTCACGGAGCGCATTCGCCTGCTGGATCTCGGAGCCGATGACCATCTGACCAAGCCGGTCGATGCGCAAGAGGTGGCAGCGCGGGTGCGCGCGGTGACCCGGCGGGCACAACGGGCACAGGCCTCGGCGGCGACGCTGGTCCACGGCCCCCTGTGGCTGCAGGTCGATCGGCGCAGCGCCACCTGGCATGGCCGCGAGGTGCCTTTGACCAACATGGAGTTCTGGCTTCTCGAGACCCTCGTGCGCCGCAAGCAGCAAGTGGTGTCGCGCGCCGCACTCGAGGACATGCTCTATGGCTGGAGCGACGCAACGTGCTCGAACACGGTGGAGGTCTACGTGCACCACCTGCGGCGCAAGTTCGACCGCCACCTGATCCATACCGTGAGGGGCGTGGGGTACCAGATCGGGCGGGAACACGCGCTCGACGGCCCGGCGCCTTGACGGCGCAGACGGATCACCCCCGAGCGCGCACTCGCACGCGAACCTCAGTCCGGCGGCATGGGCTCGCGTCGCCGCTCGATGCGCTCGCGCAACAGCCGGTCCATCGCGTCGAAGGCGCCGCGCACCGCGAGCTGCGCGTCGTCGCCGCGGTGGTGCTGATTGATGACCACCTGGTCGCCGGGCACGCGCACGTCGATGTGCACCTGGTACTCGTGGCCCTGGCGGCGCCGGTTGGCGCTGGCATCGACCGTGACCTGGCAGCTCATCAGCTCCGTACCCCACTGCTCGAGCTTGGCGGCGCGGCGCCGGATCTCGGGCTCGAGCGACGGCAACGGCACCATGTCGCGGAAGTGGATCTCGAGCGGCAGTTTCACGGTGCGCGGCCTGCCGACCCGATGCGCTCGGCCAGTTCGTCGTCGCGCAGCAGCGTGTAGTCGCTCGCGATGCTGCGCAGCAGCGCCTTGGCGGCCTGCGTGTCGAGATGCGACTTGAGGCGGCCAAGGAATGGGTCCGATGCCACCAGCACGAGACCGGCGCAACGACCGCTGGCCACGCCTTCGTTGAGCGCGGTCGCCAGCTCGCGCGCGAAGCGATCGTGCTCGCGGTCGTGCGGGTCGGTACGTGGGTCGAGGGCCGTGCCGCCGGCGCCGCCGCGGCCGCTGCCCATGACCAGGCCGGCGCGGTCGCCGCCATGCGCCTTGGCCAGCTCGACGCCCTTCTGGCGGCTCTGCGGGTGCACGAGGTCGACGACATGCGTGTAGGTTCCGGCGCGCTCGTTCTCTTCGAGCACGCGTGCCCGGGCGGCGTTGGCCACCACGAGCCAGTTGCGTTTGACGGACAGGCCCATGCGGCACTCCTCCGGAAGGGTCGGGATCGACTGGTGCCGTCATCCTGAGCCGCTCGGGGGCCGGCGGCCTTGCGCATGGTCAAGCGCGCGCCCCTCGGTACGGTCCATGCTGAATGGCGGCCCGGGATGGCCGCTGTTCCTCCAAGGAGCCCGCCATGTCTGCCTTTCGCACTGCCGGCGATGTCTGCACCCGCGATGTCGTCGTCGCCTTCCGCTCCACTGCGCTGAACGAGGCCGCGCGCGCGATGCGCGAGCGCCATGTCGGCAGCCTCGTCGTGGTGGAGGAGACCGCCGAGGGTCGCGTCGTCTGCGGCATGCTGACCGACCGCGACATCGTCACCGCCGTGGTGGCCAAGGACGCCGATGCGGCCACCCTGCGTGTCGGCGACGTGATGACCGAGGACGTGACCACGGTGCGCGAGGGGGATTCGCTGCACGACGTGATCGCGCTGATGCGCCACCGCCGCGTGCGCCGCGTGCCCGTCACTGCGGCGCAGGAGCGCCTGGTGGGCGTGCTCGCCGCCGACGACGTGATCCGTCTGGTGGCTGAGGAGCTGCATGGCTTGACGCAGGCGCTGGCCGAGCAGCCGCGCGTCGAGCAGTTGGTTCGGCCCTGAGCCGTGTCAAGCCGGGCGCGCGGGCCGACGCCGAGAATCGCCGCATGACTGCCCAAGCCCGCGCCGCCAAGCGGCCCGCCCCGGCGCCCGCCGTCGAGGCGCCGCTGCCCCTCACGGCCGCGCGCCGCGCCGAGACGCCGACACAACGCCTGGACCGGCTGCTGCATGCCAGCACGGCGCCCTGGACCGGCTCGCTGTCGCCGGTCTCGCTGGCGCTCGCGTGGGCTGACTGGGCCTGGCACCTTGGCGTGTCGCCGGGGCGCCAGATGGATTTGGCGGCGCGCGCGACGCAGCTCGGCCACGACACGCTGCGCTTCGCGGTCGGTCGGGCCGACGAGCACCCGGCCGGCGAGGCCGACGAGGACCCGCGCTTTCGCCACCCGGACTGGACGCAGTGGCCGTTCAACGCCATCCGCCACGGCTTTCGCAACCAGGAGGCGTTCTGGCACGAGGCCGCCAGCGTGCCGGGCATGACCGCGCACCATGCCGAGGTGACGCAGTTTTTCGCGCGCCAGTGGCTGGGCATGATGACGCCGGCCAACTGGCTGGCCACCAACCCGGTGGCGCTGCGCGACGCGCTCGAGTCCGGCGGCGCGCACCTGGTGCAGGGCGCGAAGCACTGGCTGCAGGACGTGAGCGGCCTGCCGGCCACGCCAGCGACCGAGCATGTTGTCGGCCGCGACGTCGCGGTGACGCCGGGCGACGTGGTGCTGCGCAACCACCTGGTCGAACTGATCCGCTACGCGCCGCAGAGTGCGAAGGTGCACCCCGAGCCGGTGTTCATCGTGCCGTCGTGGATCATGAAGTACTACATCCTCGACCTGTCGCCGCACAACTCGCTGGTGCGCTATCTGGTGCAGCAGGGCCACACGGTCTACATGCTGTCCTGGCGCAACCCCGACGCGGCCGACCACGAGCTGTCGATGGACGACTACCTGCGCCTGGGCATCCTCGAGCCGCTGAAGGCCATCGCTGCGCTGCACCCGAAGCGCTGCGCGGTGCACGCGATGGGCTACTGCCTCGGCGGCACGCTGCTGGCGATCGCCGCCGCGACGCTGGCGCGCAATGGCGGCAACGGGCTCGCACGCGGCCTGCCGCCGCTGGCCTCGCTGACGCTGCTGGCCGCGCAGACCGACTTCTCCGAGCCCGGCGAGCTGGGCCTGTTCATCGACGAGAGCCAGGTCGGCTACCTCGACGAGATCACGCGCGGCCAGGGCTACCTGAGCGGCCAGCAGATGGCCGGCTCGTTCCAGTTCCTGCATTCGCGCGACCTGGTGTGGACGCGGCGCATGCGCGAGTACCTGATGGGCGAGCGCGAGCAGCCGACCGACCTGATGGCCTGGAACGCCGACACCACGCGCCTGCCGGCGCGCATGCACCACGAGTACCTGACCTCGCTGTACCTGCACAACGCGCTGGCCACGAGCACCTACCGTGTCGACGGGCGGCCGGTGTCGCTGGCCGACATCCGCCTGCCGGTGTTCCTGGTCGGCACCGAGCGCGACCACATCTCGCCCTGGCGCTCGGTCTACAAGCTGCACCACCTGTGCGACGCCGAGATCACCTTCGTGCTCGCCGCCGGCGGGCACAACGCCGGCATCGTCTCCGAGCCCGGACACGCGCACCGCGACTACCGCATCGCCACGCGCGCCGAGCACAGCCCCTGGCTGCCGCACGAGGAGTGGCTGCAGGCGGCCGAACGGCGCGACGGCAGCTGGTGGCCAGCGTGGCAGGCGTGGCTGGCCGCGCGCTCGTCAGCGCCGGTGCGCGCCACCGCAGTGCCGAAGGCCGCGTCGCTCGGCGCGGCACCCGGGCGCTACGTGCGGCAGCGCCACGACGACTGACGGCCGCCGCGGCGCCTCAGGCCAGCTGCTCGCCGCCGCGTTCGAGGAACGGAGCCCACGGCCCCCACCAGAGTTGCGTGGCCTGCATCCAGGCCTGCTGCCATTGCTGCTGCAGCTGCAGCAGCTGCTCGAACTGCGCCGTGCTCGCCGCCTGGTGCTGCTCGAGCCACTGGCTCCAGAGCAACTCGGCGTCGTGGGTGGGCGGAGAGGCGGGCTTGCGTGTCATCGACGGCTCCTGGGGGCGGGTCCAGATTCTGTGGACCGATGGTGGCGCTCCAAGCTGCACGCGCCTTGATGCAGATCATCCCGCGGCCGGCGCAGCTGCCCCGGGTGCGGCGGCCAGTGCCGCCAGCACTTCCTCGTCGCTGACCTGGTGGAAGTCCACGTAGTGCAGGCCGATCGCTCGGAAGGGGTCGGGTTCGGAGAGGCAGATCACGCGGTCGACCTCGCGCTGCAGCGCGAGCAGGGTGTCGTGCGGCGCCACCGGCACCGCCAGCACCAGGCGCGCGGCCCCACGCCGGCGCAGTGCCTTCAACGCCGCGCGCACCGTGGTGCCGGTGGCGATGCCGTCGTCGACCACGATCACGGTCGCGCCGGCCACCGGCACCGGTGCACGTCCGGCCAGGTAGCGCGCCCGCCGGCGCTCGATCTCCTGCCACTCCTCGCGCGCCGTGCGCTCGATGTAGTCGGCGTCGGCACCGACCTCGGCGGCGATGCCCTCGTCGATCACGATCTCGGGCCGGCCGCCGTCGACCACCGCGGCCACCGCCAGCTCGGGCTGCCACGGCGCGCCGATCTTGCGCACCAGCAGCAGGTCCAGCGGTGCGTTCAGCCGGCGCGCGATCTCGGCGCCGATCGGCACGCCGCCGCGCGGCAGCGCGAGCACCACCACCGGGCCGGGCAGGTGTTCGTCGAGCAGCCGCGCGGCGAGCGCGCGGGCGGCTTCGGCACGGTCGGCAAAGCGGTGGTTCATGGCAAGGACATTTTGAGTCCGCTGGCGGCGCTCGGTTCAACGCCCACTTGAGCGAAGTCAGCCCGCGATCGGCGCGGCCCTCCAGACTGCGGGCCCATGCTGCCCTTCAGCCGCGAGCAGTTCATCGCCGTGTTCGTCTCGCACCATGCGGCGATGTGGCCGCTGCAGTGGCTGGCGCTCGGGCTGGGCGCCGCCATCGCGGCCGCGATGGCGGCGCACTCGCCGCCGGCACCCTGGCGCCGGCAACTCGTCGCGGGCGGCCTGGCGGCCCTTTGGCTGGCAAGCG